>DATLOW010000347.1:0-33533 GCA_035536055.1 Paraburkholderia sp. | reverse complement strand
GAAGCCCACCTGCCCGGCCGACAGCGTTTCGAGATTGCGCGACTTCGGCGTGAACACGCCGACGTGCTCGACCGGATACTCGGCACCGGTCGCCATCATGCGGATGCGATCTTTGGTGCGCAGCGTGCCGTTGACGATACGTACCAGCATCACGACGCCCACGTAGTTGTCGAACCACGAGTCGATGATCAGCGCCTGCAGCGGCGCGTCGGGGTTGCCCTTGGGCGGCGGCACCTTGGCGATCAGCGATTCGAGCACGTCTTCGACGCCGAGACCGGTCTTCGCGCTGCACTGCGCGGCGTCGGTGGCATCGATGCCGATCACGTCTTCGATTTCGGCGATCGCGTTTTCCGGGTTGGCGGCCGGCAGGTCGATCTTGTTCAGCACCGGCACGACTTCGACGCCGAGCTCGATGGCCGTGTAGCAATTGGCGACCGTCTGCGCCTCGACACCCTGGCTTGCATCGACTACCAGCAGCGCGCCTTCGCACGCCGACAGCGAGCGGCTGACCTCGTACGAGAAGTCGACGTGGCCCGGCGTGTCGATCATGTTCAGGTTGTAGATCTTGCCGTCGCGCGCCTTGTAGCTGAGCGCCGCGGTTTGCGCCTTGATGGTGATGCCGCGCTCGCGCTCGAGATCCATCGAGTCGAGCACTTGCGATTCCATTTCGCGGTCCGACAGGCCGCCGCAAATCTGGATGATGCGATCTGCGAGCGTCGACTTGCCATGGTCGATGTGCGCAATGATCGAAAAGTTACGAATATGATCCATTCAAGGCCGATCAAGCGAAAAAGGCGCGCTCGGAGGGCTGCGGAGCACGCCTTGTAAACAGACTGAAAAACCTGCCTATTTTAGCCGAAAAGGGGTTCGGCAGGCGGATTTGCGGGGATGGCGGTCAGGCCGCAAGCAGCGCGGTACGTACCCGCGCTTCGTCGAAGTGATAGTGGCACAGCTCGACGCCGTTCAACGCGAGCACTGGCACCCGTTCGTTGTAACGCGCTTCGAGCGCCGGATCCGCATCGATATCGATTACTTCGACATGCGCACCGAACTCTACCAGCAACGGTTCGAGCGCGGCGCGCATGTCGTCACAAAGATGACACCATGCGCGCCCGTACAGCGTCAGCGCCAGCGGCGCGCGCGCCGCAGCCGTCACTTCTGCGCCGACGAGCGCGGCCGGATCGGCACGAACTGCGTGTTGTCGTTACGGCGCACCAGCAGCGCGACCATCTTCTGCGGATCGAGATGCGCGGTGATTTCGTCGAACTGCTTCGCGCTGGTCACATCGGTATCGCCGACCCGCATGATGATGTCGCCCTTCTGCAGGCCGACGCGCGCAGCCGGTCCTTCGACCACATCGACCTGCACGCCGCCACGGATCTTCAGCGACTTCAGCTGATCGGCCGGAATGTCGCTGACCGCGATGCCCAGCGCATTGGTCGCCTGCTGCTTCGGTGCCGGCGGCTTCTTCTGGTCGGCGCGCGTGCTCTTGTCCGGCTGCATCTCGGCAATCGTGATCGGCAGATCGCGCGTCTGGCCCTTACGCCAGATCGTAATCGTGGTCTTCGTGCCGGGCTTCGTATCGCCGACCATGCGCGGCAGATCGGTGGCCGTATCGACCGAATGGCCGTTGAACTTCAGGATAATGTCGCCCGGCTGGATGCCGGCCTTGTCTGCCGGGCCGTTCGGCTCGACGCTGCTGACCAGCGCGCCTTGCGCCTTCGGCAAACCGAGCGAGTCGGCGACGTCCTTCGTCACCTCGCCGATCGCCACCGCGATGCGGCCGCGCACCACCTTGCCGGAGGTTTTCAGCTGGTCGGCCACGCGCATCGCCTCGTCGATCGGAATCGCGAACGAGATGCCCATGAAACCGCCGGTGCGGCTATAGATCTGCGAGTTGATGCCGATCACCTCGCCTTGCATGTTGATCAGCGGACCGCCGGAGTTGCCCGGATTCACCGCGACGTCGGTCTGGATGAACGGCAGATAGTCGCCGGTGTCGCGCCCCTTCGCGCTGACGATACCGGCCGTCACCGTGTTCTCCAGGCCGAACGGCGAACCGATCGCGACCACCCACTCGCCGACGCGCACCTTGTTAGAATCGCCGATCGTCACGGTCGGCAGGTTCGATGCGTTGATCTTCACGACCGCCACGTCGGTGCGCTCGTCGACGCCGATCAGCTTCGCCTTGAACTCGCGCTTGTCAGTGAGCGTGACGTAGATCGTATCGGCGTCGTCGATCACGTGCGCGTTGGTCATCACGTAGCCGTCGGCCGACAGGATGAAGCCCGAGCCCACGCCGCTGTTGGTCTCGGAATCGCTGCTGCTGTTGTCCTGCTGGTCGCCCTGGCTGCTGCCGCCCTGGCCGCCGCCGTCGCTGTTTCCGCCACCGCCACCGCCATTACCGCGCGGCGTGCTGCCGGGTGGCGTCTGCGGCATCGGAATGCCGAAGAAACGCCGGAAGAATTCGGACATGTCGCCGTCGTCGAGGCCCGGCGGCAGCCCGCGCGGGCTGCTCGACACGCGTGCAGTGGTCCTGATGTTGACCACCGCGGGGCCGACCTTGTCGACGAGATCGGTGAAATCGGGAAGGCTGGCAGCCGGCGCCGCCGACGCAATGTGCGGCGCGAACGGCAGGCAAGCCACCAGCAACGCGGCCGCGAAGAAATTCCGCACCGAGGATATCGTCATGTCGTAGTAGACCGATGGATTACTTGGGAGCCTTGTATTCTATGGCAGACGCAAATTGCTGCAACGTCGCCTGAGGCACCTCGCCGAGCACCGTGATCCAGAAGTCGCCGCGGCGCTTGACCAGCACGTGAGTCGCCCCACTGCTGCCTGCGCCTTCCTTGCGGGTATTTTTTTCGACTGGCTCGACGAAGATCGAGATGGCCGCGAGGCCATCGGAGAATACCATCTGATCGACCGGAATCGGCGGATTGGCCGGATCGTGAGCGGCCATCGGCCGGCGCAACTCGCGAATCTTTCTGAAGCCTGACACATTCGGCGTGATCTGCCAGCCTTGCGCTTCCATATCGACCGGCTCGACCGGCGGACGCACGACCGTCCAGCCCGCCGTATTACGAATGCCGGCGGCAATCGGCGCCTTGTCGACCGGCACGCCGATGCGGATCTGCGAAAACGACACCTGCTCGAGCACGTCGCCGCTCGGGTCGAGCGTCTGCGCGCGCAACAGCAGACCGGTCTTGGTATCGGCCCACAATTTGTACGCGAAGCGGTACGCGTCTTTCGGATCGAGTTCGATCACGTTGGCTTCGAGGCCCGCCACGCGGTCGTTGCCGAGCAGTTTGGGTTCGTACACCGACAGCACCTGGTCGCTGCTCGCCGACAGCAGCGCCGGAAACGAATCCTTGTTCTGCCGCGTTTCGACCACGCACAGATGACGCTCCGGCACGAACGTGTACAGCTCGTCGTTATGGCGCAGCATCTTGCGCGGCTTGCCGTCGAGACTTTCGAGCTGCTCGTACTCGCCGTCGTTGCGTGTCGCGTAGTGCGTGATGCGAGAGGTCTGCACGAAGGTGCCGCGCTGATAGACGAATGCACCCTCGTAGTTCTGCTGCTGGGCGGCCTGATGGATCCGGTTCAGCAGTTCGGCCGCCGTGTGGCGGGCCGACGAGTCGTCCTGCGCGAGCGCGCGCGGCGAGATGGATAACGCTGAAAGCAATGCGGCTGCGCAGAACACGAATGCCGGCAGCCGACCCCAGGTTGTCGTTTTATTGAACCGCAGAGTCTGCATTAGAGCTTATCGGCTTTGCGTGGTCACCGCGGCAGCCCGCAGCAGCGGCATCGAACCAGCCATCACCGGCTGTTGCGCGAATTGCTGATGGGCTTCCAGATATTGATCGAGACTGGCGTCGCGAATGATGTTCGCGTCCTGCACGGCCGGCTGCGCCGTCGCCACCGGCATCGACGCCATCGCGACGCGCTGCACCGAATCGCCGCCGGTCGATGCGACTTGCGCCGCGCCGGTGTTCACGCCCTGCAGCTGCGGCACGACGATCCACGTCAGCGTCGCCGCCGCGGCCGCGACCGCGAATGCCGGTGCGACCCGGTTGCGCAACATGCTGAAGCGGCGGCCGGCAAACGACTTCGCGGGCGCCAGCACGTGCGCTTCGCTTTCGAAGCGCGCGGCAAAACCGCTCATGAACGCGTGGCTGGCGGCCGGGCTGACAGCCAGATCGTCGGAACGCAGCGCGTCGCCGATCAGGTGATAGCACGACCATTCGGCCCGATCCTGCTGATCGAGCCCGGCAAGAAAACTGTTAGGTTCGTCGCCGTGCAACTCGCCGTCGACGAAAGCGGAAAGACGCTCACCGCGCGAGCTCGTACGCGAATTGGCTGGCGAGTTCGCTTGTGCATGCATCGAAACCGACCCCATGATGCTCCCCATCTTACAGACACCCCGTAGTGACACCACCTGACCCAGATATTGCACCGCCGCCCCGCAAGTCCGCTGGAAAGCCTCGGCCGACTATCGTATATCGGCCACAAGCCGCCGTTACCAGCGTTTGCCTTCGGGTGTGTCCAGCAGCGGACGCAATTTTGCCGCAATGGCTTCGCGAGCGCGGAAAATTCTCGATCTGACGGTGCCGATCGGGCAACCCATCATCTCGGCGATTTCCTCGTAGCTCAAACCCTCAATTTCACGAAGAGTAATGGCGGTGCGCAGCTCTTCCGGTAAAACCGCCATCGCAGCATTGACCGTCTCTGCGATCTGTTTGCTCATCAACATCGACTCGGGCGTGTTGATATCCCTTAGTTGGTCGGCATCCGAGAAAGTTTCAGCTTCTTCAGCGTCTGCTTCGGTGGACGTCGGCGCGCGCCGGCCCTGGGTCGCAAGGTAGTTCTTCGCCGTATTCACGGCAATCCGGTACAACCACGTGTAGAAAGCAGACTCGCCGCGGAACTGCGGCAACGCCCGGTACGCCTTGATGAAGGCGTCCTGGGCCACATCCTCGACCTCGGCGGGATCCCGCACGAGGCGCGAGATCAGCCGGATGATCTTGCGATGATACTTCGTGACCAGAAGCTCGAACGCGGCCTTGTCGCCGTTCTGTACGCGTTCGACCAGCACCTGATCAATTTCTTTTTCGCTCACCTGATAAATCCGTTTGCTAGGAGGCCCGCGGGGGCACCATTGTAGCGTCCCCTTCATCCCCCGACGTTACAGCAGTAACCGTGACCGGTAACAGTCGTTACAACGCGCCGTGCGCGGCGCGCCGCGCCTCGACCGCCAGTGCGCGGAACGGCTCGGGCGGCAGCATGTCGGCGGCGATCAGCAGCGTGTGGGTGCGGTCATTGTCGCCTACAAGCGCAATCGACAACAGCCAACCGCTCCATTGCGCGCAGCCGGCCACGCGGCCTTGCGCGATGCGGCGCCCGGCGCGGGTCCAGACCGACCATCCATCCGGCCCGATTTTAAGCGCCGCGGGCCGGCACCGCTCCGAATGCGCCAGTGCGGTGCACAGTACGGCAAGCGTCACCAGCCCGGCGACGGCGGCATCCACGAACGCAAAGTGCGCGGCGAGCGTCGTGCCGACAGCCGCAACGGCGACGACGATGAACGCGACGGTTGCGCCAAACAGCAAGGCGGACCTGCGCAACGCAATGCGTTGTACAGATCCGCCATTCGATAGAACCAGGTGATCGCCGCGGCCGGCGGGCTGCGCCGCTTGCCCCGGCGCACTGCCAGCCTGCCCTGACGGGTACGACTGAAGCGACTGCGTCAAACGTTCTCGCGCCGCTTAGGCGCGCTTGAACACCAGCGTACCGTTCGTGCCGCCGAACCCGAACGAGTTCTTCAGCGCGACGTCGATCTTCATCTCCCGCGCGGTGTTCGCGCAGTAGTCGAGATCGCATTCCGGATCCTGGTTGAAGATGTTGATGGTCGGCGGCGACACCTGATGATGCACGGCCAGCACCGTGAACACCGACTCGAGGCCGCCGGCGCCACCGAGCAGGTGCCCGGTCATCGACTTGGTCGAGTTCACGACGATGTTCTTCGCGTGATCGCCGAACGCGCGCTTGATGCCGATCGTTTCGGCGAGGTCGCCGAGCGGCGTCGACGTGCCGTGCGCGTTCAGGTAGTTGACCTGGTCGGCGTTGATGCCGGCGTTCTTCATCGCGGCCAGCATGCAGCGGCGCGCGCCGTCGCCGTCTTCGAGCGGCGCCGTCATGTGGTACGCGTCGCCGCTCATGCCGTAGCCGGACACTTCCGCGTAGATCTTCGCGCCGCGCGCCTTCGCATGCTCGTACTCTTCGAGCACCATCACGCCTGCGCCTTCGCCGAGCACGAAACCGTCGCGCTCCTTGTCCCACGGACGGCTCGCCGTCGCCGGATCGTCGTTGCGCTGCGACAGCGCGCGCGCCGCGGCGAAGCCGCCGATACCGAGCGGCGACACGGTCGATTCCGCGCCGCCGGCGATCATCACGTCGGCGTCGCCGTATTCGATCAGGCGCGACGCTTCGCCGATGCAGTGCAGGCCGGTGGTGCACGCCGTGACCATCGACAGGTTCGGGCCCTTCAGGCCGAACTTGATCGACAGGTGGCCGGAGATCATGTTGATGATCGACGCCGGCACGAAGAACGGCGAAATCCGGCGCGGGCCGCGGTTCAGCAGTTCGGTTTGCGTGATTTCGATCATCGGCAGCCCGCCGATGCCCGAGCCGACCACCACGCCGATGCGCTCGGCATTCTGTTCGGTGATTGCGAGCCCGCTGTCCTGCATGGCCTGCATGCCGGCCGCGATGCCGTAATGGATGAACGTATCCATATGGCGCGCTTCCTTGGCGGGCATGTAGTCTTCGACAGCGAAGCCCTTGACCTCACCCGCGAAGCGGGTGGAGAAGTTCGACGCATCGAACTTCGTGATGTCGGCGATGCCTGATTTGCCGGCGACCAGATTGGCCCAGCCATCAGCGACATTATTGCCAACAGGCGAAATCAGCCCCAGGCCTGTAACAACAACACGACGGCGGCTCACGGTAACCCCTTTTCCATAGAATGACGAAAGCAAAAACTGCTGGATGCCAACGCGACAGCGCCCAAAGCAAAAGCCACAGCGGCCACAGGAACCGAACCTGTGAGCCCTGTGGCTTTGAGCCCGGCGTGCATCCCGATGACGGCGGCGTGCCGCGGTTCCTGCGCTGGCCGATACCCGGCGCGACAGCGGAACGGCGCGGCAGACGCGGCGGTGCGCTGGCGAATGAACTTAGGCCTTGACGTTGGCGCGCGCGTAGTCGATCGCTTGCTGCACCGTGGTGATCTTTTCGGCTTCCTCATCCGGAATTTCCATGCCGAACTCATCTTCGAGGGCCATCACCAGTTCGACGGTATCGAGCGAATCTGCGCCCAGATCGTTGACGAACGAGGCTTCGTTCTTGATTTCAGCTTCTGCGACGCCCAGTTGTTCAGCAACGATCTTCTTAACGCGTTGTTCGATGTTGTCCATTACCCCTCCAAGGGAAAAAAGTTCATAAATACAGGTGCGCGCATTTTATCAGGTTTGCCCCGCAGTAAAACGGCGCGCACGTTGCCGCGAGGCTTGCGCTATCAGAGTGCGAAACTTCAGAGAAACGACATCGCGGCGCGGATAGTAACCGAATTTGATTACGCCATGTACATGCCGCCGTTTACATGCAGCGTGGTGCCGGTGATATACGCGGCCTGCGGCGACGCGAGGAACGCGACCGCATGCGCGATGTCCTCCGGCGAGCCGAGCCGCCCGGCCGGCACCTTGGCCTTCAGCGCGGTTTGCTGCTCTTCGGACAGCGCGCGCGTCATGTCGGTATCGATGAAACCCGGCGCCACGCAGTTCACGGTGATGCCGCGGCTGGCGATTTCCTGTGCAAGCGCACGCGACATGCCCGCCACGCCGGCCTTCGCGGCCGCGTAGTTCGCCTGCCCCGGATTGCCCGATGCGCCGACGATCGACGTGATGTTGACGATGCGGCCGCCGCGCGCCTTCATCATCGGGCGCAGCACCGCGCGCGACAGGCGGAACACGGCCTTCAGGTTGGTGTCGAGCACCGCGTCCCAGTCTTCGTCCTTCATGCGCATCGCGAGCTGGTCTTGCGTGATGCCGGCATTGTTCACCAGCACGTTCAGCGCGCCGAATTCTTTCACGGTGCCGTCGACCAGCGCCTCGATCGCCGCGGCGTCGTTGACGTTCAGCACCGCGCCGCGGCCGTTCAGACCGGCCGCCTTGAAGGTTTCGGTGATCGCCTGCGCGCCGCTTTCGCTGGTCGCGGTGCCGATCACGGTCGCGCCGCGGCGCGCGAGTTCCAGCGCGATTGCATTGCCGATACCGCGCGACGCGCCGGTGACGACGGCGATCTGTTTGTCGAGAGAGTTATCCATCATTACGTTCCGCTTGTTGCATTCTGCTCATCGTGTGCCGCCGGGGGCCGCTGTGCGCGGCGGGCGGTTTGACTCCTGACGCTGCCGCAGCTGCCGCAGCGCCCGTGCCGGCCTTATTGCGCGTTGACCAGCTTCAGCGTTTCTTCCAGCGAAGCCGGATCGAACACGGCCGCACCGGTCAGATTGCCGTCGATGCGTTTGGTAAGCCCCGCCAGCACCTTGCCCGGACCGCATTCGATCACGTGCGTGACGCCCTGCTGCGCGATCGCCTGCACGCATTCGACCCAGCGCACCGCGCCGGCCGCCTGTCGCACCAGCGCGTCCTTGATTGCCGCCGGCTCGTTGACCATTGCGACGTCGACGTTGTTGACCACCGCGATCGATGGCACCGCGAGTTCGAGGTTCGCCAGATACTCGCGCAGCTGATCCGACGCCGGCTTCAGCAGCGACGAATGGAACGGCGCCGACACCGGCAGCGGCAGCGCGCGCTTCGCGCCCTTCGCCTTGGCGATCTCGCAGGCCTTGTCGACCGCGATCTTGTGGCCGGCGATCACGACTTGCGAAGGCGCATTGAAGTTGACCGCTTCAACCGTGCCCGCCGACGCCGCTTCGCTGCACACATCGCGCACCGTTGCATCGTCGAGACCGAGAATCGCCGCCATGCCACCCTCGCCGACCGGCACCGCGGTCTGCATCGCCTGCGCGCGAAAGCGCACCAGCGGCACCGCATCGCGGAACTTCAGCGCGCCGGCGGCGACCAGTGCCGTGTACTCGCCGAGGCTATGGCCCGCGACGATCGACGGCGCCGGGCCGCCCGCAGCCTGCCACGCGCGATAGATCGCGTAGGCGGCTGTCAGCATCACCGGCTGCGTGTTGGTGGTCAGATTCAGATCTTCCGCCGGACCTTCGGCAATCAGCTTGCCGAGATCCTGGCCGAGTGCGTCGGATGCCTCCTGCAGCGTTTCGCGTACCACAGGATGATCGCCGAACGCGTTGAGCATGCCGACCGATTGCGATCCCTGGCCCGGAAAAACGAACGCAAATTTCATATCGTCCCCAAAATTGTTGACCTGGATAGTCGTGGCCGCGGCGGGCATACGGCTGCGGTATGCCGCCTGTAGCCCGGCAGCAGCGCTGATGCGCGCATGTCGCGCGCGAAGCGCCGTGCCGAAGTGGCCGCGATTCGCCGGTATCAGAAGCGAATGACCGACGCGCCCCACGTAAAGCCGCCGCCGACGCCTTCGATCAGCACGTTGTGACCGCGCTTGATGCGGCCGTCGCGCACCGCGACGTCGAGTGCGAGCGGAATCGAAGCGGCCGACGTATTGCCGTGCTCGTGCACGGTGACGATCATCCGTTCCTGCGGCAAGCCGAGCTTGCGGCAAGTGCTCTGCATGATGCGGATATTGGCCTGATGCGGAATCAGCCAGTCGACCTGGTCGGCCTGCAGATTGGCTTTCTCGAGCGCTTCGATGGCGACTTTCTCGAGCACGCCAACCGCGAGCTTGAACACGGCCTGGCCATCCATATGCAGGAACGCACTACCGCTGACGATGCCGCCGTTCACGTTGCCCGGCGTGCACAGGATGTTCGCGTAGCTGCCGTCCGCATGCAGCGCGCTGGCCAGCACGCCCGGCTCGTCCGACGCCTGCAGGATCACGGCGCCCGCGCCGTCGCCGAACAGCACGCAGGTGGTGCGGTCGTTGAAATCGAGAATGCGCGAGAAAGTCTCCGCACCCACGATCAGCGCCGTACGATGCTGGCCGCTGCGAATAAAGCTGTCCGCGGTCGCTACCGCATAGGCGAAACCCGAACACACGGCCTGCACGTCGAACGCCGCACCGTTGTTCCTGATGCCGAGCTTGTTCTGCAGCAGGCACGCGGTGCTCGGGAACACGAAGTCCGGCGTCGAGGTAGCGACGATGATCAGATCGATTGACTGCGGATCGACGTCGGCGGCTTCGATCGCGCGTTGCGACGCGATCAGCGCGAGGTCGCTGGTGGTAACGTCCGGTGCGGCGAAGTGGCGCGCGTGAATGCCGGTGCGCGCGACGATCCATTCATCGCTCGTCTCGACACCCTGCTGCGCGAGACGATCGGCCAGTTGCTGGTTGGAGACCCGGTCGGGCGGCAGGTAGCTGCCGGTGCCGAGCACGCGGGAATATAGAGTCGATTGAGCCATTATGCCTTCGATGATGATGCGGCGTAGGGCCCGGCCTGACCTGCAATCGGACCGCCCGGCCCAACCGGGTTCGCGAAACCCGCGCCGCCGCTGGTGCTACCAGCGATGCCACCAGCAGTGCCACCCACTGCGCCACCCGTTGTGCCGCCTGAGCCCCCCGCCACCCGCGCCGCCTGCTCGAGCGAGCCGGCGTTCTCTTCCATGGCGCGTGCGAGGCGCTCCAGCACGCCATTTTTGACGGCATCATACCCGCGTTTGATAGCCCACTCAAACGCGTACGCGTCCGCCGAACCGTGGCTTTTGATCACGAGGCCGCGCAGGCCGAGCAGCGCCGCGCCGTTGTACTGGCGATGGTCGACGCGCTTCTTGAAGCGCAGCAGCACCGGCAATGCGAGCACCGCCATCACCTTGGTGAGCCACGAACGGCCGAACTCTTCCTTGATGATGTTCGACAGCATCTGCGCGAGGCCTTCGGACGTTTTCAGCGCAACATTGCCGACGAATCCGTCGCAGACGATCACGTCGGTCGTCCCTTTGTAGATGTCGTCGCCTTCCACATTGCCGCGGAAATTCAGCGTGCTCGCGCGCAGCAGCTCGCCGGCCCGCTTGATGGTCTCGTTGCCCTTGATGACTTCTTCGCCAATATTGAGCAAACCGATGGTCGGGCGTTCCTTGCCTTCGAGCGCCGACACCAGCGCGTGCCCCATCTCGGCAAACTGCAGCAGATGCTGCGGTTCGCAATCGACGTTGGCGCCCAGGTCGAGCATCATCGTGTAGCCGGTCGGATTCGGCAGCGCGAACGCGATCGCCGGGCGCTCGATGCCCGTCAGCGTTTTCAGCACGTAGCGCGACACGGCCATCAGCGCGCCAGTGTTGCCGGCAGAGATACAGGCCTGCGCCTCTTCGTCCTTGACGCGATTGAGCGCCACGCGCATCGACGAATCTTTCTTCTTGCGCAGCGCGACTTCAACCGGATCGTCCATGGCGACGATCTCGGTAGCCGGGACGACCGTCAAGGCCGGTTCGTCTTGTGCCTTGAGCTTTTTCAGCTGGGCGCGGATTGCACTTTCGATACCGACCAGCAGCAGCTGCGCATCGGGATGCGAGCGGACGAAATTGACGGCGGCGGGAACGGTCACGGATGGACCGTGGTCGCCTCCCATGCAATCGATCGTGAGCTTAACAGTCATGGAATGCGACGATTTTCACGCACAAAAAAGCGGCAGTTGAATGCCGCCTTTTCGATGTACCGGGAAGGGTGTCACGCGAGCCGGTCGCCACGCGAAACGCCAGTTTGAGTGCGCAACACACTCAGGCGTTTAGTCGTTCTTGGTCTTGACGACTTTCTTGCCGCGATAGTAGCCGTTCGGGCTGACGTGGTGGCGCAGGTGCACTTCACCCGTGCTCGGCTCAACAGCCAGCGGCGCTGCGTTGAGGAAATCGTGCGAACGGTGCATGCCGCGCTTGGACGGCGACTTCTTGTTTTGTTGAACTGCCATGATAACTCCTGAAAATTTTCCGAATTCTAACACAGCCCGATGACGCCACAGCCATCAGCCGTTTGGCTGACTGGCCAGCGCGGCACACCCCGGCTACCCTTGCAACGTGTTCAATGCCTGCTGCCGCCGGAATCGTCCGATCCATCCGGACCGTCCGATGAACCACCCGGCTTCAGGTTGCGCAGCGCCGCGAACGGATTGGGCCGCTCGGGCTCGTCGCTCGCCGCGCTTTGATCCTGCTGTGCCACTTCGCCTTCTTCCCCGCTCGTCCCCGACACGAGACTCTCGTGCACTTGCGGACAGACGTCGTGCTTCGGCACGAGCGGTAGCGACAGCAGCAATTCTTCTTCGATCAGCTCGACGAGATCGAACTGGCGCGAGCCCACGATCACGTCGATCTCATCTTCTTCGAGCGGAAACTCTTCGGCTTGCGCTTCAGTCTGGACGATCCGGTAGATCGCATCGACGTTGAATGCCTGCTCGTACGGCGCGAGGCAGCGCTGGCATTCGAGCCATGCGGCACCGTGAATCGCGAGCCGCAGATACGGTTGCTGACCCTCGGTACCGTCGTCCTGCAATTCCGGCTGCGTCGACCCTTCGGCTTGCCACGTGAACACCGTATCGCGCTCCGCTTCTGGCACTTCCGCCGGGACTTCGTTTAACATGCGCGGCAACTGCGAGACGCGCACCACACCTGCCGCCTGTCGGCCGCTGCGCGCAAACTCGAATACGTCGAGCTGCCGCGGATCGACAGCGGCGGCTTTACCTGCGGCGGCCTTGCCTGCGCCAGCGGGTTGACCATGATCCTGAGTCGTATCCGTCATGTGCGCTCCCTGCCGCCCGCTAGAAAAGCCCAAGACTATATCCGTTTTGTCTTTTCGAGTCAAACACTTAAGTCGCACTGTGAAGCGCGCCCCACAGCCTGCGTCGCAGATACCCATCCAGCATCCGAATCCAGCATGTCCGAACCCGTCAATCGCCCGCCCCGCCTGATTCTTGCGTCGAGCTCGCGCTATCGCCGCGAGCTGCTCGAACGCCTGCGCATCCCGTTCGAGGTCGCCGTGCCCGACATCGACGAAACGCCGCAAGCCGGCGAAACGCCGCAAGCTACCGCGCTGCGGCTCGCGCAGCAGAAGGCGCGCGCGGTCGCGGCGAGCCTCCGCGACACGGAAGCCGCGCTGGTGATCGGCTCGGATCAGGTCGCGACGTTCGACAACCTGCAGATCGGCAAACCCGGCACGCACGAAAAAGCGCTCGCGCAGTTGCAGGCGATGCGCGGCCGCGAGGTGCTGTTCCACAGCGCGCTGTGCCTGTTCGACAGCCGCACGGGCGACGCGCCAGCCATCGACGTCGTGACCCGGGTCCGCTTTCGCAACCTGCCGGACGCCGCGCTCGACGCCTACCTGCGCGCCGAAACCCCGTACGACGTGGCCGGCAGCGCAAAATCGGAGGGACTCGGCATCGCGCTGCTCGAAGCGATCGAATCCGACGATCCGACCGCGCTGGTCGGTCTGCCGCTGATCGCGCTGTCGAGCATGCTGCTGGCGGCGGGTTACCCGATGTGGGAGGCGCAATGAGCGGCGTGCTGTATCTGATCCCGAACACGCTCGGCGACGGCGATACGGACGCGCTGGCCGCCGTGCTGCCCGCACCGGTCCGCGCACGCGCGGCGGCGTTGCACTATTACATAGGCGAAAACGCGAAAACCACCCGCGTGTTCCTGAAAAAGGTCGGCACCGAGCGGCCGATCCAGGAAATCGAGGTACGCGAACTGAACGTCAACACACCCGCCGGAGCAATCGACGCGCTGCTGAAGCCAATTCTCGCCGGCACCGACGCGGGCCTTGTGTCCGAAGCCGGCTGCCCGGCGGTCGCCGATCCGGGCGCGCTGCTGGTGCGGCGCGCGCATGAACGCGGCGTCAAGGTCGTGCCGCTGGTCGGACCAAGTTCGATTTTGCTGGCTTTGATGGCCTCGGGCCTGAACGGTCAGAGCTTCGCGTTCCACGGCTATTTGCCGGTCGACGCCGGCGAACGGGCCAAGCGCCTGCGCGAACTGGAACAGCAATCCCGCAAGGCGCGGCAGACGCAGATCTTCATCGAAACGCCCTACCGCAACCGCGCGCTGCTCGATACGCTGATCGCAAGCTGCGCGCCGTCGACGCTGGTGTGCGTGGCGGTCGATCTGACGCTCGAAAACGAAACGATCGTCAGCCGCGCGGTCAGTGACTGGAAGAAAAAGCCCGCGCCCGATTTGCACAAGCGGCCGGCGATTTTCCTGCTGCTGGCGAACTAGGCAACACGGGAATCACAGCCGGCGGTCGGATTGCCTGGCAGCCGGCTACTCAAACGCCGGCAAGTCGCCAGCCGCGCCCGGCTCGCGCGCCATCAACGCAGACTCAGCTTCCCACCCAGAATCAGCGCATGCACGGCCGCGCTGCCGACCGCCGCGCCGAATTTGCGCGCGACCCGATCGGTGATGCTTTCCTTCACCGTGTAATCGACCACGTCCGGCGCCTTGATAATCTCGCGCGCAACGTAATCGGTATCGCCGAAGCCGTCGGCCAGCCCCAGTTCGACGCTCTTCTCTCCGGTCCAGAATAGCCCGGAGAAGATATCCGGCGTCTCGCGCAGCCGCTTGCCACGCCCCTGGCGCACCGCATCGATGAACTGCGCGTGAATCTGGTCAAGCATCTGCTGCGCGTGCGCGTCCATTTTCGGCGTTTCCGGCGAGAACGGATCGAAAAAGCCCTTGTTCTCGCCCGACGTATGCAGGCGCCGCTGCACGCCCAGCTTGTCCATCAGGCCGGTAAAGCCGAAACCGTCCATCAGCACGCCGATCGAGCCGACGATGCTCGCCTTGTCGACGTAAATCTTGTCGGCCGCCGCAGCCGCGTAATAGCCCCCCGATGCGCACATGTCGCCGACCACCACATACAGCGGAATCGACGGATGTTTGGCGCGCAGCCGGCGAATCTCGCTATTGATGATGCCCGCCTGCACCGGGCTGCCGCCCGGGCTGTTGCAGCGCAGGACCACGCCCGCCGTGCCGGCGTCGGAGAACGCATCTTGCAGCGCGGCGTCGATATCTTCGGCGTTCGCGTTCGTATCTGCGGAAATCTCACCGTCCAGCGCGACTAGCGCGGTATGTCGGCCGGTAGTCGCGACCTTGTCGCCGGACAGATCGAACACGGCCCAGCCGATCACGACCAGGATCGCCAGAAACAGGAACCGGAAGAAAATGCGCCAGCGCCGTGCCGCACGCTGCTCGGCGATCGCGGCGAGCGCAATGCGCTCAAGCGCGGCGCGCTCCCAGCCGGGCTCGCCGCCGGAAGTCGCGGGACGGCTTGCCGCAGGCTCTTTGGAATCGGGATTGAGGTTATCGGACATGCGTTGCCGCCAGAATAAATCGGAGTTTCAAGGCACTTCGGCTTGCGCGGCGGGGCTCGCAGGCCCGAGATCGGCCGGCCGGAGCTCGCCGTCGGGCAGCCAGAATACCGCGCGCCCGTCGGGCGTGTCGCGCTCGTCGACCTGAACCGGGCGCAGCCGGCCACCGCGGCACGGTCCGCCGACGCACTTCCCCGTGTCCGGCGCGTAGATCGCACCGTGCGTCGCGCACATCAGATAAAGGCCCGACGATTCGAAGAACTGACCTTCGACCCAGTCCAGCTCCATCGGCACGTGCGCACACTGGTTCAGGTAGCCGTATGCCTTGCCATCGTAGCGTACGAAAAATACAACGGCGTTACCGCCGCCCCACAGCGCGTCGCGCCGCACACCGGCGCCGCCGTCAACCAGTTCGTCCGACGCGCAGACCCGCACTGCTTCGAGTTCGCCGCCGCTCATGCGTGTTCGCGCAGCCAGTCGGCCAGCGAGCCGACGCTTTCCGCGACGAATTTCGGCTGCAGCGCGGCCAGCGTCGTGGCCGGATGCGCGCCGTAGGTGACGCCGATGCCGGCCACACCCGCATTGACCGCCATCTGCAGGTCGTGCGTGGTGTCGCCGATCATCACGGTGCGCGCCGGGTCCTGGCCGAGCTCGCGGGTCAGTTCGTGAAGCATCGCCGGATGCGGCTTCGAAAAGGTTTCGTCGGCGCAGCGGGTGCCGTCGAACAGGCTGGTGAGCCGCACCGTGTCGAGCGCGCGGTTCAGGCCGACGCGGCTCTTGCCGGTCGCGATGCCGAGCAGGTAGCCGGTATCGCGCAGTTCGACCAGCATTTCGCGCACGCCGGAGAAAAGTTCGGTGGTCTGATCCTTGATCAGGTAGTGGAACCGGTACCGTTCGGCAAGCCGTGGGTAGTCGGCGGGATCGAGCGTCGGTGCGGCGATCTGCAGCGCGTCGCGCAAGCCGAGGCCGATCACGTAGCTGGCGGCCTCGGTGGCCGGCACCGGCAGGCCCAGATCGCGGCACGCCGCCTGGATGCTGCGCGCGATGTGCGCGGTCGAATCCATTAACGTACCGTCCCAATCGAAGACGATCAGATCAAATTGCTGTCGGGCCATGCGTCGCTGTCTCACTAATTGGATTAAGTATCCTGGTTGCCGCTGTGCGCGGCGCCGTTCTGCCCGGCGAGCTGCGCGACGAAGCGCTTGCATTCTGCCGGCAACGGCGCGTCGAACTGCAGCGTATCGCGCGTGGCCGGATGGGTCAGTTTCAGCCGGTACGCATGCAAGAACATCCGCTTGAGGCCGGGCACCGCGTTCGAGCGGGCGAGCGCCTTGTTCAGCGCGAAATCGCCGTACTTCGCGTCGCCGACGATCGGCAGCCCCAGATGCGCGAGATGAACCCGTATCTGATGGGTCCGGCCCGTTTTCAGTTCCGCTTCGAGCAGCGCGAAATCGGGCCAGCGGTCGATCAGGTTGAAAATGGTGTGCGACGGCAGCCCGTCCGGCTGCACGCGCACGCGGCGCTCGCCGTCCGGCAGCAGATACTTGTGCAGCGGCTCCTTCACCGCGCGGCGGCGGCCCCAGTCGCTCGCCCATTCGCCGTGTACGCACGCGTAGTAGCGCTTGTCCATGCGGTTTTCGCGGATCTGCTCATGCAGGTCGACCAGTGCCGTGCGCTTTTTGGCCAGCATCAGCACACCGGAGGTCTCGCGGTCGAGCCGATGCACCAGTTCGAGGAATTTCGCCTGCGGGCGCGCGGCGCGCAACTGCTCGATCACGCCGTACGCGACACCACTGCCGCCATGCACCGCGACGCCGGCGGGCTTGTCGATCACCAGCAGATGATCGTCTTCGAACAGTATGTTGAAATGCGCGGAAGGCGGCAGCGGCGGCTCGGCGGCGGCCTGCATTTGTGCGATGCGAATCGGCGGCACCCGCACCAGATCGCCGTACGCGAGCCGGTATTGGGCGTCGACGCGCCCCTTGTTCACACGCACTTCGCCGCTGCGCAAAATGCGATAGATATGGCTTTTCGGCACGCCTTTACAGACGCGCAACAAAAAATTGTCGATGCGCTGACCGGCCGCGCTGTCGTCGACCTCGATCATCGAGACCTGATCACTTGCGACCGATTTCTGGGAAATTTTGCCTAACTCTTTCATTCTGAATATAATTTGCCCAGCACTCTGCGGCGGCCGGCAGGTTCGACCGGCGCGATGAAACCGGCGCATAAGCCGAACCGCGGGCGGATTGCGAGAGGCGCAAGCGATAAACAGACATTTTACTTGCGCCCGGGGCTGGTTGCTCACCCTGAGAAACGAGATGCAACGAGTTGCACGCACGGCAATCGTGTCCGGCAGGGACGGCGCCCACAGGCGCGTTCGGTCGGTGCGCTGCCGCGGTAACGGAATTTTGGTCAAAAAGAATTTGACTGGCGAGCCTGCGCGACGGGCGGCGTCCACCGGGTTGAAGTTCCGGTGGCGGTTCGTAGCGAAGCGCGTCAGTGGCGAAATACGGCGAGCGCCCGAGGCGTTCCGCGAAGAAGTGCGGAACATGGCGACGTCAAACAATCAGGCAAGGCACCCCCGAGCGGGAAATCGTGCATCTGAGCGAACCCGCTGCGGCTCACCGCAGTCCCTTCGCCCGTCCGGTTACGCGCCCCATTGGCGCACCGGCGGGATATGGAAGAAGGCGCAAGCAGGCGGTAGTCCGGGGCTCGTGGCGTGCCGCGCGATTATTTGAAGCCGTATTCGCATGTGCCCTGCGGCAGTCGTCCATTTCTGGCGGACGGCGCCCTCTTGAGGCAATTCTCCCGCCATCTTTCCCGCTCCAGCGTGCTTGTGAAAACACAATAAGGCGCGGCATGCCGCTGCCCGTTCGCGTCCGGCGCTGAGGCCACAAGCCTCGTCGCGCGTCGGCGCGTGGGTCGCGCACAGCCGCTCTGGAGCCGTTCAATGAAACGCATGCTGTTCAATGCGACGCAGCAGGAAGAACTGCGCGTCGCCATCGTCGATGGGCAGAAGCTGATCGACATCGACATCGAAACCGCCGGGCGCGAACAGCGCAAAGGCAATATCTACAAAGGAATCGTCACCCGCATCGAACCGTCGCTCGAAGCCTGCTTCGTCAACTACGGCGAAGACCGCCACGGCTTCCTGCCGTTCAAGGAAGTCGCCCGCCAGTACTTCCGCGACGGCGTCGAGATGCGCTCCGCGCGCATTCAGGATGCGCTGAAGGAAGGCCAGGAACTGATCGTTCAGGTCGAGAAGGAAGAGCGCGGCAACAAGGGCGCGGCGCTGACCACCTTCATTTCGCTGGCCGGCCGGTATCTGGTGCTGATGCCGAACAACCCGCGCGGCGGTGGCGTCTCGCGCCGCATCGAGGGCGACGACCGCCAGGAACTGCGCGAAACCATGGCGCAGCTGCAACTGCCGGAAGGCATGAGCATCATCGCGCGCACCGCAGGCATCGGCCGCAGCGCCGAAGAGCTGCAGTGGGACCTGAACTACCTGATGCAACTGTGGCGCGCGATCGAAGCCGCGTCGCAAAGCGGCGCGTCCGGCCAGCCGATGCTGATTTACCTCGAATCGAGCCTCGTGATCCGCGCGATTCGCGATTACTTCCAGCCCGATATCGGCGAAATCCTGATCGACACCACCGAAATCCATGACCAGGCGCGCGCCTTCATGGACATCGTGATGCCGGACAACGTCAACAAGGTGAAGCGCTACCACGACGACGTGCCGCTGTTCTCGCGCTTCCAGATCGAACACCAGATCGAAACCGCGTACTCGCGCACCGTGCCGCTGCCGTCGGGCGGCGCGATCGTGATCGACCACACCGAAGCGCTGGTGGCGATCGACGTGAACTCGGCACGCGCGACCAAGGGCGCCGACATCGAGGAAACCGCCGCGCGCACCAACCTCGAAGCCGCCGACGAAGTGGCGCGCCAGCTGCGTCTGCGCGACCTGGGCGGCCTGATCGTGATCGACTTCATCGATATGGAGTCGGCCAAGAGCCAGCGCGAAGTCGAGCAGCGCCTGAAAGACGCGCTGAAGCACGACCGCGCGCGCGTGCAGATGGGCAAGATCTCGCGCTTCGGCCTGATGGAACTGTCGCGCCAGCGGCTGCGCCCAGCGCTGTCCGAAGGCAGCCACGTCACCTGCCCGCGCTGCAACGGCACGGGCCATATCCGCGATACCGAATCGTCCGCGCTGCAGGTGCTGCGGATCATTCAGGAAGAAGCGATGAAGGAAAACACCGCGGCGATCCATTGCCAGGTGCCGGTCGAGGTGACCGCCTTCCTGCTGAACGAAAAGCGCTCGGAAATCAACAAGATCGAGTCGCGCTTCAAGGTCAACGTGGTGCTGGTGCCGAACAAGCATCTCGATACGCCGCACTACAAGCTCGAGCGTCTGCGTCACGACGACGCGCGCCTCGACGATCCGCGCGCATCGTGGAAGATGGCCGAAGAGGCCGCCCGCGAACTCGAATCGGAAACCGGCTACAGCAAGCGCACCGAAGAGGTGAAGCCAAAGCAGGAAGCCGCGGTGAAGGGCATCACGCCTGAAAAGCCGGCGCCGAGCGCGCCGACCCGCCCCGCTGCGGCGCCGACGCCGGCGCCAGTCGCCGTGACGCCGGCCTCCGGCGGCTTTATCGGCTGGCTGAAGGGCCTGTTCGGCGCGAAGCCGGCGGCACCGGCACCGGCGCCTGCCGAGCCTGAGAAGACCGCCCGTCCGGCGCGCGGCGAGCGTACCGAACGCGGCGAGCGTCCGGGCGAACGCGGCGGCGACCGTAACCGCAACCGCCGTGGCGGTGCGGCGCGCGACACGGTGAGCCGTGGCGAAGGCACGGCCGCCGGCGGCCGTGCAGACAAGCCGGGTCAGCGTCGCGACGAACGTGAAGGTCGTGAAGGTCGCGAAGGTCGTGATGCACGCGAGACCCGCGACGCCCGTGAGCCGCGCGAAGCGCGCGAGGGCCGCGAAGGACGTGGCGCGCGTGATGGCCGCGAGCCGCGTGAAGGTCGCGACAACCGCGACAACCGCGACAATCGCGACAACCGCGACAATCGCGAGGCCCGCGACGGTCGGGACAACCGCGAAGCGCGCATCGAGCGCGCCGAGCGCGGCCAGGACCGCGCGGCAGAGCGTGCCGACACGGCCGAAGCCGGCGCGCGCGGCGAGCGTCAGGAGCGCCGCGAGCGTCCGGACCGCGTCGAGCGCGGCGAGCGACGCAAGCCGCAACAGGAAAACGCCGAAGCGCTGAGCGACAACGAAGCGACCCTCGCCGCCGACACCGCGCTGCAAGCGCAGGCAAGCCTGACGGGCGGCGCCGCGCCGCTCGACCAGGATGCCGCGCGTGACGGTGAAGAGCGCCGCCGGCGCCGCCGCGGCCGTCGTGGTGGCCGTCGCGAGCGTGAAGAGGAAGGCGTGAACGTGAACACCGCAGCCGACGTCGCCGAAGCCGAGGGCGATGTGGCATCCGTGGCAGCGGAAGCGCCGGTACGTGCACCGGAGCACACTGGCCGTCACGAGGTCCAGGCGCCGCAGCAGCCGGTTGCGCCGGTGGAAGTGGTGGTCGCCGCCGTGGCGACGGAAACGGCCGTGGTCACGGAGTTGCAAGCGGCAGCGGACACGCCGGCGCTTGCGGCCGAGAAGGCTGCGACCGCCGAAGCGGTCGTGCCGGTGGCGCAAGCGCCGGTAGCGGACGAAGCGGCACCGCAGCCGCAAGCGCCGGCTGCACCGGCGCAGGTGGAAACCGCTGCGGTCAGCGCACCGGTTGCGGCAGCCGCGGCGCCTGCGCCGCAGGCTGTGGAAACGTCGTCGCAAGCGGCGTTTTCGTTCGGCGGTGAGCCGGTCGTACCGGCTGCTGCACCGGCCGCACCGGCCGCGCCGCAAGCCGCGCCGTTCGCCGCTGCATCTGACGCGCCTGCCGAACCGGCACCGGCCGTCTACGCACAGGCCGAGCCAGCCAAGGTCAGCGAACCGGCGCCGGCGCAAGTCGAAACCGCCCCGGCAGCTGCTGCACCGGTTGCCCACGCCGAAACGCCCGCAGCGCAACCGGCAGCCGTCGCGCCAATCGCACCGGCGGCCGAGGTGAGCACCGCGGCCACCCAACCTGTTGCACCGGCCGTGCAGGAGCCGGCCGCCGAGGCCCCGGCAATCGCTGCAGCGGCGCCGGCCCCAGCGCCCGCAGCGCCGGCCGCCGAACCGGCACAGCCTGCGCGCAGCTATGGCGCGAACGGTGCAAACGGCGTCCACGCAGCACGGTCGCTGTCGCCGGAAGCGCTGCAGCCGATGCTGGAAAGCGCCGGCCTGGTCTGGGTCAACACCGACGCCGGCAAGCTGCGCGCCGCCCAGGAAGCCGCCGCGCAGCTCGCCGCGCCGACGCGCGTGCCGCGTGAGCGCAAGCCGCTGCCGCCGGCCGATACGACGCCGATGCAGCAGGTCGAAACGGTGAAGCATCCGCAGTAACGGGCAGCACCCGGGGCATGCCCCGGGCCTCACCGCCTGCCGCTCCCCGGCGCCTCCGGGCGCCAGGATCGAAGCCCGCCCTCCGGAGGCGGGCTTTTTCGTAAACGGCAGGCGTTTCCCGAATCGAGGCGGTTCAGGCATTCCGCTAGAATGAATATCTGGATCCAGATAAACCCATCATGTCCCGACGCATTATTCCTCTCACCGATGTCAGCGCTGTGCCGGTCGTCACCGGCCCGGCACGTGCGCCGCGCGGCGAACTGCACGATATGCTGGCGCGGCCGCTGCGCGATCTGCGTATTTCGGTGACGGATCGCTGCAATTTCCGCTGTGTGTACTGCATGCCGCGCGCGGTATTCGACAAGGACTATCCGTTCCTGCCCCATAGCGCGCTGCTGACCTTCGAGGAAATCGAGCGGGTCGCACGGCTGTTCGTCGCACATGGCGTCGAAAAAATCCGCCTGACCGGCGGCGAGCCGCTGCTGCGCAAGAATCTGGAATTCCTGATCGAGCGGCTCGCGAGCCTGACGACGCCCGCCGGCCGTCCGCTCGACCTGACCCTGACCACCAACGGCTCGCTGCTCGCGCGCAAGGCGCGCAGCCTGAAGGACGCGGGCCTGACGCGCGTCACCGTCAGCCTCGACGCGCTCGACGACGCGCTGTTCCGCAAGATGAACGATGCGGACTTCGCAGTCGGCGACGTGCTCGCCGGCATCGAAGCCGCGCAGGCGGTCGGCCTCGCGCCGGTCAAGGTGAACATGGTGGTCAAGCGCGGCACCAACGACAGCGAAATCGTGCCGATGGCGCGGCACTTCAAAGGCAGCGGCTCGGTGCTGCGCTTTATCGAATACATGGACGTCGGCACGTCGAACGGCTGGAACATGACCGAGGTGCTGCCCTCCGCCGACGTGGTCGCGCGGATCGGCGCGCACTTCCCGCTGGTGCCGCTCGAGGCGCACAGCGCGGCCGAGACCGCGCAGCGCTGGGGCTACGCCGACGGCAGCGGCGAAATCGGCGTGATTTCGAGCGTGACGCGCGCGTTCTGCGGCACCTGCACGCGCGCGCGGCTATCGACGGAAGGCAAGGTCTATCTGTGCCTGTTCGCATCGTCGGGCCATGACCTGCGTACGCTGTTGCGCGGCGGCGCGAGCGACGGCGACATCGCCGCGGCGATCGCGCACATCTGGCAGATGCGCACCGACCGCTACTCGCAGCAGCGCGGCAGTGGGCTTGCGCAGTCGAACCCGGACGAGCGGCGCGTCGAGATGTCGTATATCGGCGGCTAGCGCAGCAGCACCTGCGCCGCTGCCATCGCCTCCGCCTTCACGCCGCCCCGGACCCTCATGCCGATTCCCGCCAACCAGATCACCGGCCTGCTGTTGGCAGGCGGCCGCGGCATGCGCATGGGCGGAGTCGACAAAGGGCTGCAGATGCTGCACGGCAAGCCGCTCGCGGAACACGTAATCGGCCGCCTCGCGCCGCAAACCGGCGCGCTGCTGATCAGCGCGAACCGCAATGCGCAGCGCTATGCCGAGCTTGGCGCACCGTTCAACGCCCGCGTGATCGGCGATCCGCTGCCCGACTTCCCCGGCCCGCTCGCGGGTTTGCTAGCCGGGCTGAACGCTGCACGCACCGACTATCTGCTCAGCGCGCCGTGCGATACGCCGGCGCTGCCCGTCGACCTCGCCGCGCAACTCGCCGACGCGCTCGCCGACGCACAAGCCGACATCGCCACCGTAGTGACCGCGAATGCACACGGCGAGACGTCGCTGCACCCGGTATTCGCGCTGTTGCGCACGTCGCTCGCCGCCGATCTGGCGGCCTGGCTGGCCGCCGGCGAGCGCAAGGTACGCGCGTGGTACGCGCGCCACAAGACCATCGAAGTCACTTTTGCCGATGAGCGCGCGTTTTACAATGTCAACTCTTTGCAGGAACTGGCCGACCTCGAACGAAATTGAGGTTGCTGCTGTCCATGCCGCGATCGTCCGGCAGCTGCCGAACGCGCATCCGGTCGCGACGCCTCCCCATTCATGACCACGTTTAACGAACTCTCTCGCAGCGTCGCCCAGTTCGACCCTCAAGCATTGCCGGTCCCAGCCGCCCAGGCGATCGTCCGCCAGTGGGCGACGCCAGTTGCGACCGTCGAGCGCGTGCCGCTCGTCGATGCGCTCGATCGTGTGCTGGCAGAAGACATCGTGTCGCCGATCGACGTGCCGGCGCACGACAACTCGGCAATGGACGGTTACGCGTTCAGCAGCGCCGCGCTCGACGCGGCGGCGCAGGCCGTGGCGCACGGTGCAGCGGCAGAGGCAAGCGGAAATGCCACGCTGACGCTGGTGGTTGCCGGCAAGGCACTCGCCGGCCATCCGTTCGCTGGCGTGGTGGACGCAACGCAATGCGTGCGCGTGATGACCGGCGCGCTGATGCCGGCCGGCTGCGACACCGTCGTGCCGCAGGAACAGGTCGAAGCCGTCGCCGACGGCGGCACGATCCGCTTCGCAGCCAGCGGCTTGCGCGGCGGCTCGAACCGGCGCCGCGCCGGCGAAGATCTGGCGCGCGGCGCCGCGGCGCTGCGCGCGGGACGCATCGTGCGCGCGTCGGACCTCGGCCTGCTCGCGTCGCTCGGAATCGGCGAAGTGCCGGTGCGGCGGCGCTTGCGCGTCGCGTTCTTCTCGACCGGCGACGAGTTGCGCTCGATCGGCCAGCCGCTCGATGCCGGCTGCGTGTACGACAGCAATCGCTACACGCTGCTGGCGATGCTGCGGCGTCTGAATTTCGAAACGATCGACCTCGGTGTGGTGCGCGACGAGCGCGCCGCGCTGGAAGCCGCCCTGCTGAACGCCGCGGCCAGCGCGGATGTGATTCTGACCTCGGGCGGCGTATCGGTCGGCGAAGCGGATCTGACCAAGCAGCTGTCGCGCGCGTTGGGCGACGTCGCGTTCTGGAGTCTCGCGATGCGCCCGGGCCGGCCGATGGCGTTCGGCCGCGTCTGGTCCGGCGGGCGCGCCGGCGCAGGCCAGCCGGCACTGTTCTTCGGCTTGCCCGGCAATCCGGTCGCGGTGATGGTGACCTTCTACCAGATCGTGCGCGACGCCTTGCTGCTGATGGCCGGCGCCACGCTGCAGCCGCTGCCGCTGATCCGCGCGGTGAGCAGCACATCGATCCGCAAGCGCGCGGGGCGCACCGAGTATCAGCGCGGCGTGGCGAGCCGCACCGCCGACGGCACATGGCAGGTCGCACCGACCGGCTCGCAAGGCTCCGGCGTGTTGAGCTCGATGAGCGAAGCGAACTGCTTCATCGTGCTCGCGCACGAACAGGGCGACGTCGACTCAGGAGACATCGTCGACATCATGCCGTTCGACGGATTAATTTAGAGCGCGCGGTTTAACGCAAAATACACACGCTGGCCACACGGCTCATGACACGACTTACGGGTAAGACCTCAATGAAAAAACAGATCTCGTCCATCGCACCGGGACAAACCGCCAAGGCACTGATTCTCGTGTACCTGACCTTCAGCGTGCCGATCGTGCTGCTCGGCGTGCTGGTTGCCTTTATCCGCTATGGTTCGGTCGAACTGAGCACGGTATTCAGCGCGCTGCTGCTGAATGCGATTCTCGGCTTCATCCTGTTGTGGATCGCGTGCCACGCGTACAACTGGGTCGCGTCGCGCTTCGGCGGCATCGAGATCCAGCTGAGCGACGTGCCGGAGGAAGCGTAATGGCGTCGACGATTCGCGCCGCCACGCCCGCCGATGTAGACGCGATGCTCGCGCTGATGCACGAGCTCGCCGAATACGAAAAGCTCACGCACCTGTTCGTCGCGACCGCGGAAGGCGTGCGCGATGCGCTGTTCGGTGCGCGGACCAGTGCGGAAGCGCTGGTGGCGGAACGCGACGGACGCATCGTCGGCTACGCGCTGTTCTTCCATAACTTCTCGACCTTTCTCGGCCGCCGCGGACTCTATCTGGAAGATATCTACGTGCAGCCGGCCGAACGCGGCAGCGGCCTCGGCAAGGCGATGCTGCGGCAGCTCGCGGCACTGGCGCTCGAGCGGCAATGCGGACGCTTCGAATGGACCGTGCTCGACTGGAACCAGACGGCGATCGACTTCTACGAAAGAATGGGCGCGAGCGTGCTGCCCGATTGGCGCATCGTGCGCATGACCGGCGATGCGCTCGCGCGGCTGGCCGGAGCCGGCAGTAGCGGCGAGTAGAAACCGCGGCGAAATAGCGGCGAAATAGCGGCGAAACGGCGGCCAAGCGGCGGCCAAGCGGCGGCCAAGCAGCAGCCGCTGAGGCGCGGCGGCGTGCGCGCCGCGCCGCCCGCAATACCGCTTATTCGTCCGCATCCGCGCCGGACAGCGCATCCCCCAGCAACTCTTTGGCTTCTTCGCCCGGCAGCGCCTCGACGTCGCGCAGCTTGCGGTTCATCGCGCGCGTGCGCACCTCCGCCTTTTCGATCGAGCGCGTGACCGTCTCGAGCTGCGCCTTGGTCCGCGCCAGCACGTCGCCGAACTGGCCGAACTCGGTCTTCACCGCGCCCAGCACCTGCCACACCTCGCTCGAGCGCTGTTCGATCGCCAACGTTCGGAAGCCCATCTGCAAGCTGTTCAGCAACGCCGTCAGCGTGGTCGGGCCGGCTACCGTCACGCGATAGTCGCGCTGCAGCAGGTCGGTGAGCCCAGGCCGGCGCAGCACCTCGGCGTACAAGCCTTCGGTAGGCAAGAACAGCAGCGCGAAATCGGTCGTATGCGGCGGCGCCACGTACTTCTCCGCGATCGTGCGCGCCTCGCCGCGAATGCGCGCTTCGAGCGCGCGCGACGCCTCTTCGACCGCGACCGGATCGGCGCGCTCCTGCGCGTCGATCAGCCGCTCGTAATCCTCGCGCGGAAATTTCGCATCGATCGGCAGCCACACCGGCGCGGCGCTGCCGTCCGCCGACGGCCGGCCCGGCAGCTTGATCGCGAATTCGACGCGCTCGGCGCTCTTCGGCACCGTCGCGATGTTCTTCGCGAACTGATCGGCGGTTAGCATCTGCTCGAGCAGGGCCTCGAGCTGCACTTCGCCCCAGGTGCCGCGCGTTTTCACGTTGGTCAGCACCTTCTTCAGATCGCCGACACCGGCCGCCAGCGTCTGCATCTCGCCAAGACCGCGATGTACCTGTTCGAGCCGCTCGGAGACCAGCTTGAACGATTCGCCCAGACGCTGTTCGAGTGTCGCGTGCAGTTTTTCATCGACGGTGCGGCGCATCTCCTCGAGCTTGGTCGCGTTGTTCGCCTCGATGTCCTTCAAACGCTGCTCGATCGTCGCGCGCACCTCGGCAAAGCGCCGGTCGTTCGCTTCGGTCATCTGCCCGAGCTGCTGCGTCAGCGTGTCGCCGAAGCGCTTCAGCGTCACGCCCTGCTCGTCGCGCGCCTGCTGCGCCTGCAGTTGCAGACTCTGACGCACCGCATCCAGCTGTTGCGCGTTCGTTTCGGTGAGCTTCACGAGCTGCTGCGCGAAACCGTCGATCTTGCCGGTCTGCACCGTGGTCATGCTGGTGAACTGCGCGGCGAGCGTCTGCTGGAACTGCGAGAAGCCGCCGCTCAGTTCGGTGCGCGACACACGCGCGGTTTCGGTAATGTCGTTGCGCAGTTCGCGCTCGAGCCGTTCAAACTCGCGCGCCTGCGCATCCGCGCTCGCGACGATGCGCTCGGCGAGCTCGCCCACCTGCACTTCAAGCTGCTGCGTCTGCTGCGCGCGCCCGCCGCCGCGCATCAGCACCACCAGCGCCAGCACGAGCGCCAGCGCCAGAACGACGACGGCCGCCAATAAAGCTGTGGTCATCAACGCGCCTTCCCGATCACGTCCGGGTTGATCGGATTCGGCGGACGTCCGGCGCGCGGACCTTCGCCGAGGCCGGCGATCAGGTTGTCGGCCGCCAGATTGGCCATCGCGCGGCGCGTCGCTTCGGTTGCGCTGGCGATATGCGGCGTCAGCACGATATTCGGCACGCCCAGCAGCGCCGGATTGACGCTCGGCTCACCCTCGAACACGTCGAGACCGGCCGCCGCGATGCGCTTCGTGCGCAGCGCTTCGGCCAGCGCCGCGTCGTCGACGATGCCGCCGCGCGCGATGTTGGTCAGCGTGGCGGTCGGCTTCATCAGCGCGAGTTCGGGCGCGCCGATCGTGTGGTGGCTGTCCTTCGTGTACGGCAGCACCAGCACGACGTGATCGGCACGCTTCAACAGGTCTTCCTTCAACACGTATTGCGCATTCAGCTCGGCCTCGATCTCCGGCGCGACCCGCGAACGGTTGTGATAGATCACCTGCATGTTGAAGCCGCGCGCACGGCGCGCAATCGCCTGGCCGATGCGGCCCATGCCAATTACACCGAGCGTCGCGCCGTGGATGTCGGAACCGAGAAAGCTGTCGAACGACCACTTGCGCCATTCGCCGGCACGCAGCCAATGCTCGGATTCGGCGATGCGGCGCGCGGCCGCCATCATCAGCGCCCAGCCGAAGTCGGCGGTCGACTCGTTCAGCACGTCCGGGGTGTTGGTGCCGAGCACGTTCGCGGCGTTGAAGGCGGCCATGTCGAAGTTGTTGTAGCCGACCGCCATGTTCGACACGACGCGCAAGCGCGGCGCCGCCGCGAATACCGAAGCGTCGATCATGTCGCCCGCAGTCAGCGCGCCGTCCTTGTCGGCGAGACGGCGCTTCAGCTCGTCGGCGCCGAGCACTTCGCCGTTGTTCCAGTCGACCTCGAAGTACTGTTTAAGCCGCTCGATCACGTCCGGAAAAATTCCGCGTGCGACCAGGATCTTTTGCATTGCGATTCTCCGAATAAGTGTTAGGCGCCGCGTACACGGTGCGCCAGCGCGGCAAGCCGCGTCAAAAAAATAGCCACGACAGCGCAGCGAACAAAGGCAGCAACACGATGCCCGCCCACGCCAGATACCCAAAAAAGCTTGGCATACGGATGCCGCGCGACTCGGCGATCGCCTTCACCATGAAGTTGGGCGCATTGCCGATATAGCTGTTCGCGCCCATGAACACCGCGCCGGCCGAGATCGCCGCGAGCGTCGACGCGCCCGTGGTCATCAGCGTCTGTGCGTCGCCGCCTGCCAGGTTGAAGAACACCAGGTAGGTCGGCGCATTGTCGAGAAACGACGATAGCAAGCCGGTGGCCCAAAAATACATGATGTCATGCGGCTTGCCGGACGCATCGTGAACCAAACGCACGACGCCCGCAAACGCACCGGCTTCGCCTGCGCGCAGCATCATCAGCACTGGCGCGATCGTCACGAAGATGCCGGCGAACAGCTTCGCGACTTCCTCGATCGGCGCCCAGTCGAACGCATTGCCCGCGCGCGCGGAGCGCGGCGTCAGCGCCAGCGACGCGAGCGTGACTACGATCAGCGCGATATCGCGCAGCGCGTTTTGCAGCTCGACGTGCGCGCCGGCCAGCTCGAACGCAATACCCGGCTTCCACACGCCACTCATCAATACCAGCGCAATCACCGCGGCGAGCAACACGAAATTGATCTTGCCGTCGATCGACCACGTTCGCGTATCGGGCGTCGGGTCCGCCAGCGGCGCGCTGAGTTGCCGATCGCGCCAGAAGCGATACGAATCGAGCGCATAGAATACCGCGAGCAAAATCGCACAAACGAACAGCATCGGCAACGCGAGATGCACCGACGTCCAGAAAAAACCGACGCCGTTCAGAAAACCGAGGAACAGCGGCGGATCGCCGAGCGGCGTCAATGAGCCGCCCACGTTTGCCACCAGAAAGATAAAGAACACCACCACGTGTACGACCTGCTTGCGGTTATCGTTCGCGCGCAGCAGCGGGCGAATCAGCAGCATGGCGGCGCCGGTGGTTCCCATGATGCTCGCGAGCAGCGTGCCGAGTGCCAGCAGAACCGTGTTCAGGCGCGGCGTACCGTGCAGATTGCCGTTGATGCAGATGCCGCCGGCCACGGTGTATAGCGCGACGAGCAGCACGATAAACGGCAGGTACTCTTCGAGCAGCGCGTGCATCAGCGCGCCGAATGCGGCAGCCGGGCCGAACGCGCCGGCGAACGGCACGAGAAACGCAAGCGCCCACGCTGCCGCGATCTTGCCGAAATGGCGATGCCAGAACTTCGGCACGACCAGCGGGAAAATCGCAATCGAAAGCAGCATGCAGGCAAACGGCGCGGCCCACCATGCCGACAGCGCCGCGCCATCGACACTCGCGGCCTGCGCGTAGCCGGGCGACGCCACGCAGACGGCAAGCAACGCGGCTAGTGCTGCGCGCCACCGCATCGGTTGCAGCGCACGAGCATGGCCGGCACGCGCAGGCGATCTCGCAGGCCGCACAGCGGCGCCCCGTGCCGACGGCCCGTGCGCGTGCCCGCCGCACGACGTGGACGAACGCTGGGCGGGCTTCAACGCGGACAAGGCGGAGTAATGGGATTCATGCCGGATTCATGCCGGATTCATGCACGGATTCATGCACGGATTCACGCCGGATTCGCGCGGGATTCATGCACGGATTCATGCGGAGCTTATGCGCGAAGCTTCGTGCACGGATCATGCAGCAGCCTTGCATGCAATTCGACGGACCACAGACAGTCTGCAAAACGCACCGCCGCTCAGGCGCCGCGCACGATCAGCGCATGCACGCGATACGGCCCATGCGCGCCGAGAATGATGGTCTGCTCGATATCGCCGGTGCGCGACGGCCCGGACACGAAGTTCGTCGCGCGCGGCAGTTCGCCCCGTTCGGCCCGGATCAGATCGAATGCGTCTTCGTGCGCGCCGACGATCCGCGAGGCCGGCACGATCGCAATATGCGTTTCGGGCAGCAGCCCGGCCGACGCGTACGTTTCCGGCCCCGACAGCAGCACCAGCGTGCCGGTCTCGGCGATCGCGCAGAAGCAGCCGGTGATGCCGACACGGTCGTCATCTTGCGGCTTGCGAAACTCGACGGCGAGGCCCGCATCGGCCCACGCAATATCGTGCAGCGTTTGCCATGCGATCGCCTGCAGCGGCAGGTTCAGTTGCGCCAGATAGCGCTGCGCGGCCGCGGGCACGTCGGCCAGCGCTTCGACGGTGTCGACGGTGGTGGCCATCAACTGCGCGCGCTCGACGAAGCATGCAACCAGATCGTCGGGCAGCGGCGGCCGCGGACCTTGCGGATGACTTTGCAGATAAGTTTCGACAGCCGCGCGCTCGCCGGCGGCCGGTTCGGGCTCGCGCCCCTGCGCGGCGCGAATGCGCGCGAGGATATTGCGGCGGGCAGTGGATGTATCCATGAGCGAAGTCCCCGTAACGATCGTGCATGCCAGCTTGCACATGCTTGCACATGCGACATCTGGCGGATTATACCGGCCGCCTCACGCGCGCCACACTCGTCCGTTCGGCAGATGCACGCGCGGTTTTCGTTGCGCTACGATGCGTCTTCGTCGGCGGGCTGCGGGATGCCGAACACCTGGCGCAGATACGCGAGATAGGCCTTGTCGTCGCACATGTTCTTGCCCGGCGAATCGGACAGCTTCGCCACCGGCTGGCCATTGCAGCGAATCATCTTGATCACGATCTGCAGCGGGTTGTAGCCGAGGTCGTTGGTCAGGTTGGTGCCGACGCCGAACGCCAGCTTGCAGCGGCCGCGAAAGCGCTCGTACAGCTGCAGCACCTTCGGTATGTCGAGCGCGTCGGAGAACACCAGCACCTTGGTGCGCGGGTCGCAGCGGTTCGCCTCGTAGTGCCTGAGCAGCCGCTCGCCCCAGTCGAACGGGTCGCCGGAATCGTGGCGCGCGCCGTCGAACAGCTTGCAGAAGTACATGTCGAAATCGCGCAGGAACGCCTGCATACCGTACACGTCGGACAGCGCGATGCCGAGGTCGCCGCGGTATTCCTTGGCCCACATTTCGAAGCCGTATATCTGCGAATCGCGCAAACGCGGGCCGAGCGACTGACAGGCCTGCAGATACTCGTGCGCCATCGTGCCGAGCGGCGTCAGGCCGTGTTTCATCGCGTAGTACACGTTGCTCGTACCGGCGAACTGCTCGTCCAGTCCGTCTTTCAGCGTGAGGATCACTTCCTCGTGCCACTGCTTCGAAAAGCGGCGGCGAGTGCCGTAGTCGGCGATCTTGCAGTCGGCGAATTCGGGTTTCGCGCCGAGCAGCTTGATCTTTTCCTTCAGGCGGCCGCGTCCTTCGCGATAGTCCGGCTGGCGCTGCGTGTTGCGGAAATACACTTCGTTGACGATCGCCAGCACCGGAATCTCGAACAGGATCGTATGCAGCCACGGGCCGTCGATGTCGATGTCGATTTCGCCGTTGCCCTTCGGCGAAGGGGTGACCGTGATGTACTTCTCGTTCAGATGGAACAGCGCGAGAAACTCGACGAAGTCGCCCTTGATAAAGCGCATGCGGCGCAGGTAGTCGAGCTCGTCGTCGGTGAAGCGAAGCTGGCAGAGCTTGCGTATCTCATCGCGTATCTCGCCGATGTACGGCACGAGGTCGACGTTCGGCGTGCGGCAGCGAAACCGGTATTCGACCGACGCCGCCGGGAAGTGATGCAGTACGACCTGCATCATCGTGAACTTGTACAGATCGGTATCGAGCAGCGAAGTAATGATCATGGTGATGTTGCGTGCCGGACTGCGGAAATCGATGGGCGCGCGGCCCGCGTGGTGCTTCTTCGGAGGCTACCGCTGTCACTGCGCACCGGGGTCTTGCAGCGGTGCTGTCGGATGTTACCCGAAGCTTGCGGATTCGCGCCCAACGCGCGGTGCGCAGGGCCGTGTGGGGTGCGGGATCGTGCAGGATCGCGCGGCACCTCGGCCGCCATAAACTAATCACCAAACGATATAAGAGGGGCGGAACTGTGTCGCATGCGCGGCTTGACGTTACGTTACAATACCGCTTTTGGCGTTTGCCATCCTAGTTGCGCCCCAATACCCACGAATACCGCATGCAGGAGTTGCCTGAATGACTCACGTTGTAACCGAGAGCTGCATCAAGTGCCGCTATACCGATTGCGTCGATGTGTGCCCGGTGGACTGCTTCCGTGAAGGTCCCAACTTCCTTGCGATCGACCCGGACGAGTGCATCGACTGCGCAGTGTGCGTCGCCGAATGCCCGGTGAACGCCATCTACGCAGAAGAAGACGTGCCGTCGGACCAGCAGCACTTCACGCCGCTCAACGCAGAGCTGGCCAAGGGCTGGCCGAGCATCACGAAGACCAAGGCGCCGCTGCCGGAAGCCGACGAATTCAAGGACATCAAGGAAAAGCTCGCTCTGCTCGAGCGTTGATTCCGAACGTACGCGCCATTGATCTATTGGCCCATGTATCTGCCCATTGCAAGCCAGCCTCACAGCACACGCTGATTGCAATGCGGCCGGCACGGTAGCGCAACATATCGAGATGCCCGCCGCCTATTGACAGGCTCCGTAGCACCTCATACAATTTCGCTTCTCTGCTGTTGCTGTTCCCCTGTAGTTCCCCGATAGCTCAGTCGGTAGAGCGCCGGACTGTTAATCCGTAGGTCCCTGGTTCGAGCCCAGGTCGGGGAGCCAAATTCTGCAAGGCCCGCATGCGTGCGGGCCTTTTCTTTTTGCTTTCCCTTTTTCATCTGCCTG
>DATLOW010000346.1:0-5781 GCA_035536055.1 Paraburkholderia sp. | reverse complement strand
GAAGTGTCGGCGATCCGCATGATCGCGAAGCTGCCGACGCTGGTGGCGATGGCGTACAAGTACAGCATCGGCCAGCCGTTCGTCTATCCGCAGAACAATCTGTCGTATAGCGCGAACTTCATGCGCATGATGTTCTCGAATCCGTGCGAAGAGTACAAGGTCAACGACGTGCTGGTGCGTGCGCTCGACCGTATTCTGATTCTGCACGCGGACCACGAGCAGAACGCGTCGACGTCGACGGTGCGTCTGGCCGGTTCGTCGGGCGCGAACCCGTTCGCGTGTATCGCGGCCGGTATCGCGTGCCTGTGGGGCCCGGCACACGGCGGCGCGAACGAAGCGGCGCTGAACATGCTGGAAGAGATCGGCTCGGTCGACAACATCCCTGAGTTCATCAAGCAGGTGAAGGACAAGAACTCGGGTGTGAAGCTGATGGGCTTCGGTCACCGCGTGTACAAGAACTACGATCCGCGTGCGAAGCTGATGCGCGAAACCTGCCACGAAGTGCTCGAAGAACTGGGCCTGCACGACGACCCGCTGTTCAAGCTGGCGATGGCGCTGGAAAAGATCGCGCTGGAAGACGAATACTTCGTGTCGCGCAAGCTGTACCCGAACGTCGACTTCTACTCGGGTATCGTGCAGCGCGCGCTGGGCATTCCGACCTCGATGTTCACGTGTATCTTCGCGATGGCGCGTACGGTGGGCTGGATTGCGCAGTGGAACGAGATGATTGCGGATCCGGAACAGAAGATCGGCCGTCCGCGTCAGCTGTTTATTGGCGATACGCCGCGTGAAGCAAAGCCGATTGGCCAGCGTTAAGCGATAAAGCGGCGGCGCGTAGCGCCGTCTGCTGGTACCAGTAAGAACGCCCCAGCGGTTAAACCGTTGGGGCGTTTTGCTTTAAGGCGCGCTTTGCGTTTAGGTACGTTTTTGCGTTCAGGTAATTTTGTCAGCCCTTGGCAAACGGCTCAAACCCATACAACCGCTCCGGGTTATCGACGAAAATCGCCTGCCGCAGCGCCGCGTCGTCGACCCAATCGTTGAACTGGTTCATCAGGTCCGAATCGTCCGGCATCGGCACCGGAATCGACGGATGCGGCCAATCCGTGCCCCACAGCAGCTGACGCGGATTCGCGTCGATCAGTGCATCGATAAACGGCCGCGTATCGACGTGCGGCGTTGCGGCAAGTCCGGTACTGCGATACGTGCCCGACAGCTTGACCCACGCGAGCCCTTCGCGCACCAACGCCAGCAGGTTCTGGAAACCTGCATTGCCGACACCTTTGTGCGTCGGCACATGACCCAGATGATCGAACACAGCCGGCACACGCAAGCGTTCGACGAAGCTGTGCAACCCGTCGATCGCCGACACGTCTGCGAGAAACTGCAGATGCCAGCCCAACTCGCGAATGCGCGCGGCGAGCACATGCGCAGTGTCGAGCGCGAGCCCCGCACCGAACAGCAGATTCAGGCGCACGCCGCGCGCGCCTAGCCGGTGAAACTCCTCCAGCTCGCGATCGCTGACGTCAGGTTCCACCACCAGCACCGCACGCATCGGCAGACGGCTTTGCGCAACCGCTTCCAGGCTGCGCCGGTTATCCATCCCATACGGGCTCGGTTGAATGATCACCGACCGCGCAATGCCGAAAGCCTGCGCGAGCGCTTCGTATTCGGCCAGCGATGCATCGGGCGGCGTATAGCTGCGTCCCGGCGCATACGGCCAGTCACGCTCGGGTCCGAACACGTGGAAATGGCAATCGACGGCACCGGGCGGCAGCTGTCGCTGCGGCGCGCGAACTAGCGGACGCGCCGGCGCGCAAACGGGGATGGTCACGGAAGAAGTCTCCATCGGGCAGATATCATCATCGGCTCCGCACGCGGTGCACAGCGTGCGGAGCAAAGCGACGCGTTACAGCGCAACGCGCTCGAACTTACGGCTGCACCGTCGCGGACACCTTGGTCAGCTTGAACAGATCCGCCGGCGCCGAGCAATGCTGGCAGTTCACGCCCGGCACATCCGGCGCCTGCTTGACCACGTTAGCCGGCAGCGGCTGAATCGTCGCACCCGGCGTAGGCGTGCCATGCAGCGCCGAGTTCAGCGACAGCTCGGGCGTCAGCACCGGATCGAACACTTCGGTATTGAACGAATCAGGCACCTTGGTCGACGGGAACGCATTGCAGCCGTTCACGAAGGTATCGCCAGTACACACTTTCACCTTGTCGGCCGGCACCCACGGCAGCGGATATTCGATGTTGTGCACGGTCACTTTGCGCTTGCCGGTCAGCTCTTCCATCATCAGCTTGAACGCATAGCCCGACACATTGATCGGATCGCCCGACGAAACGCCATCCAGTCCGCGCTTCCTCAAGTCCGCGTTGGCCAGCGCCAGACGAAAGCCGTTGGTGTTCTCGCCGGTCACCGGCACCAGCTTCTTCATGCCGTTCGCGAGCATCGCCGCAACGATGCCGTCTTCGCCGTTCTCGCCGAAAATCGCATCGACGTCCGGATGCGCGGCCAGCGCCTTCGCGGTTTCCTGCTGCGTGGTCTGGCTGTTCCACATGCCGTAGTACTCGGCCACTACCTTGATGTTCGGGTACTTCTTGAACACGCTCATCGCGCCGTCGTAGTTCATCTTGTCGACCGAATTGCCGGCCACGCCGCGATCGACGAACACATTGCCCTTGCCGTTCAGCTTGTTGACGAGCCACTGCGCGGTATTTTGCGCAAAGCCCGCCGTGATGTAGCTGACCGTGCGCGCGCACGGCTCGGTGACCGTCGCGCTATACGTGTAGACCAGCACGTGCTTTTCGCACGCTTCGTGAATCGCGCGATTCAGACCCGTCGACGAAATCGGAAACGTGATGATCGCGTCGGCACCGGCCGACACCATGCTCTGATACGCAGCGGCTTGCGCCTGCACGTCGGTGCCCGAGATCACCGTCTTCAGCTCGACCATCTTGTCGTATGGCGGCGTCGCGGCGAGCGCCTTGATCAGGTTCGAGGTTTCGGTCTGGTAGCCGTTGCCGCTGTAGCTCATGCTCAGATAGACCTTGAACTTCTTCGGCGGCGTTTGCGCGTGCGCGGCCGTGCCGGCCAGCGTCGCACAGGCGGCGAGTGCGACTGCGCCTTGCGTCAGGATCGAGCGGAACTTCATGTTGTTTCCTCCGTATGGTGCCGGCCGGGCCGGTATTTAGGGTTGTTTTTTGCGGCTGGATCCGCCGCGCTTCAGAAGCGTTGCGAGGTCGTCGCGCAGCAGCACCAGCGCGACGAAGATCACCGCGCCATAGACGATCGTGCGCCAGCCTTGCGCGATGCCAAGCGATGCGACGATGGTCGACAGCGTGGTAAGCAGAATCGCGCCGGCCGCGGCGCCGAGATAGATGCCGCGGCCGCCGACGATCGACGTGCCGCCGATTACGACTGCCGCCACCGAAGGCAGCAGATAGCTCTGGCCGAGCGTCAGCGTGACGCCGCGCACGTAGCCGAGCATCAGGATGCCGGCGAGGCCCGCGCTCGCGCCGCTGATCGCGTACGCGGCGATGGTCAGCCGATGCACCGGCAGCGCGGCGACATACGCCGCGGTCGGGTTGGTGCCGAGCGCGTAGATCTTGCGGCCGAAGCCGGTGCGCATCTGCAGGAAGCAGCAGGCCGCGGTGCCGGCCGCCATCAGATACAGGATCGGCACGCCGAACGACGTGTTCGCGAACAGCGCGGACAAGGCCGCCGAAGGCTGGCCGGTCGGCGTGCCTTGTGTGAAGCCGAGCGTGACGCCATACAGGATCACGCCCATCGCGAGCGTCATGATGAACGGCGGAATCTTCACGACGCTGACGCCGATGCCGCTCAATGCGCCAATCGCGGCGGTGATCAGCAGGATCGCCGGCACGCCCCACACGACCGCCGCATCCGAGCCGCCGACCCACTTGAACGCGAGCACGCCGCCCAAGGTCATCATCGACGCGACGCTCAGGTCGAGGCCGCCGAGCAGAACCACCATCTGCTGGCCGAACGCGACCACCATCAGAAAGCTCGAGATCACGAGGATCGCCTTCATCTGCGCAAGGCTGCCGAAGTTCGGGCCGAGCAGGCGCGATGCGGCGATCAGCGCGAACGAGATGACGAACAGCGCAATCGCGGTGCGCACGTCGCGGTCCATCCGCGACAATAGTCCGCCCGCGGCTGCGCCGTCGCGCGTGTCGGCGGGACGGCCGCCGGTCAATGGAGTCTGCGTCATGCGAGCGCCTCCCCGCGCGATCCGATGCGCGCGAAGACCACCGCGACGACCACCGCCGCGATCATCACCACGCCCTGGAAAATGCCGGTGTAGAACGACGACACACCGGTCGAGAACAGCACCTTCTGCAGCAACGTCAGCGTCAGCGCGCCGAGCATCGAGCCGGCCACGCCGCCGCGGCCGCCCGCGAACGACGTGCCGCCCAGCGCGATCGCCGCGAACACCAGCAGCAGGTATGGCTCGCCCGCGTTCGGCGTGCCGGTCGACGTCAGCGCGGTCAGCATGAAGCCGGCCAGGCCGTAGCAGACGCCCGCCAGCACATACGCGATCAGCTTCACGCGTTTGACCGGTACGCCGGCGAGCGTCGCGGCCGCTTCGTCGGCGCCGGTCGCATACAGGCCCACGCCCCAGTCGGTACGGCGCAGCACGCGCCACAGCGCGTAGGCGGCCACGGCGATCACCAGCGCCACCGGCAACACGCCGCCGATGCGGTCGGTCAGCGTGTAGGTCATAAAGTCGGACACGTTGCCGCCCGGCGCATCGAGAATCAGCAGCGTGACGCCGGAGCAGACGATCATCGTCGCGAGCGTCAGCGCGATCGACTGCAGGTTCCAGTACGCGACCAGATAACCGTTGATCGCGCCGACCGCGGCGCCCGCGGCCACCGCGATCGCCGCGCCTTGCAGCGCGCCCCACGGGCCGTCGCCGCCGTACACCGCGACCAGCACGTTGGTCAGCGACACGACGCCGGCCACCGACAGATCGAAGCCGCGCGTCAACACGACGAAGGTGCCGCCGGCAGCGGCGAGCGCGAGCGGCAGGCTGTTGTTCAGGATGTCGTTGAGCGTCGAGCCCGATAGCGCATCGGCTTGCGTCGCGGCAAAGATCACGGTCATCACGACCAGGATCGCGACGATGATGGTGGTGCCGTCGCTCAACATGCGCCGGTACCACGGGTCCGGGCGCAAGCGCGCGGCAGTCGAAGTGGAAGCAGGGTGGTTCATCAGGTTCAGGCTCCGTGTCCCGCGGCGAGCGCGACGAGGCGTGGCTCGGTCAGATCGTCGCCGGCGGCGACGCCCGCGACCTTGCCGCCATACACCACGACGCAGCGGTCGACCAGATGGATCAGTTCGGCGAGTTCGGTCGAATAAACGAGCGCCGAGCCGCCTTGCGCGACGAAGGCGCGGATCACGTCGTAGATCACCGCCTTGGTGCCGACGTCGACACCGCGCGTCGGATCGAACAGCACCAGATGACGCGCGCCGGACATCAGCACGCGGCCGATCAGGGCTTTCTGCTGGTTGCCGCCGGACAGCGCGCCGATGCGCAGCTTCAGATAACGCTGCGCCAGATCGACGCGGCCGGCTTCTTCGAGCACCGCGGTTTTTTCGCGCGCGCGGTCGATCACGCCGAGGCGGCCGAGCTTGCCGAGTATCGGCAAGGTCATGTTGGTGTCGGTCTGCAGGCCGAGGAACACGCCTTCGGTTTTGCGTTCTTCGGGCACGAAGCCGATGCCGGCCTTGGCGGCATCGGCGGGGTTCGCCAGGCG
>DATLOW010000345.1:0-3415 GCA_035536055.1 Paraburkholderia sp. | reverse complement strand
ACGTCGGCAACTATGCGGCGATGAACCTGCTGATGCTGCCGGGCCGCAATCTGTTTATCTGCGATACGTACGTGAACGAATGCCCGACCGCTGAAGAGCTGGCCGACATGACCTTGCTCGCGGCGCGCGAAATCGAGAAGTTCGGCATCACGCCGAAGGTCGCGCTGCTGTCGAGCTCGAACTTCGGCAGTTCGCCGTCTTCGTCGTCGCAACGCATGGCGCAGGCGCGCAAGCTGATCGCCGAGCGGGCCCCGAGCCTCGAAGTGGACGGCGAAATGCACGGCGATGCGGCGCTGTCCGAAGCAGTGCGCAAGGCAGCTTTCCCGGGCACCACGCTGTCGGGCGAAGCGAACCTGCTGATCATGCCGAACGTCGAGGCAGCCAACATCACGTACAACCTGCTGAAGATGATCGGCGGCGAAGGCGTGACGGTGGGCCCGTTCCTGCTCGGCGCGGAGAAGCCGGTGCATATCCTGACGCCGGCCGCGACCGTGCGCCGCATTATCAATATGACGGCGGTGGCGTCGGCGAACGCGGCGGTGCAGCAGGCAGCGGCGAAGTGAGCATGACGAACACGAGCGCAGCCAAGGTAGTGCGCTAGCGGGTGCTGTGGTGGCTCGCGAGGGGCCGGGTTCCGGGTTGACCGGTGCCCGGCCCTGTTCTTTTGCGCGTGACGATGCGGGGCGGTACGTTACGCTACGTGCCGCGTCTCGCCGCCCTGCGGCGAGCGCCACTTCGCCAGCAGCGTCTCCCACTTGCTGCGCACGCCCTTCAGATTGTTTTCCTTCACGTGGCCGTAGCCGCGAATCCCGTCCGGCAGATTCGCCAGCTCGATCGCCAGCGCACGTTTCTCCGCCGACAGCCCGCCGATCAGTTCGCGCACCAGTGCTTCGTACTCGACGATCAGCGCGCGCTCGGTACGGCGCTCTTCGGTTTTACCGAATACGTCGAGCGCCGTGCCGCGGAGGAAGCGGAACTTCGCCAGCACGTGCATCGCGCTTAGCATCCACGGACCAAACTGCTTTTTCACCAGATGGCCGTGCGCGTCCTGCTTCGACAGCGACGGCGGCGCAAGGTGAAACTTCAGCTTCCAGTCGCCTTCGAAGTTCGCTTTTACCTTGTCGATGAACGCCGGGTCCGAGTAGAGGCGCGCGACCTCGTATTCGTCCTTGTACGCCATCAGTTTGTGCAGGTTTTTCGCGACCGCTTCGGTGAGCGGCAACTGGGCGTCGGCCGGATCGAGCGCCGCTTCGGCTGCACGCACCGCGTCGACCAGCTTGCGATAGCGTGCCGCATACGCGTCGTTCTGATAAGCGGACAGATACTGCACGCGCTTGTCGATCAGCGTGTCGAGCGCCTTTGGCGTGTGCAGCGAGACGACCTTGCTGCCGGCCGTATCGGTGTCCGGCGTGCGGCCTTGCGCGTCGGCGAGCTTGCGTACCGCGGCCAGATCGTGCGCGGCGCGGCGACCCCATTCGAAGGCCGCAAGGTTCTTGTCCACCTGTACCGCGTTCAGTTCGATCGCGCGCGTCAGCGATCGATACGTGAGCGGCAGCCAGCCGCGTTGCCATGCGTAGCCGAGCACGAACGGGTTCGTGTAGATCGCGTCGCCAAGCAGCGCGAGCGCGAAGCGGTTCGCATCGACGGTCGATACGTTGCTTTCGCCTGCCGCGGCACACACGTCGGCTTCGGTGCTCGCGCCCGGGAAGCGCCAGTCCGGGTTCTTGATGAACGCCGCGGTCGGCGTCGGCGCACTGTTCAGCACCACGTGCGTCTGGCCTGCCTGCATGCGCGACGTGCATTCGGCGCTCGCGGTGACGATCGCATCGCAGCCGATCACCAGGTTCGCTTCGCCCATCGCGATGCGCGTCGCGTGAATATCGGCCGGCTGGTTGGCGATCTGTACGTGGCTCATCACGGCGCCGCCTTTCTGCGCGAGCCCGGTCACGTCGAGCACCGTGACGCCCTTGTTCTCCAGATGACCGGCCATGCCGAGCAGCGCGCCGATCGTCACGACGCCGGTGCCGCCGACACCGGTGACCAGCACACCGTACGAGCGCTCGATGCCCGGCAATTCCGGCTCCGGTACCGGCGGCATCGCGTCGCTGGCGACGCCGGTCACGACCGGCTTGCGCAGCTGGCCGCCTTCGACGGTGACGAAGCTCGGGCAAAAGCCCTTCAGGCACGAATAGTCTTTGTTGCAGGTCGACTGGTTGATCTGCCGCTTGGTACCGTACTCGGTCTCGAGCGGTTCGACCGACAGACAATTGGACTGCACCGAACAGTCGCCGCAGCCTTCGCAGACCGCTTCGTTGATCACCACGCGCCTGGCCGGATCGGGATATGCGCCGCGTTTGCGGCGGCGGCGCTTTTCGGTCGCGCAGGTCTGGTCGTAGATCAGGATCGTCGTGCCTTCGACATCGCGTAGTTCGCGCTGCACGTCGTCGAGCCGATCGCGGTGATGCACGGTGATGCCGGGCGCGAGGCCGACGTTCGGCGTGTATTTATCGGGTTCGTCGGTGACGATCACGATGCGCTTCGCGCCTTCCGCGGCGAGCTGATGCGTGATCTGCGGCACGGTCAGCGTGCCGTCGACCGGCTGGCCGCCGGTCATCGCCACCGCGTCGTTATACAGAATCTTGTACGTGATGTTCGCCTTCGACGCGATCGCCGCGCGAATCGCCAGCAGCCCCGAGTGGAAGTAGGTGCCGTCGCCAAGATTGGCGAACACGTGCTTGTCGTGGGTGAACGGCGCCTGACCGACCCACGCGACGCCTTCGCCGCCCATCTGGCTGAACGTGCTGGTGCTGCGGTCCATCCACACCGTCATGTAGTGGCAGCCGATGCCGGCCATCGCGCGCGAGCCTTCGGGCACGTTGGTCGACGTGTTGTGCGGGCAGCCGGAACAGAACCACGGTTTGCGTTCCACTTCGACGCGCGGCCGCGCAAGCGCTTTTTCCTTCGCATCGATCACAGCGATTCGCGTAGCGATGCGGGCCCGCACGTCGGACGGCAGATCGAACTTTTCCAGCCGCGTGGAGATGGCCTTCGCGATGATCGCCGGCGACAGTTCATAGTGAGCCGGCAGCAGCCAGTTGCCCATCGGCACCGACCATTCGCCGCCCGCGCCGTCTTTTTCGTCGAACTTGCCGAACACGCGCGGACGCTGTGCGTCGGGCCAGTTGTACAGTTCTTCCTTGATCGCGTACTCGAGAATCTGGCGCTTTTCTTCGACCACCAGAATCTCTTCGAGGCCGCGCGCAAATGCCTGCGCGCCTTGCGCTTCGAGCGGCCATACGCAGCCGACCTTGTACAGCCGGATGCCGATGCGCGCGCAGGTTTCGTCGTCGAGGCCGAGGTCGGTCAGCGCCTGGCGCACGTCGAGATAAGCCTTGCCGCCGGTGATGATGCCGAA
>DATLOW010000344.1:0-5091 GCA_035536055.1 Paraburkholderia sp. | reverse complement strand
TGGCGCGCGACGATCTCGCAGTCTTCGATGCGGCCGTCGCGAAACGACACGTCGATGCGGTCGGCCGTGAAATCGGCGGGCCGCTCGTTGAGCAGCAATTCCAGCGTGATGTCCGGATAGCGCTCGTGAAAGCCGCGCAATAGCGGCGCGACGATGCGCCGCCCGAAGCCGGGCGTCGAGCAGATGCGCAACTGCCCGCGCGGCGGTCCGTTGCGCAGCTCGCGCATGTCTTCGAGCGCCTGCACGATGCGCTGCACGCCCGGCTGGCAGTTTTCATAGAACAGCTCGCCTTCGCGGGTCAACGACGTGCTGCGCGTGGTGCGCAGAAACAGCCGCGCATCGAGCTGCGCTTCGAGTTTCTGCACGTTGCGGCTGACCGCCGAGCGGCCTATGCCGAGCCGGTCGCCGGCGCGCGCGAAGCTGCCTTCGTCGGCCACGGCCAGAAAGGAGACGACGCCGGCATAACTCGTCGCGAAGCTGTTCGCAAACGGGTCGTCGGCGCCGCCTGCGGTGCGGCGTATCGGATCGTCTGACATGGGAGCGCAAAGTCGTGGAGGGGTTACCCGACTAGACGGATCGTCGCGGCCGTCTGTGACAACGCCGCCGCATTTATTTTTTCCGGGCACCGGCGGCACGGCCGGTGTGCTTACTATTCCGGCACCAGCACCGGGGCGCCCTGATCCTTCAGCAGCAGCACGATGAATTTCGCCGGCTTGGTCTGGCTCGCATTGCGGCCCACCGTGTGCAGATCGTTCGGCGCTTCGTAGAAGGTCTGCCCGGGTCCGAGCGTGACCTCCTTACCGCCCTTCACGCCCATCACGATCGAACCTTCCAGCACGTATAAAAACGCATGCGCATGATGCCGATGCACCGGATCGACCGCGCCGGGCGGATATTCGACCAGAATCATCAGGCCTTCCTTGCCCGGGTAATCGTCGAGCGGTTTGGTCATCAGCGGCGTGACGATGGCGAGCGGCGGCGCGGCACAGACTTCGCCGGCGAGCGCGCCGCTCACGAGCAGCGCGGCCGCTGCCATAGCGGTTTTCAGGCGCAACATGATGCTCTCCTCATAACTGCGGCCGGCATCGGCAGGCCATGGACGAAAAAAGGCAGCCGCGGCGGTGGGCCGCATGGAGTCATCGTAGGATTGCGCAGCGTGCCACGGTAGACCTGCACGCGGGCTCACGGTGTTGCCCGTGCGGAATCAATCGGCGCGCACCGCGGCGGCGATACGCGACAGCTTGTCGGGATTGCGCTGCACGTGCAGGCGCACGATCCGGGTGCCGTCGGTTTCGACGCACAGCGCCGACTCGACCTCGCCGTCGATGATGCGCAGCAGCGCCGGCGAACCGTTGAGCTCGGCGAGTTCGACACGATGCCGGCTGCCGAAGCGGCGCGTGCCGGCGAAGAACAGCTGCGCGATCCGCCGGCCGCCGATCATCGGCTGCGGGAAGCTCGGCACGCGGCCGCCGCCGTCGCCCATCAGCATCGCGTCTTCGGCGAGCAGCGCGTGAATCGCATGAAAATCGCCGCGATCGAGCGCATTGGCGAAGCTTTGCAGCAGGCGCCGGTGGATTTCGCGCGGCACCGTGTGGCGCGGGCGCTCGTCGCGCAGCTGCTGCTTCGCCCGGCTCACCAGCTGCCGGCACGCGGCCTCGCTCTTGCCGATCGCCGCGGCCACCTCGTCGTAGTCCGCATCGAATATCTCGCGCAGCAGAAAGGCGGCGCGCGCTTCAGGCGAAAGCCGTTCGAGCAGCAACAGGAAGGCCACCGATACGTCGTCCGCGCGCTCCTTGAGCTGCTCCGGCGTGGCCGGCGCTTCGCTGAACTCGGGCTCCGGCAGCCAGATGCCGGCATAGTGCTCGCGCTGCACTTTCGCGGCGCGCAGCCGGTCGATCGACAGCCGTGTCGCAACCGCGACGAGCCACGCCTCGGCGTTGTCGATCTTTTCGCGTGCCGCCGCGTGCCAGCGCAGCCAGACGTCCTGCACGATGTCTTCCGCTTCGGCTACCGAGCCCATCATCCGATAGGCGATTTTCTGCAGACGCGGGCGCAACTGGTTGAACAGCAGGGTGTGGGCGTGGGCTTCGTCGTCCATGAGCGGGGTCCCCTTTGCGCTGTGGCGCGGCGCTGGCGCGAACAGCGTTAACTGTCGAATATTGCCATAGGCCGGGTTGCTTACTATGACATTACCGCGCATAACGCGCGGACTGCGCGCGGGGACCGCGGCGCCGTGCGGCGCGCGCGGCCGCCCTGGCACGCCGCGTGCCACGGGCACCGGCGTCGGATTCGCGCACGCCGTCTCGCCCAACGGTCGCCGGTGCGCGCGACGCGTTGGGTAAAATGGCCGGATTCATTTGGTTCGGCAGATAAGGTCAAAGACATGGTCAGCAGCAGACGCTCCGCCCCCCAAGCCGTCGACGCAGACCCGGCCGACGACGCATGGCTGGCCACGTCCGCCGCGCGCCGTGCGCTGCCGCCGCGGCGCAAACCGTACTGGCACCCGCTCGACAAGGGCCTGCACGTCGGCTACTACAAGGGCGCGCGCTCGGGCACCTGGCACGCCCGCTTCTTTGTCGGCGCAGGACGTTACGAGGAAACCCGCCTCGGCACCAGCGACGACGCGGCCGCCGCCGACGGACGCTCGGTGCTCGACTACGCGCAGGCGGTGGCCCGCTCGCTTGCGTGGAGAAAAAGCCACCCCGGTCATCCGGGCCAGTCCGCTGATTCCACCCATGCCACCCATGCCACCCGTGCCACCCGTGCCACCCGTGCCACGGCAAACGGTAACGCCCGCACCGCGGCGCGAGGCAAGGTAAGCACCGACAAACTCGATGAAATCGCCACCGCGTGGCAGCGCGAACGCCCCGATCTCGATCTGCGGCTGGCCGGTTTTTTCATGCGCATCAAGCAGGCGTCGTTTATGCACGAACGGCGCGTCGCGGCCATCGCGGATGCGGTCGGCGTCAATGTCGGCGAACTGCATGTGCTACTCGCGCTGCGCCGCGCCGGCGCGCCGTATGCGATGCGTCCGACCGACCTGTTCCGGGCGCTGCTGGTCACCTCCGGGGCGATGAGCAAGCGCATCGACGGCCTCGAAAGCGTGGGGCTCGTGTCGCGCGTGGCCGACGCAGCGGACCAGCGCGCGCTGAACATCGTGCTGACCCGCGACGGCGTGAAGATCGCCGATGCGGCGATTGCGCGGATCGCCGCCGGCCTGGCGAAGCTGCGCAAGGCGATGGGCATGAGCCAGGCCGAGATTCGCGAGATGGACGGTTATCTGCGGCGGCTGTCGTTGCCCGATATGGACTGAGGGTTTCGCGCGATGTGCGGCGCACAGCGTGCGGCGTGCGCAATGCGCTAAACGAAGCCTCTCCCCGGGTTCGCGGCGGCGCACCACATTCCGGTGCTGCGAGTCAATTTACCCAACTCCACATCGAACGCTATCAGGTGCATCGGGCCAGCTCCGGCGCGACGCATCGGCAAGCACCGGCGATGCATCGCGCGGCGGCGAATGCTATTTCCGCATGCCCCGCGGGCACAGTAAGGCATCCTCGCTGGCCGAATGTGCGCGAAGCGCACGCAGAAGCCAGCACCTGGCTAATGCGCGCGAGCCATCGGACCTTTACTGCAAGATGTCTTCTTGCACAGATATCATGCAGTCGATTCCCGTGCGCCGCCGCGTCGACCTCGCGACGGCCTGCGCCGCACCATCCCGTTCACCGGCCGTTCGCCTGTCGTTCGATTCGCAGCGCACCCCATCCAGTCAAGCGATTCCATGACGCCTGCGCTTTACCTGTCCGACCTGCGCGCTCCCTCACCCGCGCTGCGCCGCCGATGACCGCGCCGGGTTCCACCGCGCCCGGCTCGCGCAGCGCCGCGCTGCGCGATGCGTGGCGCGACTGGCTGCGCAGCGACGGGCTCGCGTGGATTCACGTCGCCAAGACGGTGGCCGCCGCGCTGATCGCGATGGGCATCGCGATGCGACTGGAACTGCCGCAGCCGCGCTCTGCGATGGTCACCGTATTTATCGTGATGCAGCCGCAAAGCGGCCTCGTGCTCGCGAAAAGCTTCTATCGCTTTGTCGGCACGCTGGTCGGCTCGGCGTACACGCTTGCGGTCACCGCGCTGTTCGGCCAGCAGCCCGAACTGTTTCTGCTGTCGATCGCGCTGTGGATCGGCCTCTGCACGTTCGGCGCCGCGCGCAACCGCAACTTCCGCTCCTATGCGTTCGTGCTGTCCGGCTACACCGCCGCGCTGATCGGCCTGCCCGCATCGAGCGATCCGTCCGGCGTGTTTCTGTCGGCGATGACGCGCCTGTCCGAGGTGTGGCTCGGCACCGCGTGCGCCGGCGCGATCAGTGCGCTGGTGCTGCCGCAAAGCACCAGTGTCGCGTTGCGTGAAGGCGTGCGGGCCCGCTACCGCAAATTTGCGCGGTTCGTTGCGGGCGCGCTCGCCGGCAGCATCGACCGCGCGGGCATCGAGAGTGCGAATGCGCGCATCATCGCCGACGTGGTCGGGCTCGAAGCGATGCGCAGCGCCGCAGTCTTCGAAGACTGGGGCGTGCGTCTACGCGCTGCCCGCATCACGCGGCTGAACAACGAGTTCATGCAGGTATCGACGCGCTTTCACGCGCTGTGCCAGTTGATGAACCGCAGCCGTCAGCGCGGCCAGAGCGAAGTCTGTGCGGCGCTCGAATCCTTGCATCGCGAGATTGCGCCGGTGCTGACCCGGGACGACGGTGAGCCGGTGCGCAGCGCGGCAGACGCCGCCGAAGCCGCGGCACGGCTCGCCACGCTGAAGCGCGCGTTGCCGGCTCGCCTCGCCGCAGCGCGTGCGGCGCTTGCCGAGCGCGGCGCCGCCAGCCTGCTCGACTTCGACACCGGGGGCGAGCTGTTCTACCGCTTCGTCGACGAAATGCATGCGTACACGCTGACCTACGCGTCGCTCGCGGCCGACAGCCATGTCAGCGAGCAGCCGGAGCCCGGCTACGTATCGCGCACCAATCTGACCGCAGCGGGCGTCGCGGGCCTGCGCGCGGCGCTGGCGATGCTGCTGATGTCGGCCTTCTGGATCGCCACCGCGTGGCCG
>DATLOW010000343.1:0-4583 GCA_035536055.1 Paraburkholderia sp. | reverse complement strand
GCGAGTATGCTCGTAAACCCTTGACGGACCACTCCAACCGGTTCGCCGATTCCCTCGCGTGTCGTATTGCTTTCCACAATCCATTTGTAATCAATCTGCTTTCGGTGACGACAGCGTTGCTGCCGTCGTTCGTTAAAAGTTTTAGACAAGCCCCATGCAATTGCCTCCGTTACTCAGCCAACTGATCTGGATTCCGATCGTGGCTGGCCTGGTCGTGCTGCGCGCCGGTTCCGACCGTGCGCTAAACCGTACTCGCTGGATCGCGCTGATTGGCGCACTCGCCGGACTCGCGCCGGTCATTCCGCTGGTGCACGGCTTCGAGAATCACGCCGTCGCGCTGCAGTTCGTCGAAAACACGCCATGGCTGCCTTCGCTGGGCATCGCATGGCATCTCGGTGTCGACGGCATCTCGCTGTGGTTCACGGTGCTCACCGCGCTGACCACCGTGATCATCGTGATTGCATCGTGGCAGTCCATCACCCGTCGCGCCGCACAGTATTTCGGCGCGTTTTTGCTGCTGTCGGGCTTTATGCAGGGTGTCTTCACCGCGCAGGACGGCATGCTGTTCTTCGTGTTCTTCGAAGCAACCCTGATCCCGCTGTATCTGCTGATCGGCACGTGGGGCCAGTCGAACCGCGCGCACGCTGCGCTGCGCTTCTTCCTGTTTTCGCTGACCGGCTCGCTGGCGATGCTGGCGGCGATGATCTATCTGTACGCGCAGGCCCACAGCTTCGACCTCGCGCAGTGGCGCGCGCTGCAGCTCGACTTCTGGCCGCAGCTGCTGGTGTTCCTGTGTTTCTTCGCCGCATTCGCGGTGAAAGTGCCGATGTGGCCGCTGCATACGTGGCTACCCGACGTGCACCTCGAAGGGCCGACCGGCGCAGCGGTGCTGATGGGCATGCTGAAGATCGGCGGCTACGGCCTCGTGCGCTTCGTATTGCCGATCGTGCCGCAGGCCAGCCACTTCTTCGCGCCCGCGGTGATCGCGCTGTCGCTGGTCGCGGTGATCTATGCGAGCCTCGTCGCGCTGGTGCAGACCGACATCCGCAAGCTGCTCGCGTATTCGGCGATTGCGCATATGGGGCTCGTCACGCTGGGCCTGTTCGTGTTCACGCGCATGTCGATGGAAGGCGCGGTGGTGCAGATGCTGTCGTACGGCATCGTGTCCGGCGCGATGCTGCTGTGCTCCGGCATGCTGTTCGACCGCACCCAGAGCGGCACGATCGACGCATACGGCGGCGTGGTCAACACGATGCCGCGCTTCGCCGGGTTCCTGATGCTGTTCTCGATGGCCAACGTCGGCTTGCCGGGTACCTCGGGTTTTGTCGGCGAATTCATGGTGCTGATGGGCGCGATCCAGTTCAATTTCTGGGTCGGCGCGCTGGCGGCGCTGACGCTGATTCTGAGCGCGGCCTATACGCTGTGGATGTACAAGCGGGTGATTTTCGGCGCGGTGGCCAATGCGCGCGTGGCGAAGCTGGCCGATGTCGGCAAGCGCGAGTTTGCGCTGCTCGGCGCGCTCGCAGTGCTGGTGCTCGCGATCGGCATCGATCCGAAGCCGTTTACCGATGCGATCGACGCCAGCGCAGGCGAAGTGCTCGCGCAAGCCGAAGGCAATGCCGCGGCGTCGGCCGCACGCGTGGTGCAGGCGCACGGCGCGCCGGCGGCTGCGTCCGCGTCCGCGCACATCGCACAGGGTCAGGAGCGGCCGCGCGGTTGACCGGTGGTCCGACCAATCTCGATGCAAGGCGCGGGTTCATGCGGACTCGCGCCGCAGTGGTTGGCTTTTGCGCGTCACTTGCGGGTTCACGGCAGCGTCTCACTGCGGAGTCCCGGTGCGGAGTCCCGCTGCGGAGTCTCACTGCGGCGCCTCACTGCGGCGGCGCCGGCTAGCGCACACCCTTAGCACGACTTCCTGCGCTGTCCCACGCGCACTCTTGGCACGCACGCGGGCGTAGCCGTCCGCACTCCCGCACTCCCGCGCTTCCCCCCGCACGCCGTCCCCGCGCCGCCATCCCACCGCGCCTTCCTGCGCGCCTCCCTGCGCGCGCGTCGCCGTTATCCGCGGCATTTCATGCGGAACAAGGGTTTCCCTCTACAAATTCGTGAGCCGTTCAGGTCGATATACGGAACAGGCGATTCCCAATTTGCGCCGCGCGGCCGTCGCGGCCGGCGAATCGCCATAAAAAAGCGTGGTTTTACCCACCATAACGATGGAGATGCAATGCACAAGCTCAGCTTCGCGCAGAAGCTCTGGCTGCCGCTCGTGGTCAGCCTGCTCGCCTTGCTGCTGGTATCCGTATCGGCAGCCTGGCTGTCGCGGCAAACGCGCATCGAGGAACGCAAGAACGATCTGGTCAATGTTGCGCACGTCGGTCTGTCGATCGTCGACGAGTATGCAGCGCTCGCGCAAAAAGGCTTGCTGTCCACTGCCGCCGCGCAGAAGGAGGCGCTCGACCGGCTGCGCGGCATCCGCTACGGCGAAGACGGCTATCTGCTGGTGATCGACTCGACGCCGCGCATGATCATGCATCCGATCAAGCCGGCGCTGAACGGCAAGGAGCTCGCCAGCAACGCCGACGCCGACGGCCGGCACCACTATGTGACCTTCGCGGCGGTCGCCAAAGACCCGCAGGGCGGCTTCGTCGACTACGTGTTTCCGCATTCGCATGCAGCGGCGGCCGACGCGGTCGGCAAGCTCGGCTACGTGGTGCGCTACGCGCCGTGGGACTGGATCATCGCGACCGGCGCTTACATCGACGATATCGATGCGGCATTCATGCGTTCGCTGTATGTGGTCGGCGGTGTATTCGCGGTGCTCGCGCTGGCGCTCGCGGCGCTGGTGGCCGCGATCAACCGCAGTATCCTGCGCACGATCGGCGGCGATCCGCGCTACGCCGCGCAGGTGGCCGGCGCGATCGCGCAGGGCGATCTGACGGTCGACATCGAACTGGGGCGCCGCGGCAACGATGTGGCGAGCCTGCTCGGCATCATGCAGCGCATGCGCGGCGCGCTGTCCGGCACGATTCGCAGCATCGGCTCGGCGGCCGACAGCGTGGCGACCGGCGCGCGCGAGATTGCCAGCGGCAGCGCCGATCTGTCGTCGCGCACCGAGAACCAGGCTGCTTCGCTCGAAGAAACCGCGGCGAGTATGGAACAGGTCACCTCGATGGTGCGGCAGACGGCGGAACACGCAAGGAGCGCGAGCCAGCTGGCCGTCGAAGCCGCGCAGATCGCCAGCGACGGCGGCGCGCTGGTCGCGCAGGCCGTGACGACGATGCGCGACATCTCCGGCGCGTCGCAGCGGATGGTGGAGATTATTGCGGTGATCGAAGGCATTGCGTTCCAGACCAATATTCTCGCGTTGAATGCGGCCGTCGAAGCGGCGCGCGCCGGTGAACAGGGGCGTGGTTTCGCGGTGGTCGCCGCTGAAGTCAGGTCGCTCGCGCATCGCAGCGCGAGCGCCGCGAAAGAAGTGCGCGAACTGATCGGCAATGCGGTCGGCAAGGTAGGCAACGGCACCGAACTGGTCGAGCGGGCCGGCGGCACGATCGACGGCGCGCGCGCAGCGATCGCCAGGGTGAGCGGCGTGGTGCAGGAGATCGCTGCGGCCGCGGCGGAACAAAGCGCGGGCATCGAACAGGTGAATCTGGCCGTCACGCAGATGGACGGGCTGACCCAGGAAAACGCCGCGCTGGTCGAGCAGGCGGCGGCCGCCGCGCAATCGCTGACCGAGCAGGCAGTGATACTGCAAAACGCGGTACGCGCGTTTCGGGTGCACAGCGACGGCGAGGGCGGCGCCGAGCGCGCGGCTGGGATGGCGGGTGCGAATGCGGCGGCCGGCGTGCGGGGTTTTGTCGCGACGGCCTGAACTGATCTGATTGCCGCAAATCGGTGCACGCGGCAGATTACGGTCCGCGTGTACGACGATTCGCGATAGTCAGGCACGCCCCGACACAACGCACGGACGCACAACCTGGCCGCATGGCACGTCCAAACCGCAAAGAAAAGGTCAGGCAAAACGCCCAGACGAATCGCAAGGAATAAGGTCGGGCAAAACGGCGTTAACCCAGCGTGCAGACATTCTTCGTCACCGCTACGCATGCCAAACGACTTGCCGTTTTGCCGTCGCAGTGCGACATTCGCTGAAGTTCCTTGCACGAGCCCGTGCGTACGCGCCGCCTGCACTGCATGATGCCGCGCGACGCCGCACGGCCGGCCGCAAGGAGCTCGACTCCTGTTCCGCGTCCAGGCACCGTCATGATCCCTGCTGTCGTCACTTTCGATCCGGGCAGGCAGTTGCTGCCGTTTCGCGAATCGCTGCTGGCCATGCTCGGTATCGCGCTGGTCGCGATGCTGGTCGCGCTGGACCAGACCATCGTCGGCACCGCGCTGCCGCGCATCGTCGCCGATCTGAAGGGCTTCGACCTGTACGCATGGGTCGCGACGTCCTACATGCTGGCCTCGGTGATCACCATTCCGATCTTCGGCCGGCTCGGCGACCTGTTCGGCCGCAAGCCGTTTCTGCTCGCGGCAATCGTGTTGTTCACCGGCGCCTCGGTGCTGTGCGGAATCGCGACGAA
>DATLOW010000342.1:0-5057 GCA_035536055.1 Paraburkholderia sp. | reverse complement strand
CAGGTTTTCCATGATCGGTTCGGCGACGTTCCAGAACGGCATCGACGTCAGATATGCGAATCCGAGGTCGAGAATGCGCGGCGTGAGCCGGAACAGCCGGCCGTCCGCCTCGACGTAACCGAGCGTCTGCAGCGTCAGCAGAATGCGCCGCGCGCCGGCGCGTGTGAGGCCGGTGGCGGCGGCGACATCGGTCAGCGTTTGCGCGGGCCGCTCCGCGTTGAACGCGCGGATCACCGCGAGCCCGCGCGCGAACGACTGCACGTAGGAATCGCCCGGCTTGTCGGGCTGCTCGGCATCGGCGGCGGTCTGCGGCGCGGGTGTGGCTTTGCTCATGAGCGGATCACGTGACGAAGTGACATGCGGCGTGGCGGAAAGCCGTGACGATAGCGCAAGGCCTGCGCTTCGCCAACTTCGCGGCGCACTGGCCTCACAGCGGCCGCGCGCCTGCCCGGGCACGCCGCGCGCACGTTACGGCACAAATAACATATGAGTACGGCAGGGCCGGCGCAGGCTTGACATGCTTTCCGGCCCACGCCTATTATGGCATCAAATGTTCGATGTATGACCGTTTGTTCTTGTATCGAACAAATTTAATGGGTGGACAGGCAGCGCGGGCAGGTAGCGCCGTACCGTCGAACCCGTTGCACCCATGCGCCGCGGCAGCGCATCCAGCACGCGCTGCCGCCCGTTCATTGTCGCTCGCCGGCGCGCATCGCCGCGAGCCGCCGGTATCCCGCGCAGATTGCGCGGCGCCGCCCCCTAGCATCGATGGAGACATAGATGACCGAAGCTTTCCTGTGCGACGCGATTCGCACGCCGATTGGCCGCTACGCGGGTGCGCTGTCGCAGGTGCGCGCCGACGATCTCGGCGCGGTGCCGTTGAAGGCGCTGATGGAGCGTAACAAAGACGTCGACTGGACCGCCGTCGACGACGTGATCTACGGCTGCGCCAATCAGGCCGGCGAAGACAACCGCAACGTCGCACGCATGTCGCTGCTGCTCGCGGGTCTGCCGCAGGGCGTGCCGGGCTCGACGGTGAACCGGTTGTGCGGCTCGGGCATGGATGCGGTCGGCATTGCTGCGCGCGCGATCAAGGCTGGCGAGGCGGGGCTGATGGTGGCGGGCGGCGTCGAAAGCATGAGCCGCGCTCCGTTCGTGATGGGCAAGGCAACCGCGGCGTTCGCGCGCCAGGCCGAGATCTTCGATACGACGATCGGCTGGCGTTTCGTGAACCCGCTGATGAAGCAGATGTACGGCGTCGATTCGATGCCGGAAACCGGCGAGAACGTCGCGCAGGAATTCAACGTGAGCCGCGCCGACCAGGACGCGTTCGCGCTGCGCAGCCAGTTCAATGCGGCGCGCGCACAACGCGACGGCACGCTCGCGCAGGAAATCACGCCGGTCACGATCGCGCAGAAAAAGGGCGATCCGGTGATCGTGTCGCGCGACGAGCATCCGCGCGAAACCAGCCTCGAAGCCCTCGCGAAGCTGAAGGGCGTGGTGCGTGCGGATGGCACGGTGACGGCCGGCAACGCGTCGGGCGTCAACGACGGCGCGGCGGCGCTGCTGCTGGCCAGTGAGGAAAGCGCAAAGCGCTTCGGCCTGACGCCGCGTGCGCGCGTGCTCGGGGTGGCCACTGCGGGCGTCGCGCCGCGCGTGATGGGTATCGGGCCGGCACCCGCGTCGCAAAAGCTGCTCGCGCGTCTCGGCATGAAAATCGACCAGTTCGACGTGATCGAGCTGAACGAGGCGTTCGCGTCGCAAGGCCTCGCGGTGCTGCGCATGCTCGGCGTGGCCGATGACGACGAGCGCGTGAATCCGAACGGCGGCGCGATTGCGCTCGGCCACCCGCTCGGCATGAGCGGCGCGCGTCTGGTGACTACCGCGATGTATCAGCTGCAACGCACGCAGGGCCGCTTCGCGCTGTGCACGATGTGTATCGGTGTCGGCCAGGGGATTGCGATCGCCATCGAGCGCGTCTGAACCGGGCTCGCCCCACTGGTTTGTTGCTGAACGCGGGCAGTGCAGCTCGTTGGATTCGAGCCGCGCTGCCGGCGTTTTCACGTTTGCTGTCATTCGGCGCGGCGCGGGGAGCGCCTCGCGCGGGCGTACGGATTGTGCGCACATCTAGGGCGTATATGTCGCGCGCCGTTCTCACGATGCAAGCGGCATCGCAGCCTTTGCACAATGTGACACGACGGATCGGCTGTGGCTTTGACGGCAGGTTATGATTCGCTTTCGTCTGGATGACGAAGTGATTTATCCGATGCGGCCTTCATGCATAAAAATGATCGCGCCGTATTCGGTGATAACCGAAAAACGCCTTCAAGGAGAACCAGGATGAAAACAGCGATGGCAGCCGCATTGCTCGCGGCCGCATGCGTGATGCAGCCGGCGTGGGCGCAAGACTCGCTGGCGAGTTCCGCGCAAGGAGTGATCAGCGCGGTCGAACCGGTGCACATTCAGGCGAAGATCGTCGGCATCGACCAGACGGCACGCACGGTGACGTTGCAGGGACCGGCAGGCCGTACGGCCATGGTGCTGGTCAGCGATCAGGTGGCCGACTTCAGCAAGCTGAAAGTGGGCGATAACGTCGACGTGCTGTACAAGAACGCGTTGCTCGTGACGGCCGACAAGGTGACCGGCGCCGACAAGGGCATTCGCGCGCGGGTCGAGACCTCCGTCTATCAGCCAGCGTCGGGTGGCTACGATACTGCGCGGCAGATCGAGGTGCTGGCCACCGTGCAGAAGATCAACCTGAAAAAGCGCAACGTCACATTGCGCGGTGCCTATCAGACGCAAACGCTCGATGTCGGTCCGGACATCGATCTGAAGAGCCTGAAGGTGGGCGATACGGTTCACGCGGTGTTTGTTTCCGCGGCTGCGGTGAAGATCACGCCGGCTGGGGCTGCGGCTACGCAATAGCGTGTGCTAGGAGAATGCTGTCGCGGACGCGGTGCGTGATGACGAGTGCAGGCGCATGAACGAGTTCACGCGTGTGCAACCGTAACGCCGCGTCGCGAAGCGCGGCGTTACGGTTGGTTCACTGCGTACGCTGCACGGCGGCATCCTGCACGCAAACGTGCTGCATCGGCGCATCGATGCAGCAGCACATCGACGCAACACATCCATGCATCAGCGCGAGTCCGGCGCATAGATATCCGGATTGAACATCGACAAACGCGCCAGCCAACGGCTGACGATACCGCGCCGCGCGTGCGGATAAGTGGTCAGCACCAGCCGCGCGGCATGCTTGCCGTCGGTGCTGACCCATACGCGCTCGCCGCGCTGCAACTGCAGCGGCTGGCCGGGCTGCAGCCAGTGGTCGTACGGCGAAGTCGCGCGCGTCAGCCAGACGCGCTCGCGCAGCACGCTGAGTTCGCCGTTGGCTTCGACGCGCCACGACAGCGTCGCGCCCGGCTGTACCTCGAAATGCAAGCTGAACTTCGGCAGCCTCTCGTCGCAGGGTCGCGACAGGCTGTGCGGCATTGACTGCTCGAACTGCGGACTCGTGTGGTCCATCATGCGCTCCATCGTTTGGGCCGGAAAACGTGGAAGCCGCACGCACAAAACAAAAAGGCCCCAACCGGTTCCGGCGGGGCCTGGGATTTGTTTTGCAGATCGAAACTGCTAACGCATAAACGCTCCCGCCGCCCCTTTGGAGGTTGCTCGGTTGCGCCACATAATGGCGATCGCGACGGCGGTGGAGATGAACGTAAGCATGCGGCTGAGTTTGTCTGCTGCGGCACGGCTTGTCAATAAAATTTGTTGCGATGTCATCGAAATTTCTGTGCACGGGTGTTCAGGAGTGCGCGTCGCGACGTGCGGCCAACCTGTTGCCGCGTAGTCGTCGCAACTGCAGGTAGAGCAGTGCGCAGACGGTCAGCGCGAGCGGCCACAGCAGATACCATCCAGTCGTAATGCATAGTGCTGTCACCGCCGCGAGGGCGATCCACGCGCAGCGCCGCGCGCCGCTGCGGCGCGGCAGCAGACGTACTGCGGCGGCCGTGCCGAGCGCGTAGACCGCGACGAACGAGCCCGTGGTAGCGAGTACCAGCTCACGCGGTCCGATCTTCGCGAACACGACGCAGCACAGTGCGCCGGCGGCAAGCAGCGCCACCAGCAGCAGGCTGCGCCGCGGCACGTCGCCCGCAAGGCTGCCGTGTGCGAGCCAACCGGGCAGCGCGCCGTCGCGCCCGAGCGCGGCGCCGAGTTTGGCCGCGCCGGCGAAGTAGGCGTTCATCGTGCCGAGGGTCAACAGCAGTGCGGCAGCGGCCGCGAGCACCTGTGCCTTGCCGCCGAGCCCGATCGCGAGCAGCGCCGCCAGCGGCGCCGGCGTGTGGCCCGCCGCGGGCCCGAGCACCAGCACGCTCGCACTCGCCACGGCCAGATACAGCACGCCGACTACCACCACCGCGATGCCGGTTGCGAGCGGCAAATCGCGCGCGGGCCGGCGGAACTCGGCGGCGAGATGCGTGATCGCTTCCCAGCCTGCAAAGCTCCACACCAGCAGCGCGGCCGCGGGGCCGATCGCGAGCCAGCCGTGCGGCGCGAACGGCGCCAGGTTTTGCGCACGCGCGTGCGGCGCCGAAGCGCCGACCGCCGCGAGTAGCAGCGCGACGAGCAGGCCGGCAAGCGCCAGCTGCAAGCGTCCGGACACGGTGACGCCGAACGCGTTGGCGAGCGTGACTGCAGCGATCAATACGGCAGCGGTGCCGACCACCGTCGTCATGCCGCCGCCGAAAGCCGCCGCAACATAAGCGCCGCCGAACATCGCGGCGGCCGGTGCGCCGGCCGGCACTGCGAAATAAAAGCACCAGCCGACCACGGCGGCCGCACGCGGGCCGAATGCATTGCGCACATAGGTCGACACGCCGCCTGCATCGGGATAGCGCGCGCCGAGTGCGGCGAAGGTCGCGGCGAGCGGTGCGGACAGCACGACGAGCGCCGCCCACGCGATCAGCGATGCCGGACCGGCGACCTCGGCGGCCAGCGCGGGCAGTGCGATCACCCCGGTGCCGAGCACCGCGCCGATATACAACGCAGCGCCTTGCAAG
>DATLOW010000341.1:0-10455 GCA_035536055.1 Paraburkholderia sp. | reverse complement strand
ATGGGTTAGGCATGTCAGGCACGCGGTTCGCCGTAGCGCCTGCAGCACAGTAAAGCCGCCGCGCAATGCGGCGGAGATGATCACGAAAGTCATGTCCGAAATCACGATCAACGAACTCGAAGCCGCGATCAACTTCTGGCGAGCCCGTTCGCCCTCGGAAGGCGACGAACTCGTGCTGTGCAAGGAGGCAAGCGCGCTGTCCAAGCCGTATGCGTTAATGATTGTACAGCGTCGCCACTGCGTATCGCAGGAAGGTTTGGACGAGTTAGCACGTGAAGCCTGGAATTCTTACGTTCGCCTTAAAGATGGCCTCAAGAAGTGAAGGTTTGGTGGCCTGAATACCTCCAAAAGCCTTTCACGTCCTGCCGCCGAGCGGCCTTTTACGTAAATCGGCGACTCTTTTGGACCATCGTTGGACGCTATGGTTTCGCTTTGCGTAATGACTTCGCTTACCACAGCCCATCGTATTTTTTCACGGATGAAAATGTGCTGCAGCGAGTGCCGCAAGTGGGCCTGCGGGTGGCGCTGAGCGCCGGTTTGACCGGTCGCGTCGCCCACATTTCCGGAGATTCGATTCCGGTCGAAGCCCCTATGCGATAATTCCGCATCGAAAGATCAAAAGATGCGGGAGAATTTCATGCTGGAGCTCGATCATTTCGATCTGGCGCTTCTGGACGTGTTGCAGCGCTTCGGACGCGCAACGCATCAGCAGCTCGGCGAGCAGGTGCCGCTATCGCCGTCGCAGATCGGCCGGCGCCTGCAGCGGCTCGAGTCGATCGGTGTGGTAGATGGCTACCGCGTGGTGCTGCGGCCGGAAAAGCTCGGGCTTGGCGTGACCGCCTTTACGAGCCTGAAACTCAAGCACCATGGCGATTCGATCATCGAGCAGTTCCAGCAGCAGATCGACGTGCTGCCCGAAGTGCTCGAATGTCATGCGGTGGTCGGCGACGCGGACTATCTGCTGCGCATCGTCGCGCCGGATCTGACTGCGCTGTCGTCGTTCGTAATGAAGAAACTGATGCGCGTGCCCGGCGTGGACAGCGTGCGCTCGAACATCGTATTGACCACCTTCAAGCGCAACGGACCGTTGCCGCTCGGGCATCTGACGCCGGGCGGCAGCAGCGACTGAGGGGCGGGCGCGGTTGCGGCGGAATGGCTCGCGCCCGGCTAAGGCCAACGTCAACGTTTACGCGACCTTCAACGGCTCCTGCGCCGGATTCAGCAGATCCACATACGCGACCGCCACCAGATCCGACTCTGGCACGCCAAGCTGCCTGAACACGGCGTGCGCTTCGGCCTCACCGCCTTCTTCGTCGTCGTCCTGTGCGAGCAGGACCTCGAGTTCAATGAAATCGCCCAGACCGTCGACACGGTCCAGATGAATCCGCGTGCGGCCGACCAGGTACACGTGCCGCTCCTTCGACACGATGCAGCGCGTGGTCAGCGCGGTGGCCAGCAGCGAGTGCATCGCTTCCGGATTCGTCACCGGGCTGCGCGTGTAGTACGACACCTTCGGACCGTCGCGGTCGTCGCGCTGATAGAAGATCAGCTCGGACGGCGTGCCGTCGTCGAACTGGCGCAGCTTCAGACGGCCTCGCGGCACGTCGTAGAAAAAATCCTGCTGACGAAAAATCAACGGAGCGTCCGGCGAAAGGGCCGCGGCGCGTTCCCGGAGCAGATCGAACTGCGGGGCGCGGGCTTTGATTTCGATGTTGCGGGCCATGTAGAGCTCCTGTCGAGAGATGCGGTGATTAACGGGTTTTTCTGGCTCCTAGGCGCCGATGGGCGACCGATGCCAGTCGAAAACACCAAGGGGAGAGCAGCAAGGGACGGGGAACCGTCAATCTAGCAAAAAGCGCGTGACAACGCGTTGGCGCGTCGGTTGGCCGCACTGACATGAGCGCGGCTCATATCGCCCACTGCTGTTCGATCAGCTTCAACGCCGCGGCAATCGCCGGTTCGTCCTTGTGCGCGGCGAGCGTGACGAAGCTGAGTTCGGTCGGCACGGTCACGCCTTCGACGATCGTCAGCGCATGCGCGTGCGCCTGCGCGAGCGCGATCGCGTCGCGTGCCAGCGTCAGACCGACACCGGACTTGACGAGGTCGAGCATCGACGGTTCCTGGTCCACTTCGGCCACCTTGACCGGTTTGACGCCGGCCTCGGCGAAGCGTCGCGACAGCAGCCGGTTGTGCGCGGACGCGGGCGGCGTCCAGATCCACGGCAGTGCAGCCAGCGCGCGCCAGTCGCGCGCGCCTTTGACGCGGTCTTTCCAGCCTGGCGGCGCCAGCACGCGATACTGAAAACCGGTCAGCGTGATCGTATGGAAGGCGGCGCCGTCGCGCGCGTCATCGTCGGCGGGACGGCCGATGTAGTAACCGACGTCGAGCTCGCCCGCGCGGATCTGCTCGAGCACCCAGCCGGACATGCCGTGCCGCAACGCGGTTTCGATGTGCGGCCACGTTTCCACCAACTGGCGCAGAAAGCCACCGAGGCGTAGAAATTCAGGATCGAGGATCGTGCCGATGCGCAGCCGGCCGCGCACTTCGTGGCGCAGCGTGGCGGCCGCGCGCTCGACGTCGCCGGCCGCGGCCAACGCGCGTTCAGCGTGCGGCAGCAGCGCCTGGCCGTCGCGCGTCAGCGTCAGGCCATGCGACGTGCGCGTGAACAGCGTGACGCCGAGCGCTTCCTGCAGATGCTTGATCTGCAGGCTGACGGCCGGTTGCGTCAAATGCAGCTGGGTCGCGGCGCGGGTCAGATTGCCCTCGCGGGCAACCGTCGCGAACGCTCGTAGCAGAATGAGATCCATACGCTGATATTAGCGCGTCTTATATCGCAGTTGAGCAATACTCATTGGATTCGCGCCATCGATGGCGATTACGCTTCGGTTCAGGCATTCGGCCGGCGGCCGGAAGCGCTCGCTGTTTGGCGATCGTCATGCATTACGGCGAGGAAGGCGTGCACTTCCATACGCGCTACCAGAGCGTGCTGCAGCGCTGGCCCGGCAGCATCGCGAAGCGCGCCGGATTCACGATGCCGGTTGCGAAGCAGGCAGCGCAATCGCAAGCATTCCAAAGGAGACAAGCAGTGAGCACGGTCAACCCATCAACGGCGTCATCGAATACGCCGCGCGAACGAACCCTCGAAGGCGAGTTCGACTACATCATCATCGGCGCCGGCACGGCGGGCTGCGTGCTGGCCAACCGGCTGAGCCAGGATCGCGACGTGTCGGTGCTGCTGCTCGAAGCGGGCGGCAAGGACGACTATCACTGGATTCATGTGCCGGTCGGCTACCTGTACTGCATCGGCAATCCGCGCACCGACTGGCTTTATAAAACCGAACAGGAGCCGGGCCTGAACGGCCGCGCGCTGTCGTATCCGCGCGGCCGCGTGCTGGGCGGCAGCTCGTCGATCAACGGCATGATCTATATGCGCGGTCAGCGCGAAGACTACGACGAGTGGGCGCGTGTGACCAACGACGCGTCGTGGTCGTGGGATGCGGTGCTGCCGGTGTTCAAGCGCAGCGAAGATCATCACGGTGGCGCCAACCAGTGGCACGGCGCGGGCGGGGCGTGGCGCGTCGAAAAGCAGCGCCTGAAATGGAAGATTCTCGAAACCTTCGCGCAGGCCGCCCAGCAAAACGGCATCCCGGCGACGGACGATTTCAATCGTGGCGACAACAGCGGCGTCGGCTATTTCGATGTGAACCAGAAGCGCGGCATTCGCTGGAACGCGTCGAAGGCATTTTTGCGGCCCGCGTTCGGCCGCCCGAATCTGACCGTCATCACCGGCGCGCTAACGCAGCGCCTCGTGTTCGAAGGCAAACGCTGCGTTGGCGTCGAGTATCGCGGCAACGACGTCGACTACGTCGCGAAGGCAAAGCGTGAAGTGATTGTGAGCGCCGGCGCAGTGAACTCGCCGCAACTGCTGGAACTGTCTGGTATCGGTAACGGCGCGCGCCTGCAGAATCTTGGTATCCACGTCGTGCAGGATCTGCGCGGCGTCGGCGAGAACCTGCAGGACCATCTGCAATTGCGGATGGCCTTCAAGGTGAACGGCGTGCGCACGCTGAACACGGCGTCCGCGCATTGGTGGGGCAAGATGATGATCGGCCTGCAGTATCTGCTGATGCAAAGCGGACCGATGTCGATGGCGCCGTCGCAACTCGGCGCGTTCGCAAAATCGGACCCGGACGACCGGTCGCTGACGCGTCCCGATCTCGAGTATCACGTGCAGCCGTTGTCGCTTGATCGCTTCGGCGAACCGCTGCATCGCTTCAACGCGTTTACCGCGTCGGTGTGCCAGCTGCGGCCGACCTCGCGCGGCAGCATTCACATCAAGTCGCCGGATCCGCAGGCGGCGCCGCTGATTGCGCCGAACTATCTGTCCACCGACTACGACCGCCACGTCGCGGCGAACGCGTTGCGGCTCACGCGCCGCATTGCTGCGGCGCCTGCGCTCGCGCGTTACGCACCGCAGGAAATTCTGCCCGGCCTGCAATTCCAGACCGAGGAAGAACTGCAGCGCGCGGCGGGCCAGGTCGGCACGACCATCTTCCATCCGGTCGGCACCTGCCGGATGGGCACCGCCGACGATCCGGCGGCGGTGGTCGATACGCGGCTGCGCGTGATCGGCGTCGAAGGCCTGCGGGTTGTCGACGCATCGGTGATGCCGGTCATCACATCGGGCAATACCAATTCGCCGACGCTGATGATTGCCGAACGCGCGAGCGAAATGATCCGCGAAGACCGTCGTGCGCGGCGCGATAGTTCGACCGTCGAAACGACCGCTGCGACGACTGTGTCGGTCGCGTGACGGGCCCGCAGCAAACCGGCAGGGGCACACGAAAGTAGAACAAAAAGACGGCGCGAAAGCGCTCCGGACGCCCCACCGGAAACGCCACCAGATGCGCGTCGCATACTAAGTGCAAATCCCAATGATTGCGCTGCATCATTGGGGCGACAATGGCAGCCATGCTGCGTGCTGCGGCATGGCTCGCCGCTCGTATTGGTGCACCACGCCACGAGCGGCCACGGGGGTTTGACCGCCATCCGACGTTGCGCATCATTGCGCGGACTACCGTAGTGCTTCGCCTTACTTCGCATGGAAGGGAACATGATTCTCGGCGATACGATACTCGAGACGCGCGGGCTCACCAGAGAGTTCAAAGGTTTCACGGCGGTCAACGGCGTCAATCTGCGCGTGCGGCGCGGCTCGATTCATGCATTGATCGGTCCGAACGGCGCGGGCAAGACCACCTGCTTCAATCTGCTTACCAAGTTTCTCGTGCCCACGGCGGGTCAGATCGTCTTCAATGGTGTCGATATCACGGGCGAGCGTCCGGCACAGATTGCGCGGCGCGGCATCATCCGTTCGTTTCAGATTTCTGCGGTATTTCCACATTTGACTGCGTTGCAGAACGTGCGCGTCGGTTTGCAGCGCACGCTCGGCACCACGTTTCATTTCTGGAAAAGCGAACGCACGCTCAATCAGCTGAACGACCGCGCGCTCGATCTGCTCACGCAAGTCGGCCTCGCCGATTTCGCCGACGTGCCGACCGTCGAACTGTCGTACGGCCGCAAGCGCGCGCTCGAAATCGCCACCACGCTGGCGATGGAACCCGAACTGATGCTGCTCGACGAGCCGACGCAAGGCATGGGTCACGAAGACGTCGACCGCGTCACGGCACTGATCAAAAAAGTCTCCGCGGGGCGCACCATCCTGATGGTCGAACACAACATGAATGTGATTGCCGGCATCTCGGACACGATCACGGTTCTGCAGCGCGGCGAAGTGCTCGCTGAAGGCAGCTATGCCGAAGTATCGAAGAACCCGCTCGTGACCCAGGCCTACATGGGCAGTGCCGACGCCGCGCTTGCCGGAGCCCATGCATGAGCACGGTGACGGAAAGCGAAAACATCCAGACCAACGGGGCAATGAGTGCGGAGCCTGCGCTCGAGATCGCGGGGCTGCAGGCATGGTACGGCGAGTCCCACATTCTGCACGGCGTCGACCTCACGGTGGCACGCGGCGAAGTGGTCACGCTGCTCGGCCGCAACGGCGCGGGCCGCACTACCACGCTGCGCGCGATCATGGGCCTCACGGGCCGGCGTACGGGTTCGATCCGCGTCGGCGGACGCGAGACCATCAACCTCGCCACGCATCGCGTCGCGCATTGCGGCATCGGCTATTGCCCGGAAGAGCGCGGCATTTTCTCGAGCCTGTCGTGCGAGGAAAACCTGCTGCTGCCGCCGCCGGTCGGCGACGCGGCACACATGATGTCGCTCGAAGAAATCTACGAGATGTTCCCCAATCTGCGCGAGCGGCGCATGAGCCAGGGTACGCGGCTGTCCGGTGGCGAACAGCAGATGCTCGCGGTGGCGCGCATCCTGCGCACCGGCGCGAACCTGCTGCTGCTCGACGAGATCTCCGAAGGCCTCGCGCCGGTCATCGTGCAGGCACTCGCACGAATGATCGTCACGCTGAAGGCGCGCGGCTACACGATCGTGATGGTCGAACAGAATTTCCGCTTCGCCGCGCCGCTCGCGGACCGCTTCTATGTGATGGAACACGGCCGCATCGTCGAGCACTTCGGTGCGCGCGAACTCGAAAGCAAGATGCCGGTGCTGCACGATTTGCTCGGGGTGTGAACGGCGCAGCACGCGGCGATGCACCTGGGTGTGCATTGCTGTGCCTGCGTCGCCATGCTGATTGCCTCTGATAACCACAACGCAGAACGAAGGAGACAGGAATGAAAAGGAAGACTCTCGCGCGGCTCACGTCACTCTGTTTCGCGGCAGCGGCCGGTTTCGCGCTGACCACAGGCGGCGCGCGGGCAGCCGACGACGCAGTGAAGATCGGCTTCATTACCGACATGTCGGGCCTCTACGCGGACATCGACGGCCCCGGCGGCCTCGAGGCGATCCGTATGGCGATCGCCGACTTCGGCGGCAAGGTGAACGGCAAGCCGATCCAGCTGGTCTACGCGGACCACCAGAATAAGGCGGATATCGCCGCATCGCGCGCACGCGAATGGTTCGACCGCGACGGCGTCGATCTGTTGATCGGCGGCACGAACTCGGCGACCGGTCTGTCGATGAACCAGGTGGCCGGCGAGAAGCACAAGGTCTACATCAACGTCGGCGCCGGCGCGGACACGATGACCAACGAGCAGTGCACGCCGTACACGATCCACTATGCGTACGACACGACCGCGCAGGCGAAGGGCACCGGTTCGGCGATCACCAAGCAGGGCGGCAAGAGCTGGTACTTCCTGACCGCCGATTACGCGTTCGGCAAGGCGCTCGAAAAGGCCACGGCCGACGTCGTGAAGGCAAACGGCGGCCAGGTGCTCGGCGAAGTGCGCCATCCGCTGTCGGCGTCGGATTTCTCGTCGTTCCTGTTGCAGGCGCAATCGTCGAAGGCGCAGATTCTCGGCCTCGCCAACGCGGGCGGCGACACGATCAACTCGATCAAGGCAGCCAAGGAATTCGGCATCAACAAGACGATGAAGCTCGCCGCACTGCTGATCTTCATCAACGACATTCACAGCCTCGGCCTCGAAACCACGCAGGGCCTCGTGCTGACCGACAGCTGGTACTGGAACAAGGACGCGAACACGCGCAAGTGGGCGCAGCGCTACTTCGACAAGATGAAGAAGATGCCGTCGAGCCTGCAGGCCGGCGACTATTCGGCGACCACCAACTACCTGAAGGCGGTGCAGGCGGTCGGCTCCACCGACTCGGACAAGGTGATGGCGCAGCTGCGCAAGACGAAGATCGACGATTTCTTCGCCAAGGGCTATATCCGTCAGGACGGCAGCTTTATCCACGACATGTACCTGATGCAGGTGAAGACGCCGGCCGAATCGAAGGAGCCGTGGGACTACTACAAGATCACCGCGACGATTCCGGGCGAGCAGGCATTTACGACCAGGCAGGAGACGCGCTGCGCGTTGTGGAAATAGGCGCCGGCGAGGACCGCCTGCCGCACGCGTGAAATCACGCTGCAGGCAGGCGCGAACGTTCCGCGTGCTGCGCGCATCGAGCCGGTGGCAGTGAACCGGCCCGGTGCGCGTATCGCGCTTTCACTTTGACGACGCGTTCAATGGATATATTTGGCATCCCGCTGCCGGCCATGTTGAGCCAGTTGCTGCTGGGTCTCGTGAACGGCTCGTTCTATGCGATCCTGAGCCTGGGCCTTGCGGTGATCTTCGGCCTGCTCAACGTGATCAACTTTGCGCACGGCGCGCTGTTCATGCTGGGCGCGATGCTCGCGTGGATGGGGCTTAACTATTTCGGCTTGCCGTACTGGGCGATGCTGGTGCTGGCACCGCTGATCGTCGGGCTGTTCGGCGTAGCGATCGAACGCTCGATGCTGCGCTGGCTGTACAAGCTCGATCACCTGTATGGGCTGCTGCTGACCTTCGGCTTGACGCTGGTGGTGGAGGGCGTGTTCCGCTCGATCTACGGCGCGTCCGGGCAGTCTTATGACGTGCCGTCCGCGCTGACCGGCGCGACCAATCTCGGCTTTATGTTCCTGCCGAACTATCGCGCGTGGGTGGTGGTCGCTTCGCTCGCCGTGTGCTTCGCAACCTGGTTCGTGATCGAGAAGACGCGTCTTGGTGCCTATCTGCGCGCCGGCACGGAAAACCCGAAGCTCGTCGAAGCGTTCGGCGTCAATGTGCCGATGATGGTCACGCTGACCTACGGCTTCGGTGTCGCGCTCGCCGCGTTTGCCGGCGTGCTCGCCGCGCCGGTGATTCAGGTGTCGCCGCTGATGGGGCAGCCGCTAATCGTCACCGTGTTTGCGGTGGTCGTGATCGGCGGGATGGGTTCGATCATGGGCTCGATCCTGACCGGCCTGATGCTGGGCGTGATCGAAGGCTTTACGCGGGTGTTCTATCCGGAGGCTTCCGCCACGGTGGTCTTCGTGATCATGGCGCTGGTGTTGCTGGTGCGCCCGGCTGGCCTGTTCGGCAAGGAAAAATGATGCAGAGAAAAGCGCTCTACGTGTTGCTGCTGATCGGCCTGATTGCCGCGCCGTTCGTCGGCGCGTATCCGGTGTTCGTCATGAAGGTGTTGTGTTTCGCACTGTTTGCGGCGGCCTTCAATCTGCTGATCGGCTATACCGGCCTGCTGTCGTTTGGCCATGCGATGTTTCTGTCGACCGCCGGTTATACGGCCGGCTACATGATCCAGTCCGTCGGCGTGACGCCTGAAGTGGGTGTGCTGGCCGGCACGGCTGCGGCGACGCTGCTGGGCCTGGTCGTCGGCCTGTTCGCGATCCGGCGCCAGGGCATCTACTTCGCGATGATCACGCTCGCGCTCGCGCAGATGGTGTACTTCGTGTTCCTGCAGGCGCCGTTCACGCATGGCGAGGACGGCATGCAAGGCGTGCCGCGCGGCCGGCTGTTCGGTTTGCTGAACCTGAGTTCGGATCTGACGCTGTACTTCGTCGTGCTGGTGGTGATGGTGCTCGCGTTCCTGCTGATCGTGCGTATCGTGCATTCGCCGTTCGGGCAGGTGCTGATTGCGATCAAGGAGAACGAGCCGCGCGCGATTTCGCTGGGCTACGACACGAGCCGCTTCAAGCTGCTGGCGTTCACGCTGTCGGCAGGGCTTGCCGGCTTCGCCGGCGCGCTGAAAGTGCTGGTGCTCGGCTTCGAAACGCTCAGCGATGCGTACTGGACGATGTCCGGCCTCGTCGTGCTGATGACGCTGGTGGGCGGGATGGGCACGCTGTTCGGCCCACTGCTGGGCGCGGCGTTGATCGTCGCGCTGGAAGACCGGCTTGGCGATATCGGCACCGCGCTTGCGTCGACCACCGGCGTCGAATGGTTCCGTTCGCTCGGCGAATCGACGACGATCGTCACCGGGCTGATCTTTATCGCGTGCGTGCTGGCGTTCAGGCGCGGCATTGTCGGTGAAATCGTGGCGCGGGTCAGGCCGCTGCGGGCTTAAGGTGTCGGACGCCGTAGGCGGATTTGCTTCGGCATCCGATCTAAAGAGAACGGACGATGAATCGCCGCGCAACGCGAGCCTAAGTGTCGACAATTCGCCCCATTTCAGTGCGAGACTGCACCACTAGGGTAAATGCTAGTTGCTCGTTAAAGGGCAGGCGTTTAATCTTCACACAGTTCTGATGCACCCGAATTTTGCAGGTGGAGAACGAGGAGACATGAGGCACTAAGTGCCCACACGAAAGCGCTGTTGGATTGGATCCAACAGCGCTTTTTATTTGTACCTTGCGCCACTGCGTCAAATCTCTTCGCTTCGCTTGGCTTCTCTTCTTGTCTCGGCCGTCAATTTTCTCTTTCGGCCATCGCGCGTTAAAGGCCGGCTTTTTCCACAACGACCCGTTGCCGCAAAGCGCTTGCCGCTTGCGCCGAGCCTCCGCTACACTCGCCATTCCTCGCTATTGGCCGACCGTGTGGTCGGCATTTTAAACCGGCCCCT
>DATLOW010000340.1:0-13366 GCA_035536055.1 Paraburkholderia sp. | reverse complement strand
GGCTCCGCGTGCGATGCATTGCAGGCGTGTTGTTGTGCGACCCGATTGCGGCAGACCAGCGCGCGCCTTGCGAAGTGTAAAGAGCGCTTCATGCGTTATCAAGCAAAAAGCGCCTGCTGCGTGGCATGCGGCAGACGCTTTTTCGTCGCTGTTGTCGTGCTAGCGCACGTTTCTCAGGCGAGTTTCTCGGGAATCGGCAGCGCGCTCCAGCCGCGCCGCGCAGACGCCGTGTTCAGCGTGTCATGCGCATTGCATCGCGCATGCCGAACCGGCGCAGAAAACCGACGGGTATCAGGCCTTCTTGTTGTATGCGCTGCACCAACCCTTGCCGTTCACCTGCTTGCCCGCGAACATCGGGCAAGGGGCATAGGCGTCGGTCGGTTTGCCCTGGTAGAAGCTGCAGTTGCTGCAGTCTTGACCGGCTGCGTACTTGGCGTACTTCGCCTTGTCGACCTTCGTCGCATCCTCCTTGTAGCCCAGCGCTTGCGCGGTGGGATCGGATTCGGTGACTTTCGGTGCATCGGCAAGCGCTTCGCGCGACAGCGCAAGCGCCGACGCAGCACCCAGACTGGTGATCAAAAACGTACGACGGGAAGTATTCATGGGGGGACTCTCCGTTTCTATTGTGTTGTGATTACGCGCCGTGCTATCGACAGCGGTCCCCAAGGATAGCAACGAAGCTGCTTCGGCGGCGCGCCCGATGGCGGTCATAAGGGAATTGCAAGCAACACGCCGTGGGCGCCCCCGAACGGGCTGCGACACAGCGTCGCAGCGCCGCGCCCGACGGACGGCTTGCGCCGCGTGCCGGCTAGGCGCGCCCGGCCAGTTCGCAGACGCGCAACGCGATCGCCAGCGCCGCGGTCAGCCCCGGCGACTCGATGCCGAACAGATTGACGAGCCCACGCACGCCATGCGCCGCCGCGCCCTGAATCAGAAAGTCCGCGGCCGGCTCCCCTGGGCCCGACAGCTTCGGACGAATGCCCGCGTAGGCCGGCTGCAGCGCATCGTCCGGCAGCGCCGGCCAGTACGCGCGGATCGCCGCATAGAACGAGTCGGCGCGCCGCGGATCGACGTCGTAGCCGATCGCGTCGACCCATTCGACGTCCGGACCGAAGCGCGCCTGGCCGCCGAGATCGATCGTCAGATGTACGCCGAGGCCGGCCTCGTTCGGCATCGGATAGATCAGCCGGCTAAACGGCGCGCGCCCCGACATGCTGAAGTAGTTGCCGCGCGCGAGATAAAGCGGTGGTACATAGCGCGGATCGAGGCCGCGGATCTTGCGCGCCAGCGCGTTCGCGTACAGGCCGGCGCTGTTGATCACGCAGGCTGCGCCGATCGTGGTCGGTGCCGCGCCGCCGACCTTGACGACGAAGCGTCCATTCGACGCTTCGATCGATTCGACTGGGGAGTGAAACGCGAACATCGCGCCGTCGCGTTCGGCGTCGCCTTGCAGCGCGAGCATCAGCTGATGGCTGTCGACGATGCCGGTTTGCGGCGAGAACACCGCATCGACGCATTCGAGCGCAGGCTCGAGCTCCTGCGCTTCGGCGCCGCTGATCCGCATCAGATCGAGCACGCCGTTTTCCTTGCCGCGCGCAAGGATGCTTTCGAGCTGTGGAATCTGGTTGCGCGCGGTGGCGACCAGCAGCTTGCCGCAACGCTGATGCGGCACGCCGTGCGCCGCGCAGTATTCGTACAGCAGTTCGCGGCCGCGCACGCACAGTGCCGCTTTCTGTGAACCGCGCGGGTAATAGATGCCCGCATGAATCACTTCGCTATTGCGCGAGCTGGTGCCCACGCCGATCGCTTCGGCCGCTTCGAGCACGATCACCTCGCGCCCGCGCGCCGCCAGTGCGCGCGCCACGGCGAGGCCGACGACGCCCGCTCCCACTACTACACATTCGATTTGATCCATGTCCGTTGGCGCAGCTTCAAAGACGCCGCGCTCTGCCTCGTCCACCCAGTGAAGATGAAGATAGCGCGCGTGCGGCGAAACCCAAACCATCGACGGTTCGCCGCCGCACGCAATCACATGCGCACCGCAAAATTGTACGACGCCCGAGAGACGCAAATGCCCGCAGCCGAAATCGGCGGCGGGCATCGCCATGTGCATCGCGTGATCGCGACGAAGGAGTGTACGCCGTCGACGAACAATCTGTGTGACGCAGCAGACGATTCGTGCGAATTGCGCGGCAGGAATGTGACAGTCACGTCCCGTTGCGGCGACGCGCGGTTTGCTGCAATCGTTTGCGCGCGCATCGTATCGATAAAGCTTAGTTAGTACCTATCGTCAATTTCTCCTCATAAGAAAACTTCAATGTTGGCGGCAGACTGCTCTGTTCGGTTTGCCGTCTGCCGCTTCGCTGACCCGCGCGCCGCTAGAAACCGATCGGCTTGCGCCGCGTGTGGTGGTCGAGCTTGATGTCGACGGCGGCAATCTCGTCGCGTCCGTCGATGCGCGCCGCACCGAAGCCGTTCAGGATCACGCGCCGCATTTCGCGCGGCGTCGCGCGCTGCAGCGTGTCGAGTGCCGCGTCGCACAGACGCGCCGGAAAACGCAGACCCCAACCGTGCGCCGAGCGGATCTCGTCGTAGATCGACTGCGCGATGCAGCGCGCGCCGTCGCGATCGGGCGCGGGAATCTCGTACACGTTCATCCGGTTCAGAATCGGCTCCGGAATCGCGTGCGCGTCGTTGGCCGTCGCGATCCAGATCACGTGGCCCGCGTTGATCGGAATTTCCGCGAACTCGTCGATAAAGGTCTGCGCGGTATCGTGTTCGAGCAGCGCATAAAGCGCGCCGAGCGGATCGTATTGCGAGTCGCCGCTTGCCTTGTCGATTTCGTCGACGGCGATCACCGGGTTCGCGTAGCTGCCGTGCACCAGCGCATCGAACACTTTGCCCGGCTTGGCGTTCTTCCATTGCGAAGACGCACCCGACAGAATCCATCCCGCGGTCAGCGCGCCCATCGCGACATAGTGGTACGACGTGCCCAGCAGCCGCGCCAGTTGCTTCGCGAAATGCGTCTTGCCGATACCTGGGTCACCGAGCAGCAGGATCGGCATCAGTTCGAGCCGGTCTTCAGTTTCGATGCACAGCGCGACCTGTTTGCGCACGTCGTCGAGCGGCTCGGCGAAGTTCGGCAGCGTGCCAATCAGATCGTCGATCGACGGCATCCGGTTCGGCTTCACACAAAAGCGCAGATTGCCGATCTTGAGCATTTTTTCGTAGATCGCGCGCAGCGCTTCGTTGGCGCCGTCGCTGAGATCGTGCAGCGCGGTTTCGACCTGTTCGAGGTCGTAGACCTTACTGAAAGACGCCACCGCGATCTGTTGTTTGACCATGGCCGTTGTCATCGCTCACCCCGTCGTGTACGTGCTGCTCGTTGTCGGTGCGACGCGAGCGCAGATGCTGCGCCGCAAATCCAGTGTAACGATGTGCAACCGCCATGCAAGCCAGCAGCGGCGCGGGTCTGCTGCTAATAAAAGCTTGTGTTGCCGAGGTTGCGCCACAATCTGCACGAGACTGTTGCTGAACCTGGGCCCGCGTCTCGGGTCAGAAAAAGGTTTCCGCTTCCGGCGTAAGATGGTCGGCGTTTCGCCGATCGGCCGGCTGCAATGACTTTCGGAGAGCCCGTTCATGTGGAAGACCAGCCTCGTCGCGCTGCTCGCCTGTCTGCCGCTCGTCGCGCCCGCGCAGCAGCGCGCGGCGCAGCCCGTCGTGCAGTGGCAATTGCAGGTGATGCGCGACGGCCAGCAGATCGACACATTCGAAGGCACCACCACGGTTGGCCAGGCGCGTACCGATACGCACCACCATGTCGTCCAGAACAACGTCGGCTGCAAGGATCAGCCGGCCGGCAGCATCGACCTGCAGCGCACGCTGACCGTGTCGCCGACCCAGGCGGATGCGAGCGGCGTGACGCTTGCTATCGATGCACAGGAAACGCTCGAAGAGCCGGGCGCGCGGCAAACGGAACAGGGCTGCAAGCTGCCGCCGCAGCCGCGCCAGATCACCGCGAACCACCCGGGCCTCGCCGTGCCGCCCGGTCAGTGGACGAACTGGCAAATCGTCGACAAGGACCCGAACCTCGTTTATCGCGTACGCGCAAGCGTCGCCGGCAACCCGTGATTTCATCGAACAACGTGGATAACGCGGCATGCGAAACCCCGAAGAACTGATACGCGAAACCGCGCAGCACAACGACTTCATCGCGGTGAGCTGGAACCTGCACAAGGGCCGCTCGCCGCTTGGTTTTCAAGCCTGGCAAGCGATGCAGCGCTGGGTCCAGTCGACGCACGCCGACGCCTATTTCCTGCAGGAAGCGATGGCGCGCCGCATGCCGGCGCCGGTGCTGTCGCGCACCTTCGGCGCGCCGCTTACCGATCCGGAGGACGACATCTGGCATTGCCAGGCGACCGAAATCGCGCGCGCGCTCGAGCTGCAGATCGCGCTCGGACCCAACGTGTTCAAGCCTTCATGGCGGCACGGCAATGCGATCCTGTCGCCGCATCCGCTGGACCTCGGCGGACGCTGGGACATCTCCGCGCACCGCTTCGAGCGGCGCGGCCTGCTGGTTGCGCGCGCGACCTTCGGCGGTCAGGAAGTCACGCTGCTGTGCGCGCATCTGGCGCTGACGCGTTCCGCGCGCCTGCGGCAGATGCACTGGATCGCGCACTGGATCTCGAAGGAAGCGCCGGCCGGCCCGCTGGTGCTCGCCGGCGACTTCAACGACTGGCGCAACGACTCGGTGCCGCTGTTCGGCGAACACGGGCTGTACGAGGTCGCGACGTTGCTCGGCGAATCCGGGCGCACGTTTCCGGCGTTTTCGCCGGCGCTTGCGCTCGACAAGATGTTCGTGCGCGGCATGAAGCCGATCGAGTGGATCACGCCGGCGCAGGAAACGGCGTGGCTGTCGGATCACTTGCCGTATATCGCGCGGCTGCGTATCGACTGACGGGTCGCGTGCCGGTGCGCGCATCGGCACGCGATGCGCGACGCGCGTGACACCGGTTACCCGCGCGCGCCGCGTCGCGCCGCCGCGCGTTAAGATCGCGGTTCTGCCAACCGCGCGCGACGCCCGACTCGTATGCACGACTACTATTACCTGCCGACCCTGCTGCAGATCGCCTTTGTTTATCTGCTGGCGGCGATGATCCCCGGGCCGAATTTCTTCATGATCACGCAGCTGTCGCTGGCGGGGCGGCGCAAACTTGGCGCGGCATCCGCGCTCGGCGTCGGCACCGCTTCGACGATCTGGGCCGCGCTGGCAATGCTCGGCTTTGCCGCCGTGCTGCAAAAGATCGACTGGCTGTATAGCGGCATCCGCGTGGCGGGCGCGTTGTATCTGCTGTGGTTCGGCATCAAGCTGCTGCGCTCGGGCATGCGCCGCGGCGACGCGCTGCCCGCCGCGAGCACGCCCACGCCCGCGATCGAGGCAAACGACGCCGACCATGCTGGCGAACCTGGCGCGCACCTGCGCGCATGGCGCTCGGGGCTGGTCACGTGCCTGACCAATCCCAAATCGTGCGCATACTGGACCAGCGTATTCGCGACGATGATGCCGGCACACGCGCCGCTGTGGTTCTGCGGTAGCGTGCTGGCGATGATCTCGATGCTGTCGATCGGCTGGTACAGCAGCGTCGCGTTGATGTTCGCCAATGAGCGCACGCAGCGCGGCTATCGCAAGCTGCGCCGTCCGATCGACGCCGCTTGCGGCGCCGTGTTCGTCGGGCTTGGGGCGAAGCTGATCGCCGAACGCTGAGCGCCGCGCGCCGGGGCGCTGCGCCCCGAACCTTCGAGTACCGCAGCGACCGCAGGCGGCCCGCAAGCTCGCGCCACGTTCCAGCTTCGCAAGCAGGGTCAATGACGTGCCGCGGCGTGCCTTTCCGGTATGATCGCCACACCTGTCGCCCGCGCCGGCGCCGGGTTGCCGGCGCGACAGCACACGAAGCCCGAAGCGTCAGCGCAGCCGGCACGCATCGCCAGCCGCTGCGCGATCCGGCTACCGCTATCGTTGCTCGCCGTTCGTGCCCCTCGCACCGGTCACGGCGTTTGCTGCGAAAGCGTATAGCGGCGCCGTTAGCGCGTCGCGCAGCGTCCCTTCGGCGCAGCCAGCAGCGCCCACGTCCCAATCCGCGGTAGCAGGCGGCACTGGCCGTTTAAGCCCCGGGACGGACCGGGAAACCGTAACGCGGTAAAATAGCGGACTACGCAGCACGCGCACGCGGCATTTGTCCAGCTTGGGTCGGCTTTTCGGGTCGACCGCGCGGGCCGACCGCGTGGGCCCGGCGCTTTGTCTTGCCGTGCCGGCCGGTCACTTTTTCATCCGGCCGTCCCTGTATTCGCACCATCCAAGAAGCCATGAGCAACCTGAATCCACAAACCGTACTGAGTGTCCACCACTGGACCGACACGCTTTTCAGTTTCACCTGCACGCGCGACGCGTCGTTCCGCTTTGAAAATGGCCAGTTCACGATGGTCGGCCTCGAAGTGGACGGCAAGCCGCTGATCCGCGCCTACAGCATGGCGAGTGCGAACTACGAAGAGAACCTCGAATTTCTCAGCATCAAGGTTCAGGACGGTCCGCTGACGTCGCGCCTGCAGCATCTGAAGGTCGGCGACCAGGTGCTGATCGGCAAGAAGCCCACCGGCACCCTGATGGCCGACAACCTGCTGCCCGGCAAGACGCTGTGGCTGCTGTCCACCGGCACCGGCCTCGCGCCGTTCATGTCGATCATCAAGGATCCGGACGTCTACGACCGCTATGAAAAGGTCGTGCTGACGCACACCTGCCGTTTCGTCGACGAACTGGCGTACAAGGAATACATCACCGATCACCTGCCGCAGCACGAGCACATCGGCGAGCTGATCCAGGAAAAGCTGGTGTATTACCCGACGGTCACGCGCGAAGCGTTCCAGAACCGCGGCCGCATCACCGAACTGATCGAAACTGAAAAGCTGTTTGCCGACCTCGATCTGCCGGGCTTCTCGCTGGAAAACGACCGCGTGATGCTGTGCGGCAGCCCGCATATGCTGCGCGACACGCGCGAACTGCTCGATAACATGGGCTTCCAGGAAGGCAGCAACAACCAGCCGGGCCACTACGTGGTGGAAAAGGCGTTCGTCGGCTGAGCCTCTGGCGCCGCAGCGCGGCCGCGCTGCAGAAAAACAACAAGACCGGAACTTTGTTCCGGTCTTTTTTTTGCCATGGCAGCGGGCTGCAGCGTGCGATTCGGCGCTCCGAACTGCGACGCGAGCAAATCGCGGCTCGCCTTGTCCCGTAACACTTTCCATCTGCCGTTACAAATTGACACAGCGAATCGCACCGCGCGTGTAAGCTTTTTTCCTACAAAAACATCTGTCACGAAGATTACACAATAGGTGAGAATTGCGCGCCAAGCCTACGTCGGCCTGCAATTTTTTCGTTTTTTGAGATATCATCGGCGCGCAATACCCAATGTGCGTCGACTGACATATTCGACGCCGAATTGTTACCGAACGTAAATTTCGTTACGCCATCGCGTAGCGGATGTCCGTCACGGCACCGTCCGCGACAGACACGTCTGGGAGGCGGAGTTCGCATGCGTTTTTCCGACTATGTGCCGTCGCGGCACAGCCGGTTTACTGTTTCATCTGCGTTTTGACCGACAGCATGGATACGTCGATTGTGGTTCCGATCGGCGCACGTGCGCCGCTCTACGCCAACGAGGAGGCCAGCGCGCCCGCCTCGGGCGAAGTCGCCGCCGCTTCTCTATCTGGCCATGCAGCGCCGGGAACACCGCACCTTCAGGCGCAGGCGACCCTTCCGGCTGCTAGCCAGGCCATCGTTCCCGCCACACCCACCACCGAACACGAAGAAATCGCCCGCCTGCGCGCGCGCGTGCGCGAACTGTCCGCGCAAGTGGTCGACGCGCACGAGGCCGTGCGCCGCCAGCTCGCTCAAGAGCTGCATGACAGCGCCGGCGCCGAACTGACCGCTTCTCGCTTCGCGCTCGCAAACGTTGCAACGTGGCTGCCCGCCGACGCAGCGCCGCAATGCGCGACCGCGCTGGCGCTCGCGCAGCGCTCGCTCGACGCCACTGCCGAGGCCACCCGCAGCGCAATCGACGATCTGCAGGCGCCGCCGCTCGAGCACGGCATCGTGCATGCGCTCGCGCAGTGGATCGACAGCTTCGCCGCGCGCACCGGTCTGCGCACCAGTTTCGTCTGCAGTGCGGACGCACGCCTGACACAGCTGCCCGCCGACGCGGCACTGGCGGTGTTTCGCGTCGCGCAGGAGGCGTTGAACAATGTCGCGAAGCACGCGCGCGCATCCGGCGCCGACGTGCGCATCGAAACGACCCACGAGCATCTGATGCTGACCGTCACCGACGACGGCAGCGGCGTGCGGCGCGTCGCCGGCAAGCCGGCGCACCGCTTCGGCATCTCCGGCATGGCCGCGCGCTGCGAGGCCTACGACGGCACCTTCAACCTCACCGCGGCGCCGCGCCGCGCACGCGCCGCACGCGGCACTGCGGTCCACGCGCAATTTGCGTGGCATGCACTGCTGGCTGCCGCCGCGCGCGCCAGCCGGCGGCGCGCCGCCCTTCATTCGTGAGCCGCCAGCGATGAACCTGCGCATCCTCCTTGCCGAAGATCACGCCGTGGTACGCCAGGGCGTCCGCCAGTTGCTGCTCGACCGCGGCGTCGCAAGCGACGTCGCGGAGGCGCAGACCGGCGCGGAAGCCCTCGCCGAAGCGGTCAGGCATGCGTACGACGCGATCCTGCTCGACATTTCGTTGCCCGACCTGAACGGCGTCGAAGTGTTGAAGCGGCTGAAGCGCAAAGTGCCGCGCGTGCCGGTGCTGATGTTCTCGATGTACCGCGAAGACCAGTACGCGGTGCGCGCGCTGAAAGCCGGCGCGGCCGGCTACCTGTCGAAGACGGTCGACGCCGCGCAGATGATCGCCGCGATCCAGCAGGTCGCGGCCGGCCGCAAGTACGTGAGCCCGGCGATGGCCGAGGCGCTGGCCGACTACGTGTCGTTCGACGGCGAGCAGATGCCGCACGAGAAGCTGTCCGACCGCGAATACCAGACGCTGTGCATGCTCGCGTCCGGCAAACGGCTGACCGATATTGCGCATGCGCTGTCGCTGTCGGTGAAGACGGTCAGCGTGTACCGCACGCGGCTGCTCGAGAAGATGAAGCTGCGCAACAACGCGGAACTGACGTTCTACGTGATGTCGAACCGGCTGGTCGATCTGAATCCGGCGATGACGGCCTGAGCGGCCTGAGCGGCCTGAACGGGCCTGAACGGGCCTGAGCGGACTGACCCGCCGGCCTCCCACCGCCGCCACCGCCCACGGGTCATTCCCCCCACCGCAAACGACGGCCGCCTTCAGCGCGGCCGTTCCGTTGCCGCCCATGCTGTAAGCATCTCAAAAGCTTCCAGCGCCGATCCGCTAAAATTGAGGGTTTCCCCGGCATCGGGCCGCCATGCGCGCGCCCTCAGGAGACCCACCGCCAATGTCCGTTTTCCGCAAGAAGAACGTCGAACACATGCTGGCCGGCGCGCAAAGCGCCGGCCTGAAAAAAGCGCTCGGCGCGCTCGATCTGACCTTCCTCGGTGTCGGCGCCATCATCGGCACCGGCATTTTCGTGCTGACCGGCACCGGCGCCGTGCAAGCCGGCCCGGCATTGATGATCGCGTTCGTGATCGCCGCGATCGCCTGCGGTTTCGCCGCGCTCGCCTACGCCGAATTCGCGTCGACCATTCCGGTCGCCGGCTCGATCTACACCTACTCGTATGCGACGCTCGGTGAACTCGCCGCGTGGATCATCGGCTGGGACCTGATGCTCGAGTACGGGCTCGCCACGTCGGCGGTATCGGTCGGCTGGTCCGGCTATCTGCAATCGCTGCTGTCGGGCTTCGGCATTGCGCTGCCGGTCGCACTCACTGCCGCGCCCGGCGCGCTGCCCGGCCACACTACGCTGTTCAACCTGCCCGCCTTCCTCGTGATGATGGCGATCACCACGCTGCTCTCCGTCGGCGTGCGCGAGTCGACCCGGATCAATAATCTGATGGTTGCGATCAAGGTGATCGTCGTGCTGCTGGTGATCGCGGTCGGCGTGTTCCACGTGACGCCGGCCAACTGGCATCCATTCATGCCGAACGGCTGGTCCGGCGTGTTCGGCGCGGCGGCGGTGATGTTCTTTGCGTTTATCGGTTTCGACTCGGTGTCGTCGGCAGCCGAAGAAGTGAAGAATCCGAAGCGCGATCTGCCGATCGGCATCATCGCGTCGCTCGCGGTGTGCGCCGTGCTGTATGTCGCGGTGGCCGCCGTGGTGACCGGTATCGTGCCGTCCGCGCAATTCGCGAACGTGTCGCACCCGGTGTCGTATGCGTTGCAGGTGGCGGGCCAGACGTGGGTGGCCGGCTTTATCGACCTCGGCGCCGTACTCGGCATGCTGACCGTGATTCTGGTGATGGCGTACGGCCAGACCCGCGTGATCTTCGCGATGTCGCGCGACGGCCTGCTGCCGGCCGCGCTGTCGCGCGTGCATCCGCGCTTTGCGACGCCGTTCCTGACCACCTGGCTGTGCGGCCTGTTCTTCGGGTTGATCGGCGCGCTGGTGCCGCTCAACGTGCTCGCAGAGCTGATCAACATCGGTACGCTGGCGGCTTTTTCGATGGTGTCGATCGCGGTGTTGATCCTGCGCCGCACGCATCCGGAGCTGCCGCGCGCATTCCGCTGCCCGGGCGTGCCGGTAGTGCCGGTACTCGCGGTTGCATCGTGCCTGTTCCTGATGGTGAACCTCGCGGCAATCACATGGATCGCGTTCGTCGCGTGGCTCGCGATCGGCATGCTGATCTACTTCGGCTACGCGCGCCGCCATTCGAAGCTCGCACACGGCACGCAGCGGCACTGAGCGCTGCGCTCGGTTGCCACGGTCGGTTGCCACGCTCAGTTGCCGCATCGTGTTGCGGTATCGCGCGGCTTCCTTACTAAACGATTCCATGCAGTTCGAACGGCACGCCCGCCTCGCGCAGCGTGCCGTTTTGTTATCGATCGCGACCGTGGCGAACCATACGCTACGCATCGAACCTCATCCACCGCGACGATTCCCCCGATAGCCGCCCCCGCCGATTTGTGTTTTACTTTTCGCTCGACAAGCACAAACAGCACCAACCGAACCGGACCCTCAGCAGCCAGGCGGTAGGTAGTGAATGTGGGCCCGCACCGGTCTCTATCCCCACCAGGAGACATGTTCATGGCGATCAGCATCAGTCTGACGGTGAACGGCGCGCCCGTCACCGCGAACGTCGAACCCAACACGCTACTTGTTCAGTTTTTGCGCGATCAGCTGCGGCTGACCGGCACGCATATCGGCTGCGATACCGCGCAATGCGGTGCCTGCACCATCCATCTGAACGGGCGCGCGATCAAGTCGTGCAACATCCTGGCGGTGCAGGCGGAGGGCGCGGATCTCACCACGATCGAAGGCCTGTCGCACGACGGCCAGCTGCATCCGATGCAGGCGGCGTTTCGCGAGTGCCATGGGCTGCAGTGCGGATTCTGTACGCCGGGCATGGTGATGAGCGCCACGGCACTCGCCGCGACGCATCCCGATCTCAACGAGGCGGACGTGCGCGCCCAGCTCGACGGCAACCTGTGCCGCTGTACCGGGTATCACAACATCGTCAAGGCGATCGTGCAGGGCGCTGCGGCGATGAAGCCGGGCGTCGCCGCCGCGGCCAAAGCCGCTTGAGGAGCCGACGATGAACGCACCCGAAACCCATCGCATGATCGGCGCCTCCGTCAAGCGCAAGGAAGACGCCCGTTTTCTTACCGGTACCGGCCAATACACCGACGATCTGATCCTGCCGCAGCAAAGCTACGCGGTGTTTCTGCGCTCGCCGCACGCGCACGCGCGCATCGCCAGCATCGACACGAGCGCGGCAAAGCAGGTGCCGGGCGTCGTGGCGATCTTCACCGGCGCGGATCTGGCGGCCGACAACGTCGGCGGCCTGCCGTGCGGCTGGCTGATTCACAGCGTCGACGGCAAGCCGATGCACGAGCCGGCGCATCCTGTGATCGCGCACACGAAGGTGCGCCACGTCGGCGACCAGGTCGCGCTGGTGATCGCCGATTCGCTCGGCGCGGCAAAGGACGCGCTGGAGCTGATCGAAGTCGACTACGACGAACTGCCGGCCACCATCGACACCGCGCATGCCGCCGACCCCGGCCAGCCGGCCGTGCACGACGACGTGCCGGACAACACCTGCTACACGTGGGGCCACGGCGACAAGGCGGCGACCGACGCGGCCTTCGCCAAAGCCGCGCACGTGACCACGCTCGACATCGTCAACAACCGGCTGGTGCCGAACGCGATCGAACCGCGCGCGGTGAACGCCGCCTGGTCGCCCGCCGACGACAGCTACACGGTGTACGTCGCGAACCAGAATCCGCACGTCGAACGGCTGCTGATGGCCGCGTTCGTGCTGGCACTGCCGGAATCGAAGGTGCGCGTGGTCGCGCCGGACGTCGGCGGCGGTTTCGGTTCGAAGATTTTTCTGTACGCGGAAGACGTCGCGTTGACGTGGGCGTCGAAGAAGGTGCGCCGCCCGGTGAAATGGACCGCCGAGCGCTCCGAGGCCTTTCTGTCCGATGCGCACGGCCGCGATCACGTAACGAAAGCCGAGCTCGCGACCGACGCCGACGGCAAGTTCCTCGCGATGCGCGTGCATACGATCGCCAATATGGGCGCGTATCTGTCGACCTTCGCGTCGAGCGTGCCGACCATCCTGTACGCGACGCTGCTCGCCGGCCAGTACGCGACACCGGCGATCTACGCCGAGGTCAAAGCGGTCTTCACGAACACCGTGCCGGTGGATGCGTATCGCGGCGCGGGGCGCCCTGAAGCGACGTACGTGGTCGAGCGCCTCGTCGAAACCGCGGCGCGCGAGCTGAACATCGCGCCGGCCGAACTGCGGCGCCGCAACTTCATCCGCTCGTTCCCGTACGCGACGCCGGTCGGCCTCACCTACGACATCGGCGACTACGACACGCTTCTGAAGCGCGCGATGGAGCTCGCCGACGTCGATGGCTTCGCGGCACGCCGGCAGGCATCGGAGCAAAAAGGCAAGCGCCGCGGGCTCGGCTACTCGTGCTACATCGAAGCCTGCGGACTCGCGCCGTCGAACATCGCCGGCGCGCTCGGTGCCCGCGCGGGTCTGTTCGAGGCAGGCGAAATCCGCGTGCATCCGACCGGCTCGGTCACGGTCTTCACCGGTTCGCACAGCCACGGCCAGGGACATGAGACGACCTTCGCGCAAGTGGTGGCCGACCGCCTCGGCATTCCGCTCGAAAACGTCGAAGTCGTG
>DATLOW010000339.1:0-3377 GCA_035536055.1 Paraburkholderia sp. | reverse complement strand
GACGGATCGGCAAAAAGCAAAGAGCCCGGCTGTACCGGGCTCTTGAACGACATCTGGACCGCCTGGGCACGTATGCCGCGCGGCGCGACGCACGCAGGATCAGTCAGTCAGACGGATGCCGAACAGCGTGGCTTGCGAGCGACGCAGACGCTCGGCTTCGCGTTGGCGGGCTTCGAACGAGTAGTCCGAATCGAGCGGCAGATGCGGCGACGCAAACAGGTCGCTGACCTTTTGGAACAGCGCAAAAAGAAAGTTCATGGCGACTCCCGTTGGTGTGTGATCGACTAGGGTTTTCCCTTAAGAAGCGAGTATAGGGTTTTCCCTAGACCGAGTCTAGTGCGCTGCACAAATTTTTTTGTAACCTCATGAGCGCAAAAGGTTTTCCAGCATTGATGCGTTGCACCAATACAACGTTGGCGTGACGTGGCTTTCGAGGGTTTGTGGCAGACGCGGCACGCTGGATGGCCGCACGGCCAAGCCGGATGGCGCAAGCGGCCTGCCGGCGGCGCGGCGTTCAGGACGGCGGGTCGGCAGACCCGCCGTTGGGACTTGCTGGATTTATTAGCGGTTAATGCTGAGGGCGGGCGGCGGCCGCCTTGTGCTTGTGCGGGTGAGTGCTTTTCGCTGCGGCACGCTCGTCGGCAGCGGGCTGCCGCGGCACGGCCGGCGACGGTACTGGCGTCGCCGGTGCGGGCGGCACGGTCGCGGCGACCGGCGCCGGCGGTATCGGCTGGCTGTTCTGCATCAACGTGGCGAGACTTGCCTGCTGGCCCAGCAGCATCTGCTCGATACGCTGCTGCTCGACGGTTGCATTGCGCGTCAGGCGCATCAGCAGCAGCGTTTGCGCGACGCCGATCGCCACCGTCATCAGCAATGCGCAGACGACGATCGACAGCATCCATTTCATCCGGCGCGAGTGATCGCTGGCGGCGCGGCGCTGGTCGGCGATCACGCCGTACAACGCGTCGACTGTGTCGGCAAACGCGGCGGCACGCGCGTGCTCGAGTTCGGGGGTGGTGCGTGACGCCGCCTGCTGTGTCGTGCTGCGGGACGGCGCAGGGAATGCGGGGGTGGGCCGTGCAGTTGTCTGGCCAGCGGCCGCCGTTGCGGGTGCTACAGCGGCGCCTGACGCGGGTGCGGCGGGTGCGGCGGGTGCGGCGGGTGCGGAAGTTTGCGCGGTTGAGGCGTTCGGTGCGGTTGAGGCGTTCGGTGCGGTTGAGGCGCTCGGTGCGGTTGAGGCGTTCGGTGCGGTTGAGGCAGTCGGCGGGGTTGAGGCAGTCCGCGCCGTAGAGGCGCTCGGAGCAGCTGAGGCCGTCGGGCCCGCCGAGCGCGAACCGCCAGCCCCAGCCGCGGCGGTCTGCTCTGCCGGGGCGACCGGCGCGCTATCAGCGGCAGCGGCCGCCGTCTGTGCCGTGGCGGGTCGGGTCTTCGCCGCTTCGCGCGCTGCGCCGGTCGGCGCCTTGGCTAAAGTCGCCGGGAAGCGCTGCGACGCCATGCCGGGGACAGCCGCGTCGGCACCGGCGTTCGCGTCCAAGGCCGACTGCCGCAGCGCCGCGACGCTGCGAATCACGGATGCCGCCGCAATCGCTGGCGTCAGCGATGGGTCGGCGGCCTTTGCATCGGTTGCCTTTGCATCGGTTGCCTTTGCGTCGGTTGCCTTTGCGTCGGTTGCCTTTGCATCGGTTGCAGTTGCGGCTGCGATTGCAGCGAAATCACGCTTGCCCGCAGTCCGCGCATCCGCGCCCGCCGCTGTGGCCTCAGCGGATGCCGACTCCAACGCGATAGTGCGCGCGGCTGCGACGCTGGCGCGTTCTTCATCCGCCTCGGTGACACGCGCCGCGTTGCCGGCACGTTCCGGCGCACCTTGCTGCGCAGCGTCTCGCGCATTCGGCAACACCGCTGCTGACACTGCCCCCTGCATCGCCTCCGGAGTCTCAAGGATCACTGGCACACCAGCCGCCGGGGGCACGACATCCCTACCTGCCACTGCCGCCGCATCGACTGCTACCGGCACAGCATTCCCGCCTGCCATCGCCGCCGCATCGACTGCCGCAGGCACAACGTCCCCGCCCGCCATTGCCGCCGCATCGACCGCTACCGGCACGACATCCCCTCCTGCCATCGCCGCCGCATCGGCTGCCACCGGCACAACATCCCTGCCTGCCATTGCCGCCGCATCGACCACTACCGGCGCAACATCCCCGCCTGCCATCGCCGCCGCATCGACCGCAGCGTGCGCCGCTTCATCCGCCTTGACTTCGCGCGGAGCCCTGCGCGCGCTCCGCGCACCCGCGCCACCCGTCACGCCCGCGACGCCCTCTCCGGCCACCGCCTCGACCGCTGCCAACACCTCGTCCGGCAATTCGAAGCCCCGCAACGTTCCTTGCCGCACGTCGGTGTTCAGCGCCTGCAGCGTCGCCTGCGCGGCTTCGTCCGGGAACAGGTCGAGCGTGCTGTCGTCGCGCGGCACATCGCTCAGTTCTGCGAGGCGCTGCGCGGAGCGCGCGGCGCGCGCCAGCTTGTTTTCGGTGTCGGTGGATACGGCGGCGTTGCGCGGCTTCTTCGAAGCGGCACGCCCAGCGCGCGAAGAGGTGAGTGCTGCGGGATCTGCCATATTCTGTCCATAGTGTTCCCGGCAGCGCCGGGTTAAGCGCCGCTATTATGGACGACATGGCGCGCCGATTCGACCCTGATGTCGCTCGACGCTGCATAAACGCGATAAAAACGCGTTCGCCGCGCGGCTTTCCGCAGTCGATGAGCTGGGTCTAAACAAGCGCACGCACATCACGAAGCGGCACTCGTGCCTACGGCGCGCCTGCGGATGTTCCTCGAGCCGCAGGCGTACTGGCAGCGGCTGGTGGATACCGGGTGGCGGCGGTGCGCTGATCGGATGCGAGCTCAGCCGGATGCGCAGATTCGCATCGGCTTGTGCATCGCCAGGCGAATCGAAGGCGGCGCGCGTCACTGCGCAGTCCGCACCGTGCCAAGCGCGAATCACAATGTCGGCCAGTGCCACCGGAACCGACCCCGCAGCGCGCGCCGACCGCGACGAAGCCGGCGGCGCCGACACCGGCTTCGTCGTCGAATGCATGCGCGGCATGCGTGAAGCTGTCGCCCACGTCGGTCGCCCCTGTTGGCGTTGGGTTATGACTTGATCACGTGAAAGCCCGCCGCGGTCTGGATCGGGCCGGCCACGTCGCCGGTCTTCATCGTGTCGGTCGCCTTGCGCACTTCACGCATCAGCAGACCGTCCGGCACGAAACCCATATCGCCGCCGTTGGCCGCGCTTTGCTGCTCGTCGGAATTGGCCTTGACGAGCGCGGCGAAATCGGCGCCGGACGCGCGCGCCTCGTGCGCGAGATCGGCGGCGCGCTTGC
>DATLOW010000338.1:0-6423 GCA_035536055.1 Paraburkholderia sp. | reverse complement strand
ATAATGCACCGGAAGCGCCGCCCCCGAAGTGACACCCGGGAGTCATGCCACTGAGTGCAGCCAAGGGCTACACGCCGGAGCTGAGCCGCAGATTCGTACTCCGGCGTTGTGCCGCCACAGGCGGGTTCCTGAGCGGCACCGTGGGGTGGGTTCCGGAGCTGCGCCGCGGAGGGGCACCCCGGAGCCGAACGCCGGAGCCGAACGCCGGAGCCCGCCCGGGAGCGGTAGCCCACAGCGAGACATCCCGGGAACCGTCGCGCGCCGACGCGCCAAGGCAACCCGATGTGCCCACACAGTCCACCCCCCGAGCCGCCACCGTCCGACCCCGCCGACCCCACCGACGCGCCATCCGGCTGGCAGCGCTGCTTCGTCGCGCTCGAACCGGATCGGGCGACGCGCGATGCGCTCGCCGCGGTGCCGGTGCGTCCGCCGGCGCGTCCGGTCCCTTACGGGCAACTGCATCTGACGGTAACCTTTATCGGCGCGCTGAGCTGGGAGCGCGGCGCAGCGTTAGGCGATGCGCTCGCCGCGCAACCGGTCCCGCTCGGACCGGCTCCGGTCATGCGTATCGAGCACTGGCCGCGTGCCACGCACCCGCGTCTGACGGTGGCGACGCTGGCGATGTCCGACGAGTTCGTTGCGCTCGACTGGCGGATCCGCTCGCTGATGCTCGATCTCGGTTTGCCGGTCGATGCGCGCGCGTTCCGTCCTCACGTGACGCTGGCGCGCTTTCGTCGCGATGCGGCGGTTGCCGGGCGAGCGCCGGAGGTGCCCGCTAACCTGGTGGCCCGTTTCGAAGCGCTGACGCTGTTTTCCAGCGCGCTCGCGCCAGGTGGCGCGAAGCATCGCGCGTTGGCGAGCGTACCGGTGACGATGCCCTGAGGTGCGCCTGGCGCGTGTCCGGTTTGTGCGCGACCCAGCCCGACCCAGCCCGACCCAGCCCCACCCAGCGCGACCCAGCCCCACCCAGCCCGACCCAGCCCGACCCAGCCCCACCCAGCCCGACCCAGCCCCACCCCCGCCGTCCACACCGGCGATCTGTCGCGTTTCCTCCGCACGCTTCATCGCACAGCAAAGCCATTACGCCCGATACCGCGCGATCGTCAGCCCGTCCAGATCGATCTCCGGCTTGCGCTGCATCACCAGATCGGCCACCACGCGCCCCGATCCGAGCGACATCGCCCACCCCGTCGAGCCATGCCCGAGGTTCAGCCACAACGATTCGATGCCGCACGGCCCGAGCAGCGGCGCGCCATCCGGCACCATCGGCCGGCGGCCGACCCAGAACTGCGCGGACGACGGCGCGCTCGCATGCGGGAACCAGTCGTCGAGCACCTTCAGCAGGGTGCGCAGTGCCTGTTCGCGCAGCGTCGTGTGGCGGCTGCCGAGTTCGGCCGTGCCGGCCACCCGCAGATTCGGCCCGAAACGGGTGATCGCGGTTTTGTAGGCTTCGTCCATCAACGCGGCGCGCGGGGCCTTCTCGTCGTCGACCACGGGCAGCGTCGCTGAATAGCCCTTCACCGGATACAGCGGCACCTTGACGCCGACCGGTGCAAGCAGCTCCGCACTGTCGACGCCCGCCGCCACGACGACCGCATGCGCCTGCAGCGTCTCGCTGCCATGCGCACTTTCGACATGCACGCCACGCGCGGTCCGCCCGCGCACATCGAGCGCCGCGACCCGCGTATCGAAGCGGAAACGCACGCCGCGCGCTTCGCACACGGCGCGCAGTTCGCGCGTGAACGCCGCACAATCGCCCGCTTCGTCTTCCGGAAGATACAAGCCGGCATACGGCGCCGCGCGTGCCCAGCGCAGCCCGGGCTCGATCGCTGTACATTGCGCACCGCTCAGTTCGCGGTGTGCAATGCCCGCATCGCGCAAAATCGCCAGCGCCGGCTGCGCGAGCGCGACGTCGTATTCGCTGCGAAACAGCTGCAGATAGCCCTGACTGCGCCCGTACTCGAACGGATGCGTCGCGCGAAACTCATGCAGGCACTCGCGGCTGTAATACGCGATGCGCTGCATCCGCTGCTTGTTCACCTTGAAGCGCTCGAGGTCGCACTCGCGCAGCCAATGCGCGATCCAGCGCCATTGCGCGGCATCGAGCGTCGGCCGGAAAATCAGCGGCGACGCGGGCCGGAACAGATATTTGAGGATTTTCGCCGGCATGCCGGGCGCGGCCCACGGTGTCACGTAGCCAGGTGCGATCACGCCGGCATTGCCGAAGCTCGTCGCCAGCGCGACGTCCGCTTCGCGCTCGATCACGGTGACGTCGCAGCCGTGCTCGCGCAGATAAAAAGCGGTAGCGACGCCGATTACACCGGCGCCAAGAACGATCGTCTTCATGTACGCGAAATCGGCTTCATGCTCAGCATCACGTGGGCGGGCTCAGACAGGCCCAAACAGGCCCCAAAGCAGGCCCAGGCAGGCGAAAAAGGCGGCAATCACGCGGTTCGCGAGACTCGCGCGCGGTTCGCGCGCGCCTCACACCGCAGAAGCGTTTGGAGCAAGCGATTTGCCCTTGGTTTCCGGAAGACACAGCGCAGTGACGATCACCAGCAGATAACCGGAACCGGCGACGATACCGATCGCCTTGACCAGCGTCATCGATTGCGACAGCGTGCCCACCAGAATCGGAAAGAACGAGCCGGCGCCGCGTCCGAGGTTGTAGCAGAACCCCTGGCCCGAGCCGCGGATCGCATTCGGATACAGCTCGGACAGGTACGCGCCGACGCCGGCGAAAATCCCCTGCACGACGATGCCGAGCGGAAAGCCGAGCAGCAGCATCGCGCGATCGGTGATCGGCAGCATCGTGTAGGCCATGCCGAGCAGGAACGACCCGGCGGCGAACAGGATGAACGATGCGCGCCGGCCGATCCGGTCGCAAAGAATCGCGCCGACGATATAGCCGGTGAACGAGCCGACGATCAGCACCACCAGATAGCCGCTGGTATTGAACACCGATAGATGGCGCACGGTTTTCAGATAGGTGGGCAGCCACGTGGTGATCGCGTAGTAGCCGCCGAGCATGCCGGTGCACAGCACGCTGCCGAGCAGCGTGGTTTTCAGGTGGGCGGGCGCGAAGATCTGCAGGAAATGCCCGTGCTGCTCACCGCGCTCGCGCGCCCGGCGGGTCGCGACGAAGATATCCGGATCGCTGACGTTGCGGCGAATATAGATAATCCACAGCGCCGGCACGATACCGATCCAGAAGCACGCGCGCCACGCGTACTGCTCGGGCAGCAGCGCAAAGAACACCCAGTACAGAATCGCCGCCGCGGCCCAGCCGAACGACCAGCTGCTCTGCACGGTGCCGACCGCCTTCGCACGATGCTGCGGCGAGCGGATCGTTTCCGCCATCATGATCGTGACGACCGACCACTCTCCGCCGAAGCCGATGCCTTGCAGCGTGCGCGTGGCCAGCAGCTGCCAGAACGATTGCGTGAAGCCGGACAGGCAGGTGAACAGCGCGAAGGTCGCGATGGTCCATTGCAGCACGCGCACGCGGCCGTAGCGGTCGGCGAGGATGCCGGCGAGCCAGCCGCCGAGCGCCGATGAAATCAGCGAACTGGTTGCGATCAGGCCCGCTTCGCTTTTGGTCATGCCCCACGTGGCGATCAGCGTCGGGATCAGGAACGAGTAGATCATGAAGTCGAACGCATCGACTGCGTAGCCGCCGAAGCCGGCATACAGCGTGCGGCGCTCGCGCGCCGTCAGTTCCGTGAACCACTGCAAGGACGCCATCCCGTCTCCCGTTATTCGATCTGTATGGTGCGTGGGGGTGATGCGTAAACCGGCTGTATTTTACGGGGCGCGGCAGGCGGGCGACGAACGGTGTCAAAAATGTGCGCGAGCGCGCGAGATTCGTGCAGGACGCGCCGCGATGTGGTTGCGCGCGCAACGATGCGACGGCGGGCGCGAGGGAAAGGTTCGGAGTGTCAGCCGAGCGTCAGGCCGCCGTCGATGTGAATCACCTGGCCGGTGATGTGCTGCGCGTCGTCGGACAGCAGAAAGGCGATCAGCGCGGCGATCTCCGCCGGTTCGGCGATGCGGTTCAGCGGCGTCGCGTCGGCGGCGCGCGTCCATGCCGCGGCGTTGTTCGCGTGCGGACCGTGATCCTTGCGCGTATAACCGGGCGCGACGCAATTGACCGTCACCGCGTGCGGCCCGAGTTCGGCCGCGGCGGTTTTCACCAGCGATTCGAGTGCGGCCTTGGCGGCTGCCGTCGCGGCGAACGGTGTGTCGACGCGATACCGATGTGCGACGAACGAACTCACCGCAACGACACGGCCGCGCGGTGAGGTTTCCAGTGCAGGTGCGGCGCGTTTCACCAGCGCGGCGAATGCCGCGGGCATCGCCGCAAACGACGCGGCGAGCGCGTCGGCATCGAGGCCAGCGAGGGTCTGACGTTGCGCGAAGCCCGCGTTGGCGACCAGATGATCGAGTGCGCCGAACTGTGCAAGCGTCTGGTGAACCACATGTTCCGCCGCGCCGCGTTCGGCAAGATCTGCGCAACACGTCGCGGTGGCTGCGCCGAGCGCCGTGCATTCAACGGCCAGCGCATCGAGCCGTTCGCGCGACGCCGCTTCGGCGCCGCGCGTGTGCAGCATCAACGCGGTGCCCGGTACGGCAAGACGCCGGGCGAGCGCTGCGCCGATCCCCGAGCCGGCGCCGGTGATCGCCGCGACGCGCTCGAACCGGGCCGCGCTCATACGCCGTGGTCCTTAGGCGGCTTCGCGCTCGACCGCACGCTCGATAAACAGCGTCTGGTCGTGGAACGCTTCGAGCGACTTGCGATGCGCGACGCTCATGATCGCGGTATCCGGCAGCCGCTCGCTGAGCGCGGTGTAGATTGCGGTCTCGTTGTCCGGATCGAGCGCGCTGGTGGCTTCGTCGAGGAACAGGAAGTCGGGTTTCTGCAGCATCGCGCGGGCCGCGGCCATGCGCTGCTGTTCGCCCGGCGACAGCGTGCGCTCCCAGTGCGCGGACTCGGCGAGGCGCTCGGCGAAATCGCCGAGCCGGCATACGTTCAGCACTTCACGGCAGGCTTCGTCGCTGAAGGCGCTCTCGTCGGACGGGTAGCACAGCGCGGCTTTAAGCGTGCCGATCGGCAGATAGCTGACTTGCGGCACGAACAGCAGCTTCGCACCGGCCGGCGCTTCGATGGTGCCTTCGCCGAACGGCCACAGGCCGGCGAGCGCGCGCATCAGCGTGCTCTTGCCGGCGCCCGACGGGCCGCGCACCAGCCAGCGAGACTTCGGCGCGACCTTGAACGAACCGACGTTCGCCATCACCGAGCCGTCGGGGCGCGCGAGCACGAGGTCCTGCACGTTGAGCAGCTGCGTGTCGGTCAGGTGGATATTGATGCCGCCGTGCGCGGTCCCGCCCACCACCGACTCATGCAGATGCTGGTCGCGCATCACGCGGTGGAATTCCCGCAGACGGTTGACGGTAGCGCGCCATTCGGCGAGCGAATCGTAATTGTTGATGAACCACGAGAACGAATCGCTGACGGTGCTGAACGCGCCCGTCACCTGCTGATAGACGCCGAGCGTGATGCTCTTCGAAAAGTACTTTGGCGCAGCCGCGATATACGGGAACACGATCGCCAGCTGCGAATAGCTGATCACGACGATGTTCAGGCGCCGCGTGAAGCGCATCACCAGCCGCCAGTTGTTGCGGATATGGCCGAACACGCCTTGCAGCGATTTCTCTTCGGCCGCTTCGCCCTGATACAGCGCGATCTGGTCGGCGTTCTCGCGAATCCGGATCAGCGAGAAACGGAAATCTGCTTCGACGCGCTGCTGCTGATAGTTGATCGACACCAGCGGATGGTTGACCTTGTGCGTGATCCACGAGCCGATCGCCGCGTAGATCAGCGCGACCCACACCATGTAGCCGGGAATCGAGAACTCGGTGCCGAACATGTGGAACGCGAGCGCGCCCGACAGGTTCCACAGGATCACGATGAACGAGAACAGCGTGACGGTGGTCGACAGCAGCCCGAGCGACAGGTTCAGCGTGGTGCTCGCGAGGCCCTGCAGGTCGGCGGAGACCCGCTGGTCGGGGTTGTCGGCGAGACGGTCGCGCTCGATGCGGTAGTACGCGTCGTCGCCGAGCCAGTCGTTCAGATATCTGGTGGTGAGCCATTGCCGCCAGCGGAATTCGAGCATCTGGCGGAAGTACGTGCGGTACGAGCCGAGCAGGATCAGCGCTAGCGCGATGACCGTGAACTGCAGCAGCGAGTGCTTGAAGACCGGGTAGTTGTACTGCTGGATCGCATCGAAGAAGATGCCCTGCCAGCGGTTGAACCAGACGTTGGCGGCGACCATCGTCATGTTCATCGCGACGACGATCGCGAGCAGGCCCCACGCGCGCCATTTGTCCTCGGACACCCAGTAGGGCTTGATCAGGCCCCACGCG
>DATLOW010000337.1:0-4219 GCA_035536055.1 Paraburkholderia sp. | reverse complement strand
GATCCTGAAGCCGATTCCGCAAGGCCATCACGAAGAGAAGAAGGGCTTCTTCGGCTGGTTCAACCGCAACTTCGACAAGAGCCGCGACAAGTATCACGCCGGCGTGCACCACGTGATCAAGCGCTCGAGCCGCTGGCTGATTATTTATCTGGTGGTGATCGTCGCGGTGGGCCTGTTGTTCGTGAAGCTGCCGAAGTCGTTCCTGCCGAACGAAGACCAGGGCACGATGTTCGTGCTGGTGCAGACACCGGCCGGCTCGACGCAGGAAACCACGGCGCGTGCGCTGAAGGACGTGTCCGACTATCTGCTCAACGACGAGAAGAGCATCGTCGAGTCGACCTTTACCGTAAACGGCTTCAGCTTCGCGGGCCGCGGCCAGAACTCCGGCCTTGTGTTCGTGCGGATGAAGGACTACGCGGAGCGCCAGAAGTCGGACCAGAAAGTGCAGGCGCTGGTGGGCCGGCTGTTCGGGCATTTCTCGACGTACAAGAATGCATCGATATTCCCGGTCAATCCGCCGTCGATTCCGGAACTCGGCACCGCGGCGGGCTTCGACTTCGAACTGGAAGACCGTGCCGGCCTCGGCCACGAAGCGCTGATGGCCGCGCGTAACCAGTTGCTCGGCATGGCCGCGAAAGACCCGACGCTCACGCAGGTGCGCCCGAACGGTCTGAACGACACGCCGCAGTTCAAGGTGACGATCGACCAGGAAAAGGCCGCTGCGCTCGGCGTGCAGCTCGCGTCGATCGACCAGTCGTTCTCGATCGCATGGGCGTCGCAATACGTGAACAACTTCCTCGATGCCGATAACCGGATCAAGAAGGTCTACGTACAGGGCGACGCGCCGTTCCGGATGACCCCGGAGAACCTGAACGACTGGTATGTGCGCAACATGTCGGGCGGGATGGTGCCGTTCTCGGCGTTCACGAGCGGCAAGTGGACCTATGGTTCGCCGAAGCTCGAGCGTTACAACGGCATTTCGGCGGTCGAAATCCAGGGCGCGGCGGTGCCCGGCAAGAGTACTGGCCAGGCGATGGCGGCGATGGAAGCGCTGGCGAAGCAGCTGCCGGCCGGCATCGGCTACGAATGGACCGGGCTGTCGTTCCAGGAAATCCAGTCGGGCTCGCAGGCGCCGATTCTGTACGGCATCTCGATTCTGGTGGTGTTCCTGTGTCTCGCGGCGCTGTACGAAAGCTGGTCGATTCCGTTCTCGGTGATCATGGTGGTGCCGCTCGGCGTGCTCGGCGCATTGCTTGCCGCGACGCTGCGCGGCCTCGAGAACGACGTGTTCTTCCAGGTCGGTCTGTTGACGACGGTGGGTCTGTCGGCGAAGAACGCGATTCTGATCGTCGAGTTTGCGCGCGAACTGCAGCAGGGGCAGGGCATGGGGCCGGTCGAAGCGGCACTCGAAGCGGCCCGCCTGCGTTTGCGGCCGATTCTGATGACCTCGCTCGCATTCATTCTCGGCGTGCTGCCGCTGGCGATCAGTAACGGCGCGGGCTCGGCGAGCCAGCACGCGATCGGCACCGGCGTGATCGGCGGTATGTTGACCGCGACGTTCCTCGCCATTTTCATGATCCCGATGTTCTTCGTCGTGATTCGCGGCAGCTTCAGCGGCGAGAAGGAAGATCCGGACGAAGCGCTTGCGCACTACCACGAGCACCATCCGCATGATCCGTCGGGCGGCGCGAGCGGCCACGGCGGCGACAGCGGCGGCAACGGCGGTGGCAACAGCGGTGGCGGTTCGGGCAAGGAAGGACACTAAGATGCTCAAACATTCTTTGATCGCAGCGGCGGTAGCGTTCCTCGCGGCTGGCTGCACGTTGGCGCCGAAGTACGAGCGCCCGGCCGCGCCCGTGTCGGGCACGTTCCCGCAAGGCGGCGTGTACGACACCCAGCCGGTGCCTGAACCGGGCGCGCGCAGCGCCCAGGGGCAGGCGGCTACCGACATCGGCTGGCGCGACTTCTTCGTCGACGAGCGGCTGCAGCGGCTGATCGAAATCGCGCTGAAGAACAATCGCGACCTGCGGGTGTCGGTGCTGAACATCCAGGCCGCGCGTGCGCAGTATCAGATCACGCGTGCCGAACTGTTCCCGGCAATCGACGCGGCGGCTTCGCAATCGAAATCGCGCACGCCGCGCAACCTGTCGTTCCAGGACCGGACGATCTCCAACTCCTATTCGGTGGGGCTCAATGCGTCGTGGGAGATCGACTTCTTCGGCCGCATCCAGAGCCTGAAAGACCAGGCGCTCGCGCAGTACCTGGCCACCGCGCAGGCGCGCAAGGCGGCGGAGATCGCGCTGGTTGCGTCGGTGGCGGATCAATACATCGGCGTGCTCGGCTTCGACGAGGCGCTGAAGGTCACGCAGGATACGCTGCGCACCGCGCAGGATTCGTACAACATCACGAAGCTGCAGTACGAAACGGGCACCGGGTCCGAGCTCGATCTGCGGCAGGCGGAAACGGTGGTCGAGCAGGCGAAGGCGAACCTGCAGACCGAAGCGCGTGCGCGTGCGCAGGCCGAGAATGCGCTGGTGCTGCTGGTCGGCGAGCCGCTGCCTGACGACTTGCCGCGCGGTCGCGATTTGCACTCGCAGGAACTGCTGACCGACATTCCCGCCGGCCTGCCGTCCGATCTGCTGACGCGGCGCCCGGACATCATGGAAGCCGAGCAGCAGCTGCTGGCGGCGAACGCGAATATCGGCGCGGCGCGCGCGGCGTTCTTCCCGCGCGTCACGCTGACGGGCGACTTCGGTACGCTGAGCCCGACGCTCGGCGGGCTGTTCAAGCCGGGTTCGGCGGCATGGAGCTTCGCGCCGCAGATCACACTGCCGATCTTCGAAGGCGGCGCGAACCGCGCGAATCTCGACCTCGCGAACGTGCAGAAGAACATCCAGATCGCGCAGTACGAAAAGGCGATCCAGACGGCGTTCCGCGAAGTGGCCGATGGACTCGCCGCGCGCGGCACGTTCGACCAGCAGATCGCGGCGCTCGAGCGCGATACGTTCGCCGAGCAGCGGCGTCTCGATCTGTCCGATCTGCGCTATCGCAACGGGGTGGACAGTTATCTCGCGGTGCTGACCGCGCAGACCGATCTGTACACGGTGCAGCTGCTGTTGACCAATGCGCGCGTGCAGCGACTGTCGAACCTGGTCGATCTTTATCAGGCGCTCGGCGGCGGCTGGATCGAGCGTGCCGGCGAAACGCCGCGGCCGGCCGATGCACCGGTCGACTACGGCGATGCGCCGCATGCGCCGGTAGCGGCGTCGTCGGCCGCTGCGAGCTGAGCTGTACTAGCCCGTTCGGCCAGGTTGACCAGCGGGCAGGTGAAGCTTAGAATCTCTCCTTGAAAACTACGTACGAGCGGGTGAGAAAAACGTAGCGCCGCCCGGGCAACCGGGTCCCACCTGGAGTGGGAGTTCCGCCGCAAGGCAGATAGAGAGCCCCGCATACAAAGGCCACCGCAAGGTGGCCTTTGGTTTTTCTGGCCGTGGTCCGCAACCGGCTCCGGTTCCTGTCACATGCTTGGCGCGCGGCCTTGTATGCCGCGCTTATCCCCGTAGTTTCTTCCCCAGATAGGTCGCGCGCAGCAGCGTCGCGAAGCCGATCTTCTGCGCCTTGGCTTGCCGTTTGGTCAGGCCTTCGTCGAGTTCATAGGCCGATTGAATGCGCAAGATCATCCGGCGCTTGCGGTTCTTGTCCCGTTGCACTTCGAAGAAAATGGCGTACAGCGACGTCGAGCCGTCGGCGTTGATGCCATCGAGCGTGACGAAATTGGGCTGTCGCTCGTCTGCTATCACGATGCGTCGCGATGGCAGGCTCATGACGACATGTTTAAGAAATCGCCTGGACAGTTCGTATCGGTGCGGATCAAGCACACGCTGTTCTCGACCGTCGTCGTAGATTTCGCTGCCAGGTATCATCGTGCGACGACGTTTGTCCCAACGAAAACTATGCGAGAAGCAATGGCACGAGAACAGCACCAGCACAGTGACATCAAGGCCGGGCTCGAGCGCTGCTTTAAACGTGAAGGAGTCGAGATGGCTCAGATCCCATCGGGTGCCGCGAAAGACAATTTCACGAAAGCGCGGCGCGGGCTCGGGTGCGGCTTCGACGGCAACCTGTAGTGCGTGTGGCGGCATTGCATGGAATGGAGCGACGAGCGGCCCATTCTATGAATGCCACGCTGTTGCCGCCATTCGTCCGAATGGCCAGGGGT
>DATLOW010000336.1:0-8290 GCA_035536055.1 Paraburkholderia sp. | reverse complement strand
GCAATTTTGCATGTAACTGGAGCGCCGCATGCGGTTCGAGCTGTTCAAGACATTCTGGGGTTTTGCCGGCGGCCCGCGCGAAGCGGCGCCGTTGGTGCAGCAGGCCGGCTTCGATGGTATCGAGGCGCCGGTGCCGGCCGACGGCGCGGCGCGCGAACGCTTCGGGGAAGAGCTGGCCGACGCACAGCTCGAATTCATCGCGGAGATCACCACGGCCGGCAGCTATGTACCGGACCGCCACGCGACGCCCGACGATCATCTGCGCGACCTCGATGCGAAGATCGCATGGGCGAAGCCGCTGCGGCCGCGCTTCTTCAACGTGATGGCCGGTTGCGATGCATGGCCTGCCGCGGTACAGATGGATTTTTTCGCGCGCGCGGTCGGCGTCGCGGAACAACACGATGTGCTGTGCAGCTTCGAGACGCATCGCGGCCGTTCGTTCTTCAACCCGTGGATCACGCGCGACGTGGTGCGCGCGGTGCCGCAATTGAAGCTGACCTGCGACTTCAGCCATTGGGCCGTGGTCTGCGAGCGGCTGCTCGACAGCGAGTGGGACACCATCCATGAACTCGCGCCGCACGCGCACCACGTGCACGGCCGGATCGGTTATCCGCAAGGGCCGCAGGTGCCGCACCCGGCGGCGCCCGAATACGCGGAGTGCGTCGCGTCGCATCGACGCATCTGGGAAGTGCTGTGGCAGGCGCAACAGGCCAACGGCTACGCGGTCAGCACGATGACGCCGGAGTTCGGTCCGGATGGCTATCTGCATACGCTGCCGTTCACCGATGCGCCGGTCGCCGATCTGTGGGAAATCAACCGGTGGGTCGGCAACGAAGAGCGCCGCCATTTTGCGGCATTCCTGGCACGTATCGCGGCGATCGACGCAGGCGAACAACGATGAATCCGACTACTCATCAGGTATTCGACCGGCTGCCGGTGGTCGACGTCAGCGGCCTGTATCACGACGACCCGCAACAGCGCTACGCGACCGCCCGTGCGCTCGATCGCGCCGCGCGCGATGCGGGCTTCTTCTACGTAACCGGCCATCGCGTCGCACGCGAACTGCGCGCGGCACTGGTCGAGCACGCACAGCGCTTTTTCGCCGCGCCGCACGAGTGGAAGATGCGTTACTACATCGGCCAGTCGCGCGCGCATCGCGGTTATGTGCCCGAGGGCGAAGAAGTGTTTGCGTCCGGCCAGCGCGACCGCAAGGAGGCCTTCGATACCGGCCGCGACCTGGCGCTCGACGATCCCGACGTCGCGGCCGGCACGCCTATGTTGGGCCCGAATCTGTGGCCGGATCAGCCCGGCTTTCGCGAAGCCGTCAGCGCCTATTACGACGCGGCGTTCGCGTTGGGCAAGATATTGTTCCGCGGTTTCGCGCTGGCGCTCGATTTGCCCGACACATGGTTCGATGCGTGGCTGACCAAACCGCCGAGCCAGCTGCGCCTCGTGCATTACCCGTTCGATGCGCGCGCAACCGACGCGCCCGGCATCGGCGCGCATACCGACTACGAATGCTTCACGATCCTGCTACCCACGGCGCCGGGGCTGGAAGTGATGAACGGCGCGGGCGACTGGATCGATGCGCCGCCGCTCGACGATGCGTTTATCGTCAACATCGGCGACATGCTCGAAGTATGGACCGGCGGCACCTACGTCGCGACGTCGCACCGCGTGCGCAAGGTGGCCGAGGAGCGCTACTCGTTCCCGCTGTTCTTCGCGTGCGACTACCACACGGTGGTGGCGCCGCTGCCGCAATTCGCGACGCCGGCGGCACTTGAAAAATACGCGCCGCTCGCGGCCGGCGACCATCTGTTTGCGCAGACGGCGCAGAGCTTCAGCTATCTGAAAGCGCGCGTCGCGCGCGGTGAACTGGTGCTGCCGGATGGCTCGAAACAGCTCGCCAGCTTTGGCCAGCAGGCGAAGTATGGGGTGACACGCAACTGACACACAACATCGGCCTGCGTCGCTAGCGACCGATGCGTTGCTCGATGCGGCTAGCGCGTGCGCTCTTTTGAAGCTCGATAAAGCGCGCTGAAAGCAGCTCGTACAGCGTGCGACGAAGCGCGGCAAGAAGTGGCATGGCGTTAGGCGCGGGGAGTGGCGGTCGCTGATCTTCAGCAACGCCCATGCCATCGGTGGGTAATGCGTGCTGCCACGGACGCAGCAGCCACGCGCGAACCTCAACGGCGCATGCGGCCATCTTCGTTGCGCCCGAAGTTGGCGCCATGGCGCCTTCAATTGGTGCGCGCCGCCCTGCGACGGGGCGCGCGCCGCACCGGCACGTCCACCGCGCGCGTCTGCACAGATCGCGCGTTGCGCGTTGTTTCCGCACGAACTTCGGTCGCGCCGCGCCGGCCGCGACCGGCACTGGCACAGTACTCGCTTAACAGGCAGCCGAGAGGTGCGAAGCAATTTGCATCATCTTCAGGATCGCTAGGGTTCCGATCGCGCAGCACGATGGCGCGATGTCTGGTCCGAGAGCAATCCGGTCTTGCCGTTCACCTTGATCAAAGGCGCCGGTGAGGCTCCACGGAGGGACAAAAGCCCGGGAGGTCGCGATGTCGGTTAGTCGCCCTCTCACGCTCATCCCAACCGTTACGAGGAGCCTCCATGGCGTCGCATTCCCCAGTCGATCTCGCCCCGATCCCGCACGTGCTGTGGGAAACGGTGATCCCCGCCGGCACGCATTGGTCCGGCATCCTGCGCCGCGGCATCGCGCTTCGCATCGTCGATAGCGAAGGCGGCGCGAATCTGTCGGCGGTGTTCTATCGCCAGGAAGATCCGCTCGAACGCTACAACATGGCCGACACGCTGAAGGCGCAGCACACCGCGCATCTGACGCAAGGCTTCGTGCTGTACTCGGATATGGGCCGCGTGATGGCGTCGCTCACCGCCGATACGCTCGGCTGGCACGACGCGTTCGGCGGCGTCGGCGACGCGGCGCTGTTCGCGCGCAAATACGGCAGCGTGCGCTATCAGGAACAGCGCAACGCGATGATCCGCAACGGCCGCGACAGCCTGTTGATCGAACTGGCGAAATACGGTCTCGGCACGCGCGATCTGGTTGCGAACGTCAACTTCTTCAGCAAGCTGGTGCCGGACGACCACGGTGCGCTCAGCTTCGTCGAGCGTCATTCGCCGGCGGGCGCCGCGTTCGATCTGCGCTTCGAGATGAATACGCTGGCCGCGTTTTCCACTGCGCCGCATCCGCTCGACCCGAATCCCGAATACCAGCCGAAGCCGGTCAGGCTGATCGCGTACCGCGCGTACGCGACCGATGCGGCCGTGCCCGCCGACGACCTGTGCCGCGCGAAGTGTGCCGAAAACGGCCGCGGCTTTACCAATACCGACCGCCTGTTTATCTGAGGAGCGCCGCCATGACGATTATCGAAAGCAAACTGGACGCGCGCGACGCCGCCTACGACTACACACTGCGCGCGGGCGAGCCGTGGCTCTATGAAGTGAAGCGCGGCCAGATTTTCCGCATCCTCGATCTCGAAGGCAACCAGGCCGTGGACACGCTGTTCTACAACACCGCCGATCCGCACGAGCGTTACAGCGCGCAGGACACGATCCGTGCGCAGATGAACCTGTATCTGAGCGCCGGCAGCGTGCTGATGTCGAACCTCGGCAACCCGCTGCTGACGATCGTCGCCGATACCTGCGGCCGGCACGATACGCTCGGCGGCGCGTGCGCGGCCGAAAGCAACACGGTGCGCTATTCGCTCGACAAGCTCCATATGCACAGCTGCCGCGACAACTTCCTGCACGCGATCACGCATTGCACGTGCGGCGCGGGCGCGCGGCTGACCAAGCGCGACATCGTCAGCAACATCAATTTCTTCATGAACGTGCCGGTTACGCCGCTCGGCAAGCTGACCTTCGAGGACGGCATTTCGGCGCCGGGCAAATACGTCGAAATGCGCGCCGAGATGGACGTCACCGTGCTGATTTCAAACTGCCCGCAGCTGAACAATCCGTGCAACGGCTATAACCCGACGCCGGTGCGCCTGACCGTGTGGGAGGCGCAATGAGCTTCGCCAAGGTGCTCGTCGCGAATCGCGGCGAGATTGCCTGCCGCGTGATCCGCACGCTGAAGCGCCTCGGCATCGGGTCGGTCGCGGTGTACTCGGAGGCCGACCGTCATGCGATGCACGTGATGCTGGCCGACGAAGCCGTGTGCATCGGACCGGCCGCGGCCGCCGCGAGCTATCTGAACGTCGACGCGATTCTCGCCGCGGCGCGTTCGACCGGTGCGCAGGCGGTGCATCCGGGCTATGGCTTTTTGTCGGAGAACGCGGGCTTTGCGCAGGCCTGCGCGGACGCGGGTATTCGCTTTATCGGGCCGCAGCCGGAGCAGATGCGCGCGTTCGGCCTCAAGCACACCGCGCGCGAACTGGCGCAGGCCAATCACGTCGCGCTGCTGCCGGGCACCGGTCTGTTGCCCGATGTCGGCACTGCGCTTGCCGAGGCCGAAGCGATCGGCTACCCGGTGATGCTGAAAAGTACCGCGGGCGGCGGCGGCATCGGCATGTCGCTGTGCCGCGACGCGGCGCAGCTCGAAGCCGCCTTTGCATCGGTCGTGCGGCTCGGCGCCGCGAACTTCGCGAATGCCGGTGTATATGTCGAGAAGTTCGTCGAAGAGGCGCGCCATATCGAAGTGCAGATTTTCGGCGACGGCCGCGGCAATGTGCTCGCATTGGGCGAGCGCGATTGCTCGGTGCAGCGGCGCAACCAGAAGGTGATCGAGGAAACGCCGGCACCGGGACTCACCGATGAAGAGCGCAGCACGCTGCATGCGAGCGCGGTGCGGCTCGCGCAGGCGGTCAACTACGAATCGGCCGGCACCGTCGAATTCGTGTTCGACGCGGCCACGCGCCGCTTCTATTTTCTCGAGGTCAACACGCGGCTGCAGGTCGAGCATTGCGTGACCGAAGAGGTGACGGGCCTCGATCTGGTGGAATGGATGATCCGCCAGGCCGACGGCACGCTGGCGCCGCTCCCGACGCTGGCACCGGTGGCGCATGGCGCCAGCATCCAGGTGCGCCTGTACGCGGAAGATCCGCACAAGCAGTTTCAGCCAAGCGCGGGCACGCTGACGCACGTCGCGTTTGCGGACGGCGCACGGGTCGACACGTGGGTCGACGCCGGCACCGAAGTCAGCGCGTTCTACGATCCGCTGCTCGCCAAGCTGATCGTCAAAGGGCCGACGCGCGCGGCGGCGCTCGCGGCGCTGCGCGATGCGCTGGAGCGCACGCAACTGTACGGCATCGAAACCAACCTCGACTATCTGCGCGCAGTGGCCGGCTCCGATACGTTCGCGCGCGGCGCGCAGACCACCGCGTTTCTGTCGCGCTTCGTGTTTGCGCCGCATACGATCGACGTGCTCGACGGCGGCGTGCAAACCACCGTGCAGCAGCTGCCCGGCCGGCTCGGCTACTGGGACATCGGCGTGCCGCCGTCGGGACCGATGGACGACCGGTCGTTCGCGCTCGCCAATGAGCTGCTCGGCAATGCGCCGGATGCGGCGGGGCTCGAGTTCACGATGGTCGGCGCGACGCTGCGCTTCAATACCGCGACGCAGTTCGTGCTCGGCGGTGCGGTGTTGGCCGCGACGCTCGACGGCCAGCCGGTGCCGTTCTGGCGCGTGCTGCGCGCCGCGCCGGGCGCCGTGCTGAAGCTCGGCGGCGTGACGGGGGCGGGCGTGCGCGCGTGCCTCGCATTCAAGGGCGGGCTGCAGGTGCCGGATTATCTCGGCAGCAAGGCGACGTTTACGCTCGGTCAGTTCGGCGGACATGCGGGTCGTGCGCTGCGCAAGGGCGACGTGCTGCATCTGTCCGCAGGTGCCGACGAAGGCACGACGGGCGCCGAACTGCCTGCCGCGGAGATTCCGCCGCTCACCCATGCATGGACGCTGCGGGTGCTGAACGGCCCGCACGGCGCGCCCGACTTCTTTACGCCGGACGACATCGAGATGCTGTACGGCACCAGCTGGACCGTGCACTACAACTCGAGCCGCACGGGCGTGCGGCTGATCGGTCCGGCGCCGAAATGGGCGCGCGCGGACGGCGGCGAAGCGGGCCTGCATCCGTCGAATATTCACGACAATGCGTATGCGGTCGGCGCGGTCGATTTCACCGGCGACATGCCGGTGATTCTCGGCCCCGATGGTCCGAGCCTCGGCGGCTTCGTGTGTCCGGTGACGGTGGTGGCCGACGAGTTGTGGAAGCTCGGCCAGCTGCGGCCCGGCGATACGGTGCAATTTGCGCCGGTGCATATCGATGCGCACGCAGCCAGCACGGCCGATCGCGCGCCGTCCGTCGCAACCGGCAGCGACACCTGCGTGCTCGCACGCAATTCGGCGGCCGGCGACGGCATCGGCGTGGTCTACCGTCAATCCGGCGACCAGAACCTGCTGATCGAATACGGCCCGCTGGTGCTCGACCTGAATCTGCGCTTGCGCGTGCACGCGCTGATGAACTGGCTCGATGCGCACCGCCTGCCGGGCATCGTCGATCTGACGCCGGGCATCCGCTCGCTGCAGGTGCATTTCGATCGCCGCGTACTGTCGCGCGATGCGCTGCTCGCGCATCTGCAGCGCGCCGAAGCCGAGCTGCCGGCCATCGACAACATGCGCGTGCCGAACCGCATCGTGCATCTGCCGCTGTCGTGGGACGACCCGTCGACGCGTATCGCGATTGAGCGCTATATGCAATCGGTGCGGCCCGATGCGCCGTGGTGTCCGAGCAATATCGAGTTCATCCGGCGCATCAACGGCCTGAACAGCATCGACGACGTCAAGCGGATCGTATTCGACGCGCGCTATCTGGTGATGGGCCTCGGCGACGTCTATCTCGGCGCGCCAGTCGCGACGCCGCTCGATCCGCGCCACCGGCTGGTAACCACCAAGTACAACCCGGCACGTACCTGGACGCCGGAGAACGCGGTCGGCATCGGCGGCGCGTATCTGTGCGTGTACGGCATGGAGGGGCCGGGCGGCTACCAGTTCGTCGGCCGCACCGTGCAGATGTGGAACCGCTATCGCACCACACGCGAATTCGAAGCGGGCAAACCGTGGCTGCTGCGTTTCTTCGACGAGATCCGCTTTTACGAAGTCAGCGAAGCCGAGTTGCTCGATCTGCGCGCAGACTTTGTCGCGGGCCGCGCGAGCCTGAAGATCGAAGAGTCGGAGTTCGATCTCGGCGCGTACAACCGCTTCCTGCGCGACGAGGCGCCATCGATCACCGCGTTCAAGAGCTCGCAACAGGCTGCTTTCGAAGCCGAGCGTGAACGCTGGAGCGCGGCTGGCATCGCGGCCTATGTCGGCGAGCCCGGCGCCGATGCGAACGCGGCGAACGGCGCCGGCGGTGCTTCTGCCGAGACGCTCGCCGACGGCGTGCGGGCGATCGTCGCGGATGTATCGGGTAGCGTGTGGAAGCTGCTCGTCTCGCAAGGCGAACGCATCGCCGAAGGACAGGCGGTCGCGATCGTCGAATCGATGAAAATGGAAGTGTCGATCACCGCGCTGGAAGACGGCGTGGTCGAAACGGTCGATTGCGCGGAAGGCGCAGCGGTGATCGCAGGACAGCGGCTGATGACGGTGCGTAGCGCCGTCGCAGCCAAGGCACTTGAAGAGGTGACGTGCAAATGACGCAAGACAACTCCGCTAACCCCGCAGCAGCGCAGACGACTATCGCCGCACTGGCGGCGCGCTACCGCGCCGGCAGTCTGACGCCCGCTCAACTGGTCGAGCAGATCGCCGCGCATACCGCGGGCGACGATCCGCATCATGTGTGGATCAGGCCGCTGTCGCGCGACGAGATGATGGTCTACGCCAACGCGCTGGCCGACAAGGATCCGCACAGCCTGCCGCTGTACGGCGTGCCGTTCGCGATCAAGGACAACATCGACCTGGCCGGCATTCCGACCACCGCGGGGTGTCCCGCGTACGCGTACACGCCGCAGAAAAGCGCGGCGGTGGTCGAGCGGCTGATCGCGGCGGGTGCAATCCCGATCGGCAAGACCAATCTCGACCAGTTCGCAACCGGCCTGTCCGGTCAGCGTTCGCCGTACGGCGCGGGCCGCAATGCGCTCGATCCGCGTTATGCATCGGGCGGCTCGAGTTCGGGCTCGGCGGTGTCGGTGGCGCTCGGCATCGCGGCGTTTTCGCTGGGTACCGATACCGCCGGCTCGGGGCGCGTGCCGGCGGCGTTTCACGGTCTGGTCGGTCTGAAGCCGACCAAGGGCGTATTGAGCACGCAGGGCGTGGTGCCGGCATGCAAGT
>DATLOW010000335.1:0-7614 GCA_035536055.1 Paraburkholderia sp. | reverse complement strand
CCACGTTGCAAAGCGCGCTTTGCCGCGCCCCGCTACGGTGCGCTTTGCTCCGCTTCGTCGCCGTCCGTCGCGATGCCCAGTTCCGCGGCCATGCGCGCAACCAGCGCTTCGAGCCGCGCGACCTGACCGGATAGCGCCGCGTAATCGGCGCGCAGCGCTTCGAGTTCGTCGCTTGCCGCGTGGTGTTCGGCATAGCTGCGCTGCGCCGTTTCGTTCGTGTGCGTTTCGCCGACATGCACGTCGCCGCACAGCAGATGCACCCAGCGGCTCTCGCGTTCGCCTGGCGTGCGTGGCAGCTTCAACGCGTACGGCCGGTCGCGCGCGGCCAGTTCGTCGAGAAACGCCTCGACCGACGAGGTGTCGGCAAACGAATGCAGGCGCGCCGTCGCGAGGCGCAATTCCGCGGCGGTTTGCGGGCCGCGCAGCAGCAGTGCGGTGAGCAGCGCCGCCGCCTGGCGCGGCACGCCGAGCACGCGCTCGAGGTTGTGCTCGAAGCGCGGCACGCGGCTGCTGCTGCCCTCGAACACGAGGCTCAGCCGTTTCAGGCTTTCCAGCGCGCTCAGCACTTCGGCTTCGCTGACGTTCATGACCGGCGAGCGCGAGGTTTTCTGATTGCAGCCGAGGGTTAGCGCATTCAGCGACAGCGGGTAGGTGTCGGGCACCGTATGCTGCTTTTCGAACAGCACGCCGAGCACGCGCGCTTCGAGCGGCGTCAGTTCGCGCAGTGCCGGGCGCGGTGAATCTTCGACGGTGGAATTCATCGGATATCGGGTTGGTTGGAGCAGGCAACCGCGATTGTCCGTCAAAACGCGGTCGCGCTTCAAATTTTGGCCAACGCGACCGCTCCGAGGTTCGGCAACGCTGCAGCGCCGCGCTCAGGCAGACCCGGTCGGCTTGATGTTCTGGTTGTTGCGGAACAGATTGCCCGGATCGTAGCGATCCTTCACCGCAACGAGCCGCTGATAGTTCGGCCCGTATGCCGCGCCAATGCGGTCGGTCTCTTCCTCGGTCAGGAAATTCACGTAGACGCTGCCGAGCGCGAACGGCCGCGACGCCTCGAAGAACGCGCGCGCCCACGCGATGCAGGCGGCGTCGTCGGCGGCATCGCTCCAGCGGCCGTGCACGTTCATCACGTATTGCGCGTCCCGGCTTGAATACGCGGTGGCTTCCGCCGCGACCCGCATGGTTTCGCCGCCGACCTGGCCGAAGAAGATCTCGCATTGCGGCGACGGCAGCTTGCCGAGCGAATCGAGCAGCGCGTCGATCAGCCCGTCGGGAAGGTTCGCCAGATTGTGCGATTTCCAGTAGTTGCGCTCGCCGGGCGTGAGCAGCGGATCGAAAGCCTGTTGCCATGCCGCGTACGGCATCGGGCCGAGATGTTCGCCCCACGGTGTGCCGAAGCTGCGCACCAGATCGGCCGCGCGCGGGCCGTCCGCCAGCGGGCCGGTATAGCAGACGGCGAAGGCGATCATCGGTTTGCCGTGCACGTCGGCCGGCAGGAATGGCAGCGGCGGCGCGAGCCGCAGCACGCTCCACACGGTCAGTTCGTCAGGCATCGACGGCACCGCCTCGCGATATTTGGCAAGTGCAGCACGCGCCTGATCGAGCGGCAGCACCACGAGGCCGCCGTACACTTCGGGACCCACCGGATGCAGGCGGAACTCGAACAGCGTGACTACGCCGAAATTGCCGCCGCCGCCGCGAATCGCCCAGAACAGATCCGGGTGCGAATCCGCACTGCAGTGCACAAGTTCGCCGTCGGCGGTGACCACGTCGGCCGACAGCAGGTTGTCCACCGACATGCCGTAGCGCCGGCTCAGCCAGCCAAAGCCGCCGCCGAGCGTGAGCCCGGCGACACCTGTGGTCGAGTTGATGCCGAGCGGCACGGCAAGGCCGAAGGCTTGCGCTTCGTGATCGAGGTCGTGCAGCGTGCAGCCCGGCTCGACATACGCGCGCCGCGCCACCGGGTCGATGCGCGCGGACTTCATCGCAGACAGGTCGATCACGAGGCCGTCGTCGCAGAGCGCGCTGCCGGCGATGTTGTGACCGCCGCCGCGCATCGCCAGCGGCAAACCGTTGTCGCGTGCGAAATTCACCGCGTAGCGCACGTCCGCCACGCCGGCGCAGCGCACGATCGCTGCGGGGCGCCGGTCGATCATCGCGTTCCAGATGCTGCGCGCTGCGTCGTAGCCGGGGTCGCCGGGCAGATAAAGCTGGCCGCGCAGGGCGGCCTTCATGACATCGACGGCGCTATTGGACAGGTTCGGCATCGCATGTCTCCCGATCGGTGATTCAGCTTTTACAAACGTTTCCGTATTACGAACATGATTCGGAAACCTGAGTGCTTTCAGATCAGTAAACGGGGGGCGGTTGCCGGACACAAACTAAGGTTAACCCGCAAGCTGGCGAGCATCCGCGCGCGAGCGGCAATGGAAGCGCGCGAGCGGGTACGCGCGATGCGCTGGCAAGAGGATAGACGCGCGCAGCGACGGATGGAATGCTTCGGGAAAACGAAGAAAACCGCGCTGGCGAGGCACTGCTAGCGTGCAAGTGGCCTCACGCGGATCGACACGATGGCGAGCGATCGCGGCGCGTATTCCGGTTGCGGGTCTACGCTCGGTCTACGCGCCGGCGATCGTCACAGACTGCACGTCAATGAAAAATCAGATAAAGAATCACCAGCACAATCAGCGGTACACCGAGCATCCAACCGATCAGATAAGGCATTTTCTCTCTCCCTTCTGCGTCTGCCGAAGCTCGACATGGCTTCGCGAATGCAGCGCGTGCAGGGAAAGTTGCAAGGCGCATACCTGACCGCCGATGCGGGGTGTGCCCAAGCTGACCTGGGGGCTCGCGCACTGCAGCACGGGCGTGCCGGTTGCGCAATCACGCTGCCGCACACTACGATAAGGCTCCCCGTGCAGTCCAACCTTCCGATCAACTTGCGGTACCACTCTCCACGCTTATGCCAACCCTTTCCGCATCAGCCTGTTTGCCCGAGGATCTTGCCCATGCCCTGCTGATTGGCCGCGTCTGGCGGCGCGACGGCGCACACGAAGGACCGTGCGTGATCGTCGTGCGCGGCGGCGAAGTATTCGACATTACGCAGACCGTGCCGACCACCGCCGATCTGTTCGATCGCGACGACGCGGCGCGGCTTGCCCGCGAGGCGCCGGGCGTCGCGCTCGGTCCGGTGCAGGCGCTCGTCGAAGCGAATTTCGCCGCGCCGGCGCACGGCGTGCCGCGCCTGCTCGCGCCGTGCGACGTGCAGGCGATCAAGGCGTGCGGCGTCACGTTCGCGGTCAGCCTGCTCGAACGCGTCATCGAAGAGCAGGCCGGCGGCGATCCGTCCAAGGCCAAAGAGGTGCGCGAGACGATCACCGCGCTGCTCGGCACCGACCTGTCGAAAATCGAACCCGGCTCGGATGCGGCGATGCGGTTGAAAGCCGAACTCGAACGCCGCGGCGCGTGGTCCCAATACATGGAAGTCGGCATCGGACCCGATGCCGAAGTGTTTTCGAAATCGCAGCCGATGTCGTCGGTCGGCTTCGGCGCGGATATCGGCTTGCTGCCGGCTTCGGTATGGAACAACCCGGAACCCGAGATCGTGCTGGCCGTCAACGGTGCGGGGCGCATCGTCGGCGCGACGCTCGGCAACGACGTCAATCTGCGCGACATCGAGGGGCGTTCGGCGCTGCTGCTCGGCAAGTGCAAGGACAACAACGGCTCATGCGCGATCGGGCCGTTCGTGCGGCTGTTCGATCAGCACTTCACGCTCGACACGGTGCGCGAGGCGAGCCTGTCGCTGCGCGTCGAAGGCGCGGACGATGGCTTCGTGCTTGACGGCGTGAGCCATATGCGCGAGATCAGCCGCGATCCGCAGGACCTCGTCGACCAGACTTGCGGCCGGCATCACCAGTACCCAGATGGCTTCATGCTGTTTCTCGGCACGATGTTCTCGCCGATCAAGGACCGCGATGCGCCCGGCGGCGGCTTCACGCATCACCTGGGCGACGTCGTGACGATCTCGACGCCGTCGCTCGGCGCGCTCGTCAATACCGTGCGACTGTGCACGGAAATCGAACCGTGGACCTTCGGCGTGCGCGCTTTGTACCGGAGCCTGGGCGAGCGGGGTTTGCTCGGCGCTCGCTGATTCTCGCCTGCCTTCTGTCGGTTCTCCCTAGCCGGACCGCGCAGCCGCCAATCGTCGGCGGCTGTCGCGTGCCGCGCGTCCCATGAAGCGGTCGAATCCGCCGCTTCTTTCCGCTACGCTAACTGATAACTTTCACAAGTCATCGATCCATCCACTATGCGTAAGGCATGTGGATGTGATCTGTTTTGCATTTGTATGGTTAACCCCGATTTAAACGTAAACGAACAAAAGGGACATTCTCTATGTTGTTTTGATTTCATTTCTGAACATTAGCGAACCTCGAATTCCAGCCTGACGCGCCCGCGGCACAACCGCGGTTGCCAAGGCGCGCCACGCGTTTGCAGGACAGCAGCAGCACCGCACAAGCATTAAAAAAGGAGAGCGATTTGGTCTTGGAACTGGAACGGGTCACCGTCGTGGCAGGCGGTGTGACGCACCTGTATGGCGTCGATCTGCGGCTCGTCCCGGGTGCGATCAACGTGCTGCTTGGGCCGACCCAGGCGGGCAAGACCACGCTGATGCGCGTGATGGCCGGGCTCGACCGGCCCAATAGCGGCCGCGTGCTGGTCGACGGCAGCGATGTGACCGGCGTCAGCGTGCGCGACCGCAATCTGGCGATGGTGTACCAACAGTTCATCAATTACCCGGCGATGACGGTGTTCGACAACATCGCGTCGCCGTTGAAGCTGCAAAAAACCGACGCTGCCGAAATCCGCCGCCGGGTGCACGAAGTGGCCGAGCGGCTGCATATCGAACATCTGCTCGAACGGCGGCCGGGCGAGCTGTCGGGCGGTCAGCAGCAGCGCTGCGCGCTGGCGCGCGCGCTTGCCAAACGCACGTCGCTGGTGCTGCTCGACGAACCGCTCGTCAATCTCGACTACAAGCTGCGCGAAGAGTTGCGCGCCGAACTGGGCGCGCTGTTCGCGAACAGCCAGACGACGGTTGTCTACGCAACCACCGAGCCGCTCGAAGCCTTGCTGCTGGGTGGCTATACCGCGATCGTCGACAAGGGGCGCGTGCTGCAGTTCGGGCCGACGCTCGACGTGTACAACGCGCCGGTCAGCGTCGATGCGGCCGCGGTGTTCAACGATCCGCCGATGAACATGCTGCCGAGCGAATTGACCGGAGACGGCCGGGTGCGGCTGCCGATCGGCATCGAAGTGCCGGTGCGCGGCGCGCAGGGCGCGCAGTCGGCCGGCGGCGCGTGCCGCATCGGCATCCGGCCCGGCCATCTGCGGCTGGCGCCGCGCCGCGCCCAGGCGGTGCCGGTGCCGTGCCGGCTCGAACTGGCCGAACTGAGCGGCTCAGAAACCTATCTGCATCTGCATACGATGACCGGTGGCGTCGACCTGATCGCGCAATTGCAGGGCGTGCATCAGATCGGACTCGGCACGCAGCTCGACGTATTCGTCGACCCGGCGGAGCTATTCGTATTCGGCGCGGACACGAAGCTGGTTTCCAGTCCGGAGGCGGCTCATGGCGCGCATTGAGTTTCAGAATCTCGCGCATGCATACCGACCGAACCCCGCCTCGCTCGACGACTACGCGCTGCAACCGATGAGCATGGTGTGGGAAGACGGCGGCGCGTACGCGCTGCTCGGGCCGTCCGGCTGCGGCAAGACCACCTTGCTCAATATCGTGTCCGGGCTGATTACGCCGTCCGAAGGCAAGGTGCTGTTCAACGGGCGCGACGTGACGGCCCAGGGCGCGCGCGAACGCAACATCGCGCAGGTGTTCCAGTTCCCGGTGATCTACGACACGATGAGCGTGTTCGACAATCTGGCCTTTCCGTTGCGCAACCGTCACGTTCCCGCGGCGGAAGTAAAGCAGCGCGTGCATGAAGTGGCCGAGATTCTCGACATGACGCGCGAACTGCCGCGCAAGGCGAGCAACCTCGCGGCCGACGCAAAGCAGAAAATCTCGCTCGGGCGCGGGCTGGTGCGCAAGGACGTTGCGGCGATCCTGTTCGACGAACCGCTGACGGTGATCGATCCGCACATGAAGTGGATGTTGCGCCGGCAACTGAAAAAGATTCACCAGCAGTTAAAGCTCACGCTGATCTACGTCACGCACGACCAGGTGGAGGCGCTGACCTTCGCCGACGAAGTGGTGGTGATGACCAATGGCCGTGTGGTGCAGAAAGGCGGGCCGGAGGCGCTATTTCTGCGGCCCGATCACGCGTTCGTCGGGTATTTCATCGGCAGTCCGGGCATGAATCTGTGCGACGTCGAGCTCGCTGCCGACGGCCTGAAACTCGGCGCGCAGCATGTCGCGCTCGACGCCGATCTGTGCGCCGCGCTCAGATCGGCCGGCGGACCGCTGAAGCTGGGCATCCGCCCTGAATTCGTGCGGCTCGCGCACGAGGGTGAGGCGGGCGCGGTCCGCGCGCAGTTGTTGCGCGCGCAACAGCTCGGCAACTATCAACTGGTCGCCGCGCAGTGCGACGGCCAGCTGTTCAACGCGAAAATCGAGCCGCATCTGCGCGTACCCGAAGGCACGCTGTGGCTGAAGATCGTTGCGCCCGAAACGGTGTACTTCAGCAACGACGAACGCATTGCGCTCACTGTCGCCGAGAGGACCGCACGATGAACAAGCCCATCAACCAGAAGGCGTGGCTGCTGGTCGTGCCGGTGTTCATCTGCGTCGCGTTCTCCGCGATCCTGCCGCTGATGACGGTCGTCAACTATTCGGTGCAGGACATCATCAGCCCGACCCAGCACGTGTTCGTCGGCACCGAGTGGTTTCGCAACACGATGACCGACCCGGACCTGCGCGGTGCGCTCGGCAGGCAGATCATCTTCTCCGTCTGCGTGCTGCTGTTCGAGATTCCGTTAGGCGTCGCGCTCGCGCTGGCGATGCCGGCGTCGGGCTGGCGCGCGTCCGCTTCGCTGGTGGTGCTGGCCATGCCGCTGCTGATTCCATGGAACGTGGTCGGCACGATCTGGCAGATTTTCGGCCGGCCCGATATCGGCCTGCTCGGTTACTGGCTCAATGCGATCGGCTTCGACTACAACTACACGGCCAGCCCGACCGCCGCGTGGCTCACCGTGCTGGTGATGGACATCTGGCACTGGACGCCGCTCGTCGCCTTGCTGTGCTATGCCGGCTTGCGCGCGATTCCCGATGCGTTCTATCAGGCCGCGGAAATCGACGGTGCCAGCCGCTTCGCGGTGTTCCGCTACATCGAACTGCCGAAGATGCGCGGCGTGCTGATGATCGCCGTGCTGCTGCGCTTCATGGACAGCTTCATGATCTACACCGAGCCGTTCGTGCTGACCGGGGGCGGGCCCGGCGATTCGACCACGTTCCTGAGCCAGTATCTGACGCAGAAGGCGGTAGGCCAGTTCGACCTCGGCCCGGCCGCCGCGTTTTCGCTGATCTACTTCCTGATCATCCTGCTGCTGTGCTTCATCCTGTACAACTGGATGAGCCGGGTCGGCAAAGGCGGCCCGGCCGCGGAA
>DATLOW010000334.1:0-12014 GCA_035536055.1 Paraburkholderia sp. | reverse complement strand
CTCAACGGCGCGTCCTGCACCATCACCGGCACGCCGGCTGCGTCGGCCACGCGCGCGAAGTGCTCGAACATCGCGTTTTCGTCGACGCGCAGCGTCGCGCCGTGATACGGCGGCATCAGCATCACCATGCTGGCGCCGGCGGCCACCGCGCGCTTCGCGCGGTCGCTGGCGATCTGCGTGCTGAAGTGGCTGCAGGTCGCCATCACCGGCACGCGGCCGGCGGTCTGCGCAAGGCACAGGTCCACCAGCGTGTCGCGCTCGGCGTCGGTCAGTACAAACTGTTCTGAATAGTTGGCAAGAATGCAGATGCCATCCACCTGCTGATCGACCATGCAGTCGATCACGCGGCGCTGGCCGTCGAGGTCGAGCTCGCCCGAAGCGGTAAACGGCGTCGGCGCAACCGGAAACAGGCCGGAAAAACGGGGCGAAGTAGCCACTATCTGAGACTCCTTGATCCTGTGCAGCGCGCAATCGCGCATTTTTTGAATAGCCAAACTATATGCGCAGCCAATCCGTCTAGTGATTAGTGTTTTCCCCCATTCTCCCGGCATAAAAAGTCATTCTATTTGTAAGCCAGTCCGGGTAAATTCTCGTTATGCGTCACGTAGCCAAGCTGTCATCATGCTGACCCACTTGTCCCGGCGCTGCGTCAAAAGTCTTGCTACAAGTACCTATAGCGCAATCCATTGACCCCCCATATAGTCTTACTATATTGACGAAATTCGAACGGAACAACATGACTGACCAACCTCGCAAGCTGCGCTCGGCACAATGGTTCGGCACCGCCGACAAGAACGGCTTTATGTACCGCAGCTGGATGAAGAACCAGGGCATCCCTGATCACGAATTCGCGGGCAAGCCGATCATCGGTATCTGCAACACGTTCTCCGAGCTCACGCCGTGCAATGCGCACTTTCGCAAGCTCGCCGAGCACGTGAAGCGCGGCGTATTCGAGGCGGGCGGCTTCCCGGTCGAGTTCCCGGTGTTCTCGAACGGCGAATCGAACCTGCGCCCGACCGCGATGTTCACGCGCAATCTGGCCAGCATGGACGTCGAGGAGTCGATCCGCGGCAATCCGATCGATGCGGTCGTGCTGCTGGCCGGCTGCGACAAGACCACGCCCGCGCTGCTGATGGGCGCGGCCAGCTGCGACGTGCCGGCCATCATGGTCAGCGGCGGCCCGATGCTGAACGGCAAGCACCAGGGGCGCGACATCGGCTCGGGCACCGTGGTGTGGCAGCTGAGCGAACAGGTGAAGGCCGGCAAGATTTCGATTCACGAGTTCATGTCCGCCGAAGCGGGGATGTCGCGTTCGGCCGGCACCTGCAACACGATGGGCACCGCGTCGACGATGGCCTGTATGGCCGAGGCGCTCGGCGTCACGCTGCCGCACAACGCAGCGATTCCGGCGGTCGATTCGCGCCGTTATGTGCTCGCACACCTGTCCGGCATGCGCATCGTCGACATGGCGCTGCAGGATCTGCGGTTGTCGAAGCTGTTGACGCGCGAAGCCTTCGAAAACGCGATCCGCGCCAATGCGGCAATCGGCGGCTCGACCAATGCGGCGATTCACCTGAAGGCGATCGCCGGCCGCATCGGCGTCGACCTTGCGCTCGACGACTGGACCCGCATCGGCCGCGGCACGCCGACGCTGGTCGATCTGCAGCCGTCCGGCCGCTTCCTGATGGAGGAGTTCTATTACGCGGGCGGTCTGCCTGCCGTGCTGCGCCGCCTCGGCGAAGCGGGCCTGCTGCCGCATCCGGATGCGTTGACCGCGAACGGCCATTCGCTGTGGGACAACGTCAAGGAAGCACCGAACTACAACGACGAAGTGATCCGCCCGCTCGACAAGCCGCTGGTCGCCGACGGCGGCCTGTGCGTGCTGCGTGGCAACCTCGCGCCGAACGGCGCCGTGCTGAAGCCGTCGGCGGCTACCGCATCGCTGCTCAAGCATCGCGGCCGCGCCGTGGTATTCGAGAATTTCGACGACTACAAGGCGCGTATCGCCGACCCGGATCTGGACGTGACCGCCGATTCCGTGCTGGTGATGAAGAACTGCGGCCCGAAGGGCTACCCCGGTATGGCCGAGGTCGGCAACATGGGTCTGCCGCCGAAGCTGCTCGCACAAGGCGTAACCGACATGGTGCGGGTATCGGACGCGCGCATGAGCGGCACCGCGTACGGCACGGTGGTGCTGCACGTCGCGCCGGAAGCGCGCGCGGGCGGCCCACTCGCGGTGGTGCGCAATGGCGACTGGATCGAGCTGGATTGCGAAGCCGGCCGCCTGCACGTGGATATCGACGAGAAGGAGATGATCGCGCGCCTCGCCGAATGGAAGGAAACCCAGAAGAGCAATCCGGCTGACGCGAGCGGCTATCGGAACCTGTACATCGAACACGTGATGCAGGCCGATGAGGGCTGCGATTTCGACTTCCTGGTCGGCTGTCGCGGTGCCGATGTGCCGTCGCATTCGCACTAAACGTAGACGGAAGCTGCAGCACATACTGAACGGCATTCAGGCCGTTCAGCACGAAAGCCGGCGCGAAGGTTGCGCCGGCAACCAATTGCGGATCACCCCAGCCCGGTGACTCCAGCCCGCGCGCCCGCCAGCCCCAGAATCGAATCGGCATCGGCACGCGCATTCTCCAGCTGCACGAGGCTCGCCTGACGCGCGCCGAGCGCATCGCGATTCTGGATCGCGGTGAGAATCGCCTTGTGACGCGGCAGCGACAGCGCATGCGTATCCGGGTGCCGGCTCGTCAGCTTGATCGATTCCGACAGCGCCAGCGACAGCATGTTGCCGATATACGCCAGCATGTCGTTATGCGTGGCCGCCATGATCGCGCGGTGAAATTCGAGGTCCGGCGCGAGCAGCGCGGCGGAGTGGGTGGCATGCGCCATCTGGTCGTAGGCGCTGCCGATGCGCACGAGGTCTTCGTCGGTGGCGGCGCTGGCGGCCAGCGCGGCGGCGGCCGGCTCGATGATGCGCCGCACCGTCATCAGCGCATTGAAGAATTCGCCTTCCGGAATGCTATTCAACGTCCAGTACAGCACGTCGGGATCGAGCATGTGCCATTCTTCGCGCGGCCGCACGATGCTGCCCACGCGCGGCTTCGAAATGACCAGCCCCTTGGCCACGAGCACGCGCGTCGCTTCGCGCAGCACCGGGCGGCTCACTCCATATGATTCGCACAGCGTCGCTTCGGCCGGCAAGCGCGCGCCCGGAGCAAGCCGGCCGCTGACGATCTCGATGCCGAGCTCCTGCACGATGCGGGCGTGCAGGCTTTTGCGTTTCTGGAGGTGCCGATAGTCCATTGCCGTCTGATGTTCGAAACCGCGTCTCCCGCGGTGCCCGCGTGTGCCGCGGTGTATATTTTCGCGCCGAACCCGCGGCTGGCTGCCCGCCGGGGCTGTGCAAGCATAGCATGTAGAAAGGCCCGCGCAGACACGCTTTGCGCGCAGTCTCTTGCGACGGCCGCCCGCCGGGTTCGCTTTTTGCTGAGCGCAGTTTGACGGCGGATTCGCCAATCCTTTTCGAGGTCACGAAGATGAAACGCCAATCTTGCGCCCTCCTGCTGATGTGGCTGGCCGCGGCAGGCAGCACCGCCATGGCCGCGTCGCAAAGCGATCAGGACAAGGCCTGCAGAAGCGATGCATTCCGGCTTTGCTCGTCCGATATTCCTAACAAGGAGAAGATCGAAGCGTGCATGAAGCAGCACTACGACCAGTTGTCGCCGCCATGCAAGAAGATGTTCAAATCCAGTGACAACAACTGATCCGGCCTGTGGGTCCGGGCACGGTCGGCCGGGGCGCCGAGGCTGTCGCCTGCCTGTTTGACAGAGTTGCGGCAAGATGGCGGTGGCCCGCGTGACGGGACGTCTGCGGCACGGCATGCGTTCCGTCACGACCGGCCGCGCCGACGAAGTTCACGATACTGATGCGGGACCGTCGCGCTACCGTATCCACGGCGCGCGCGTTCCGGCCAGCCGGCAATACAACCAGCCTTTCAACAACAGCGTTCCACAGGAGAAAGTTCATGAAGCTCTCGATCACCCGCCGACTGGCCGCCCTCGCCGTCTGCACCGCATTCGCGGCCGGCGCCGCCGCGCCTGCGCTCGCGCAGAACAACGCAGCGGCCACCGATCCGGGCGCCGCCGCCACGCAGCCGAACAACGCCGTGCCGGCGCCGGCCAGCCAGACCAAGGCGCAGAAGAAAGCCGCCCGCAAGCAGGCCCGCAAGGAAGCCCGCGCGAAGCGCAATGCAGAACTGAAGAAGCTCGAAGACGCGGGCTATTCGCCGTCACGCAACGACCCGAACTACCCGACCGACCTGCAAAACGCGCAGAAGAAGGCTGGCATCGGCCAGTAACCCGCGCCGGCCTGCGCAGCCCACGGGCCGCAGGCTGTGCCGGTCGTGTCGAAGCCGGTTAAAACCCGGCATAAACCCGGTATAAACTCGGCGGCGGTTTCGCTTTGCGGACCGCCGCCGAGCGCATCTGCGACGCTGTAAAACAGGCTTCGCAAGTCTACGGACCGTGGCAGCCGCAGCCCGCTGCGGCGGGTTCTGACCGGCCGCCCGGCATACGCCGCCACGCTGTCCCGCCGCACACCGCGCGCGCGCCGCACACACGCGCGCAAGGTGTCTATGTGATACTTCGGACGCTTGCTCCCGCTGGCTTGCAGCGCATGCGGATTGCGGCGGCATACCGCAAGCGACGACAATTGCGGGAAGCCTCAGAGCATTTCAGTCAAAAATGCCGACTCCACTAAAACAAATGGACGGGAAGACCGAAAAGATGACACCTGTGGCCACCATCGACCAGGCAAACTTCCGGCGCATCATCCGGCGCAACATTGCGCTGCCGCTCGCGGTCGGGCTGGCCACGGTCACCGTGTTCGTCGCGCTGATCGCGTACCTCGTGTCAACGATGAGCTGGGTCGAGCATTCGGAACGGGTCATCGGCGACGCGAACGAGATGCTGCGCCTCGCTGTCGACCGCGAAACCGCGCTGCGCGGCTTCCTGCTGACCGGCAACGAATCGTTCCTCGCGCCCTACCAGATCGGCCAGCCGCGCTTCCAGTCGGAGCTGTCCGACTTGATCGGCCAGGTAGCCGACAACCCGCCGCAAGTGGACCAGCTCAAGCGCATCCAGGCCGTGCAGCAGCGCTGGGAAGCCTTCGCGCAACAGATGATCGACCTGAAGCGCCGCGATCAGGACGTCGCCACCATCATCGCGAGCGGCCGCGGCAAGACCGAGTTCGACGAAACGCGGCGCCTGTTCACGCAATTTCTCGACGTCGAGCAAGGGCTGCGGCAGCAGCGCTCGAGCGCCGCACGCAGCCTGACCGCCACCGCGCTCGGTGTGTTCATCGCCTTCAGCCTGTGCATCAGCGCGCTGCTCGCGTTCCGCGGCCGGCGCGATCTGCTGAACCTGTCCGAGAACTACGGTGCCGCGCTGCGCCAGCAGGTCGAACACACGCAGGAGCTGCAACGCCAGGTATGGCTGCGCTCAGGTCAGCGGCTGCTGGCCGACAAGGTGGTCGGGCAGTCGACGGCGCCGCTGGTCGGGCGCGCGATGCTCGAATTCGTTGCGCAGTACATCGACGTGGTGGTGGGCGCGCTGTACGTGCGCGACAAGATCAACGGCGAGCTGCGCCGCATCGCGACCTACGGCTTCAGCGCCGAAAGCGAACAGGGCACGCGCAATTTCCACGAAGGCGAGAGCCTCGTCGGCCAGGCGGCCGCATCGCATCGGCCGATCGTGCTGCATCAGGTGCCGGACAACTACGTGAAGGTGGTATCGGGCACCGGCATCAGCGCGCCGCGCAGCGTGATCGTGCAGCCGATCGAAAACGACGGCGCGGTGAACGGCATTATCGAACTGGGCTTCATGCGGCCGATCACGCCGCGCGACGAGGAATTCCTGCAGCTCGTGCAGAACAGCATGGGCGACTTCATCGAAGCGGCGCTGTACCGCGAGCGCCTGCAGGATGCGCTTGCCGAAACGCAGCAGCTGAACGAAGAACTGCAGGTGCAGCAGGAAGAGCTGCGCGTATCGAACGAAGGTCTCGAAGAACGCGGCCGCGCGCTGATCGAATCGCAGGCGCGCCTCGAAGAACAGCAGGCCGAACTCGAACAGACCAACGTGCAGCTCGAGGAATACGCGCAGCGGCTCGAGCGGCAGCAGGCCGAACTGCTCGGCGCACAGCAGGAACTCGCCGCGAATGCGGCGCGGCTCGAGCAGTCGAGCCGCTACAAGTCGGAATTTCTCGCCAACATGTCGCACGAGCTGCGCACGCCGCTGAACAGCTCACTGATCCTCGCACGACTGCTGCAGGAAAATCGCACCGGCAATCTGAGCGAAGAACAGGTGCGCTACGCGGAAACCATCCACGCATCGAATAGCGATCTGCTGGTGCTGATCAACGACATTCTCGATCTGTCGAAAGTCGAGGCAGGCCAGATCACGATCGACGTGAACGCGGTCTCGGTCGACGCGCTGCTGCAATCGCTGCGTGAAATGTTCGAGCCGATGGCCGACGCGAAGCATCTGCAATTCTCGGTGGCGCGCGCACCCGGCGTGCCGGAAATCATCGTGTCGGACAGCCAGCGCGTCACGCAGATTCTGCGCAACCTGCTGTCGAATGCGCTGAAGTTCACCGAGCACGGCGAGGTCGCGCTCGATGTCGCGATGACCGAGCCGGGCACGCTGCGCATCGACGTGCGCGATTCGGGCATCGGCATCGCGGCCGACAAGCTCGAAATGATCTTCGAAGCGTTCCAGCAGGCCGACGGTTCGACCAGCCGGCAGTACGGCGGCAGCGGCCTCGGTCTGTCGATTTCGCGCGAATTCGCGCGGCTGCTCGGCGGGCGCATCAGTGTGGTCAGCGAGCCGGGGCGCGGCAGCGTGTTCACGCTGTGGCTGCCGACCGAGTTTTCGGCGGCGGCCGCGGCCTCGACGCTGGCCGACGACTCCGCCTCGCGCGGGCTGCGCGCGCCTGGGCAGCGCGATACCAGCCTGGCCAGCGCAAGTGCGGGCACGAACGGCGCAGCTATGAGACGCGCGGCGCTGCATGCAACAGACCCCGCCCGCCCCACCGCCATCGCGCAGCCACGCGCGCCACTGGCACCGCTCGGCGCGGCCATGGGCAACCCACCGATCGCCGACGACCGCGATAGCCGCAAGCACGAAAACCGCCTGATCCTGACCATCGAAGACGACCCCGCGTTCGCCGAGATCCTGCGCGACCTCGCACACGATCTCGACTTCGACTTCGTGCACGCCACCGACGGCGCAAGCGGCGTGGCGCTGGTGCGCGATCTGCAGCCGACCGCGGTGCTGCTCGATGTCGGCCTGCCGGACCGTTCCGGCCTGACCGTGCTCGAATGGCTGAAGAACGACCCGGCCACGCGGCACATTCCGATTCATATCGTGTCGGCCACCGATCACGCCGAAAAGGCGCTGCATCTGGGCGCGGTCGGCTACACGCTGAAACCGACCGCGCGCACCACGCTCGAAGCCGCGATCCGCCGCCTCGAAACGCGCTTGCAGCAGCAGATGAAGCGCGTGCTGGTGATCGAAGACGACGAAGCGATGCGTGAAAGCATCCGCGCGCTGCTAAAGAGCAACAGCACCGAGATCGTTGCGGTCGCAACGCTTTCCGAAGCGCTCACGCAGCTGTCCACCGCGCGCTTCGACTGCGTGGTGACCGACCTCGCGCTGCCCGACGGCACCGGCTACGATCTGCTCGAAAAGATGGCGGCCAGCGCGGCGCTGCAGGCACTGCCGGTGATCGTCTACACCGGCCGCATGCTGTCCGGCGACGAGGAACACCGGCTGCGCCGCTATTCGAAGTCGATCATCATCAAGGGCGCGAAATCGCCGGAGCGGCTGCTCGACGAGGTCACGCTGTTCCTGCACAGCGTCGAATCGTCGCTTGCGCCGGAGCAGCAGCGCATGCTGCGCACGGTGCGCCAGCGCGACAACGCGTTCGAAGACCGCACGATCCTGCTTGCCGAAGACGACGTGCGCAACATCTTCGCGCTATCGCACGTGATCGAACCGCTCGGGGCGCGCCTCGAAATCGCCCGCAACGGCCGCGAGGCGCTCGAGTTGCTGGAAAACGGCGCGCACGTCGACCTCGTGCTGATGGACATCATGATGCCGGAGATGGACGGCCTGACCGCCACCGCGCAGATTCGCGCGAACCCGCGCTTCGCGCATCTGCCGATCATCGCGCTCACGGCGAAGGCGATGGCGCACGACCGGCAGCGCTGCCTCGAAGCGGGCGCGGACGACTATATTTCGAAGCCGATCGACGTCGACAAGCTGATTTCGCTGTGCCGCGTCTGGCTGCATCAGCGTTAGCCGTATGGAGCGACCCAGCATGAGCCGCATCCTGTCCGATATGTCGCCGCAGCGCCTGCACGATTTCGACATCGAGCTGAAACTGCTGCTCGAAGCGATCTATCTGAAGTATCAGCACGATTTTCGCCATTACGCGATGTCGTCGCTGCGGCGCCGGCTCGCGCAGGCACTCGACGAATTCGGCCTGAAGACGCTGTCGCAGCTGCAAGACCGCATTCTGCGCAGCGAGACCGATTTCGCGCGGCTGTTCGAGTACCTGACGGTGCAGGTCAGCGACATGTTCCGCGATCCGCACTACTTTCTCGCGCTGCGCGAACACGTGCTGCCGCTGCTGCAAACCTATCCGTCGATCAAGGTATGGGTGGCGGGCTGCAGTACCGGCGAAGAACTGTGGTCGCTGAAAATCCTGTTCGACGAAGCCGGCCTGACCGAGCGCACGCTGTTCTATGCGACCGACATCAGCCCGGATGCGCTCGAGCGCGCCGAAGCCGGCATCTACGCGCTCGAGCGCATCGCTGGTTTCACGCGCAACTATCTGGCGGCGGGCGGCAAGCATTCGCTGTCCGACTACTATCATGCTGCGTACGGCGGCGCGCGTTTCGCCAGTTCGCTGAAGGACCGCGTGGTGTTCGCGGACCACAGCCTGTCCACTGACGAAGTGTTTCTCGAAGCGCATCTGGTGTCGTGCCGCAACGTGCTGATCTATTTCGATCGCGGCCTGCAGGACCGCGCGCTGGGCCTGTTCGAGCGTTCGCTGGTGCGGCGCGGTTTTCTCGGCCTCGGCAGCAAGGAAAGCCTGCGATTTTCGGCGCATTACGATGCGTTCGACGAATTCCGCGAACGCGAACGCATTTACCAGAAGCGCTAGACGCACCGCCTGCGCGAACCGATTTCCGCACCGCCCGAAGCTAAAACGAACGCCGACCAACCGCATACGACCAGCCCGACATGCAAGCCGATCACGCCGCCAACCCTTCGCAAAGCCTGCCGCCTGCCGCGCGCCGGTTCGATGCGATTGCGCTCGGCGGCTCGGCGGGTGGCCTCGAAGTGCTGACGGTGCTGCTCGCCGCGCTGCCGCCGGACTTCGCGCCGGCGCTGCTGGTGGTCACGCATTTGCCGGCCGAGACGCCGAGCTATCTGCTCGAAACCCTGCAGTACCGTTGCGCGCTGCCGGTCATCGAGCCCGACGCGGGCGAGCGCATCGCCGCCGGCCGCGTGCACGTCGCGCCGCCCGGCTATCACATGATGGTGGCCGACGACTGCACGATCGCGCTTTCGGTGGACTCGTCGGTGCGCTACTCGCGGCCGTCGATCGACGTGCTGTTCGAATCGGCCGCGTACGTGTACGGGGCGCGGCTGCTCGGCATTCTGCTGTCGGGCGCCAACGAGGACGGCGCGCAAGGCCTCGCGACGATCCGTGCAATGGGCGGCGTCGCGTGGGTGCAGGACCCGGCGACCGCGCTGTCCGGAACGATGCCGCGCGCCGCGATTGCGCGCGGCGCCGCCGACGACATTCTTTCTCCAACCCTGATGGCGCAGCGGCTCGCCGCGTTGCCCTCGCTCTGATTCGATGCCATGGCGAATCCCTCAGTCAATATCCTGATCGTCGACGACATCGCACATAACATCACCGCACTCCAGGCATTGCTGGCACAGCCCGGTGTCGAACTGCTGGTCGCGAACTCCGGCATCGCGGCGCTCGATCTGCTGCTCAAGCACGACGCCGCGCTGGCAATTCTCGACGTCAACATGCCGGGCATGAACGGCTTCGAGCTCGCCTCGCTGATGCGCGGCAGCCCGCGCACGTCGCATGTGCCGATCATCTTTCTGACTGCCACCACCGAAGACGCGTCGCGCACCTTCCGCGGCTACGAAGCGGGCGCGGTGGACTTCCTGCACAAGCCGTTCGACCCGCGCATCCTGCGCTCGAAAGTCGACGTGTTCGTTCAGCTCGAGCAGCACAAGCGGCAGCTCGCCGACCAGCTGCTGACCACGCGGCAACTGCTCGAAGCAAACGAAATGCTGATGGCCGTGCTCGGCCACGATCTGCGCACGCCCCTCGGCACAGTGCTCGCGTCGGCAGAATATCTGGTGCGCAATGCGCCGGACGAGCAGGCCGGCGCCGCGGCCAACCGCATCAGGAACAGTTCGCTGCGCATGTCGCGCATGGTGCATCAGTTGCTGAACCTCGCGCGGCTGCAGGGCGGCCGCTTGCGGCTCGCGCCCGGCAGCACCGATCTCGGCACCCTGTGCCGCGCGGTGATCGAGGAATTCGCGACGCACGAGGGCGTCGAGCGGATCGGGCTCGACGTACGCGGCGACTGCCGCGGCGAGTGGGACCACGACCTGCTGTGGCAGGCGATCTCGAACCTCGTCAACAACGCGCTGCACCACGGCGAGCCGGACGGCAAGGTGACGCTCGGCGTCGACGGCAGCGAGCCCGCGCGCGTGACGCTCGCCATCGCCAATCGCGGCACGATCGCCGCCGATGTGCTGCCGCACCTGTTTCAGGCATTCAGCCCGAACAGCGCGCGGCAGCAGGCCCGCGAAGGGCTCGGCCTCGGCTTGCATATCGTGCGCACGATCGTGCAGATGCATGGCGGTACGGTATGCTGCCAGTCCACCGCGGAACACGGCACCGTTTTCACGATCGAACTGCCGCGTACCGGACCGCGCGCAAGCCGCTGAGGCCAACGCCCCACGCTTTTACCTTACCGGGGCGAACCGCACTACAATGCTTGCCGTCCGACGTCCGGTATTTCGTCACGTGCTTCGCAGTCCGTTCGCTTCCATCATGCTTATCCGTTCAACCCGAATCGCGCTTGCCCTGCTGCTGCCCGGCCTGTCCGTGCTGGCCGCATGCTCGTCGCCGACACCGAAGACGAAGTTCCAGGACGAACTGTTCAGCAATGAAGCGAGCCCCTATATGCACAGCTTCGACGTGCCGAGCGCCGAGGCATGCGAATCGGCGCGGCGCGCGCTGCTAAGCCAGGGCTATATGACCACGCTCGCGCGGCCCGACACGATCGACGCGACGAAAAACTTCCAGCCGGCCAGCGATTCGCACTTCGTGGTGGAATTTCACGTGGTGTGCACGGCCGGCGACGATGCGACCAATTCCAGCGTGGTCTATGCGAATGCGGTGCAAAACGGCTATGCGCTGAAAAAGAGCGATACGTCGGCCAGCGTCGGACTGAGCGTGCTTGGTTCGCTGTCGCTGCCGATCCGCTCGAACAGCGATGCGATGGTGAAGATTTCGAGCGAAACGATTCAGGCCGGCAAGTTTTATGACCGGTTCTTCGATCTGGTCGGGCGCTATCTGCAGAATGCGGTGCGCAGCGCGCCGGTGCCGGGCGAAGCCGTAGAAGCGAAGCCGTTGCCACTGCCGGTTGCGCCGGTGGCTCCTGCACAGGTGGTGGCGCCGGTGCCGGTGTCGGCGCATGCGGCGGCGCAGGGCGCGATGCCGGCGGCGATCATGCCGGCGCCGGCACCAATGCCGAATCCGGCGGGGAATACTGCCGCGAGTCCTGCTGCGGGTTCGACTGCAAATCTGCCTGTAAATCAACCTGTAAATCAGCCCGCGAACCCGATCGCGAGCCCGGCGGCAAACCCGGTTCAAGACGACGCGCTGGACGCGTTCGCGCA
>DATLOW010000333.1:0-5172 GCA_035536055.1 Paraburkholderia sp. | reverse complement strand
TGGATGGCCGACACGGTGTGCGTAATGCAGGGAATCTTGCGGACAGGCTGCAGCGGAACTGGATCGGACAGGCCGAATCAGCGGAATGGCTTCTTGAAAGGCAACCCTCGAAGCGACACGGAGGGCATGCGCGACCACCGCCCCAACTGACAGAAGGGATTGTTACTGGCAGACCAATCTGTGCGCGATAGTGGTTTACCAGTGCGCTGGACGGCGGGTTCACACAAAATTCACGAAATCGGCCACGCTACTGGCGCGGCGTATCGGGCCCCCGTCATTGCCCATCCCAGGTGCAGGCACGATGGCAAGCGGCGGGCAGGGCGTTCACGGCTCGATGCTGACTCGCATTGCGATGACGTGGCTGGTTACGCTGCCGGTTACCATCGTGTTGGCGGGCGGGTTGTTTTATCTGCTTGCCTGAGTGGCTCCGTGCAGCAAGCAGTCGCAGCCGCGACGACCGCTACGCTACGCGATCGACATCCGGCCGCGCCCCCAGAAAAACCGGCAGATCGGTTGCAGGCGGTCTGGCCGGAACGTCGAAGAACATTTCGCAGACCCATCCGCGGTGATAGCTCGCGTGATTTACGACGTGCATGAACATCGCGCCGCGCGACATCGAAGCTTCCTGCCCGGACACGAACCGGAACGGCAGCACCTCGAGCAGCGAGCTGTCGGTCTGCTCGTTTGCCCATGCCTCGAACCACGCGTTTTCCTGTTCCTGCGCGGTGCGCAGGTCGGCGAGCTCCGCGTGCAGCAGGACGTCGCGCCGTGTGAAGTCGTGCGGCACCTGAAGCAGATGTGCCTTCCAGATCAGATCGACCACAAGATTATGGTTCAGCGTGCCGACCATCGATTTGAACAGCGTGCGGCGCGGTTTGACCGCTTCCTCGGCAGGCAGTTGTGCGATGCTGTCGAACAGCACGGTGTCTGCCCAGGTCTTGTATTGCGATAAAGCTCGAGCGGTATGCGTGTTGATCACTTTCGATTCCAGGATGGTAAGGACAATGAAGGCGAACTCGCGGTGACGCGACGAAACCGCAAGTATGAACGGCTTTTACCATCCATGAAGCCGATTCCACACAGCAAGCTCGCCGCCCGCTTGCAGCGCGTGATATTCAGGGAACTGCGCGCCGGTCGCGCAGGCGTGATTCGGCAGGATGCGCAGCCGCGTGCCGACCGGAAAGCGTTCTTTAAGGTCGACGTCGGTGGCGGCGAGACCGGCGTCGGCGCGCGCGATGATTCCATGTTCCTGGTTTGCGCCGATCAGCAGGTAGCCGTCGAGCGGAACACCGTCAATCGTACCGGGCAGTCCATAACCGAAATCGCGCGGCTGTTTCGACGTGCCCCGGTCGCGACTCATCGCCATCCAGCCGGCGTCGACGATTACCCAGCCTTTGTCCTGCTGATGGCCGATCACGGTGGTCAGCACGCTAAGCGCGATATCGTCGATCGCGCATACGCCGACGTTGTGCATCACCAGATCGAAGAATGCGTAGACACCGGCACGGACCTCGGTGACGCCGTCGAGCTGGCGTGCGGCGAGGGCGGTTGGCGTCGAGCCGACGCTGACCTGCTTGCACTGCATGCCCGCATCGCGCAGGCGTTGCGCGGCGCGCACGCAGCCGGCGCGTTCCTGCTCGGCGAGTGCCGCCAACGCCTGTGGCGTATTCAATTCGTAGCTCGAGCCGGCATGCGTGAGGACGCCGCCGACCTCGACGCCGCCGTCCTGCAGAATGCGGCCGATCTCCAGCAGCGCATCTTCTTCGGGCTTGATGCCGGAGCGGTGGCCGTCGGTATCCACTTCGATCCACACTTCGAGCACTTGCGCGGCCGTCGCGCAGCATTCGACGATCGCCGCGGCGGCGTCGGCATTGTCGACGATGATCTTCAGATCGCAACCCTGCTTTCTTAGCGCCATGACCCGGGCGAGCTTCGCAGGCACGATGCTGACGGCGTAGAGAATATCCGTGATGCCGGCCGCGAAGAAGGCTTCCGCTTCCTTCAGCGTGGACACCGTAATGCCTTGCGCGCCAGCAGCGATCTGCGCGTTGACCACATCGACGCATTTGGTGGTCTTCACGTGCGGCCGGAATTTCACGCCCAACGCATTCATGCGTTGCTGCATCGACGCGATGTTGTTTTGCATGCGGCGCACGTCGACGATGGCGGCGGGGGTATCCAGTGAATCGAGCGTCATGTGATCGGGGCTCATGGTTGGGTGGCTGACCCGAAGCCGCTTGCCCACGGGACAAGTGCATCGAGTGTCGGAGATTCGATGTCCGGCGTGCGCGCGCCGGCGACGAGCGGCAAACCGATCCGGTTGTGCCAGTACGTCCGCAAGCCGATCGCAGCGGTGCCGAACATGTCGTAACTGGAGCCGGCGACGAAGGCCGCTTCGCGAGCAGAAACGTTGAGCTTGTCGAGCGCCAGCTGATAAGGACGCGGATCGGGCTTGTAGCGGCCGGCTTCTTCCGCGGTAACCACCGCGTCCCATTGCAGCGGAAAAATCGCTGCGGCGTGCTGGCCGAGGCGTTGCGAGCAGTTCGTGACGACGGCAAGCTTGCAGTGCGGCTGCAGCTTCTGCAACGCGGTCAGTGCGCCATCCCACGGCGCAAGCTCGAGCCAGTGTTGCTCGAGCGCTTGCGGCGCCGATTCCGCAAGGCCGACGCGCTGCGCCGCGTCGCGTACCAGCGTTTCATATTCGACGTATCGGCCGCAGCCGTAGGTGAGGCGCAGGTACTCGGCACGCCAGGCTCGGCCTGCCTGTGCGGACCCTGCGCAGCGATTCCACAGTGTCCACGAGTCGAGCAATGCGGTGAGAAGGTCGAACAGTATGGCTTTCGGGTAGTGGGGAAGCTGCGAGGAGTCGGTCACGGGTGTCGGCCTCGACAATCGGTATCGGGAGTGAAATCCGATTATAGGTTTCGACGGCGCCTCGCGAGTTAAGCCGGATTAACTCCATCATTCAGCCTGACTGAACCTCGCGCGCGTTAGCTGCGCCATGGCGGGTGCGGTCTGAAGCGCTGCTGCAGATACTGCATGAAATCACGCGTTCTTCGCGGCAAACCGGTGCGGTTGTGCGTTAGCGCGATCACATTGGCGTCCGGCGCTTTCCATGCGGGCAGCAGCCTCACCAGGGTGCCGCGCCGAAGATCGTCGGCGACGTCCCATTCGGAGCGCAGCATGATGCCGCGCCCTTCGCACGCCCAGCGGTGAATCACATCGCCATCGTTGCAGCTCAGCTTCGATGCGACCCGCACGCTGCGGCTGGTTTTGCCTTTGCTGAAATGCCACAACGACACGTCTTCGTCGTTTTCGCGCAGCACGATGCACGGTAATTGCGCCAGATCGTCAGGCGTCTCCGGGTTGCCGAAACGTTTGACGAAGGCAGCAGACGCGCAAACGAAGCGCGCATTCGGCGCGATCGCATGGCCGACAAGATTCGACGCGCGCAGCTCGCCGATATGCACGACGACGTCGAAGCGGTCGTCCGCTGCGGTCAATGGGCGATCCGATAGCGTCAACGCGATGTCGACTTCGGGATGCTGTTGCTGGAAATCGGCGATCACCGGCGCGAGATAGCGACGGCCGAAGCCGAGCGGTGCATTGACCTTCAACGTGCCGACGAGGCCGCCGTGGCGGATTCGCAGATCTTCCAGCAGCGTGTCGAACTGCTGGACGAGTTCCGCGCCACGCTGGCACAGCAGTGCGCCTTCTTCGGTAAAGGTCAGCTTGCGCGCGGTTCGCTCGACGAGCCGGGTGCCGAGTTTTTTCTCGAGCTGCTGCAGGCGCTGCGATACCGCAGAGGGCGTCAGGCCCAGCTTGCGCGCCGCGGCGGCGAGGCTGCCGTTCTGCTGGATCGCAAGAAGGAAACGGATGTCGGCCGAATCGGTCATCGCAGTGGCGTTGGGGGGTATGTGATGGTCGGCATGCTAGCGCATGTCGGTCCATTTGCACGCGTGGCCCGTCGCACGCGATCGGTCGGATAGGCTCCCTGATCGTGCACTCGCTGTCGAACCGGACTCGCATCGTCAATGCGCAGCGAACCGCTTGCGATGCATATGGCGGATGGCCCACGCAATCAGCAATTGCGGCAAGACTTCTACGTATTTGACCGAGTAAACTGATCGCTAGCCAATACGCATAGAGGCGTGCGTTTCAAGTCAGAGGAAAGCGCGCAGAACAGGTTTCCAACACGTCAACGGCGGCACACGAGGCGCAATGACTATCGCGAACTGTCAGATTATTGACCGGATCGGTGCGACAGCGGGCTCTGACCTCCACCGCGGCCGCTTGACGGATGGAACGCCGGTCTTGCTGAAGCTCGCCGCGCAATATGCAGACGAAACCCAGGCCGCTCGTCTGAAGCGCGAATATCTGCTGCTGCAGTCGCTGGGCGTCGCGGGCGTTGCCAGACCGCTCGCGTGGGTCGACGAGCGTGCCGGCTCGGCCGTGATCGTCGAAGACTTCGCGGGCGAACTGCTCGAAGCGCTGCTGGCGCGCGAGCCGCGCTTCGACGTGACGCTGTGTCTGCGCATCGCGCACCATCTGGCCGTCGCGCTGGCGGGAATCGACGCCGCGCGGGTCATCCATCGCGATATCCGGCCTGCCAATATTCTGGTCGAGCCCGCGACGGGCGAAGTTCTGCTGGTCGACTTCAGCATGGCGACGGAAGCCAACGCGGTGTCGACGCACGCCGCCGCGGCCGCAGGCGATTGGGCTTACGTGTCCCCCGAGCAAACCGGCCGTATGAATCGTTCGGTTGACTACCGGTCCGATTGTTATCTGATGGGTGTGGTGCTGTATCGGATGCTGACCGGCCGCTTGCCGTTCCAGGCCAGCGATCCGCTGGAATGGACCCATTGCCATATCGCCCGCATGCCGATTCCGCCGGCCGAGGTCGCGCCGCACGTGCCGCAGCCGGTATCCGACATCGTGATGAAGTTGCTGGCCAAGCTGCCGGAAGACCGCTACCAGAGCGCCCAGGGGCTGCGTGCCGACGTCGACCGGTGTCTCGCTCAATGGCTGGCGTCCGGCCAGATCGAGCCGTTCGCGCTCGGCGCGCAGGATATTCCGGAGCGCTTCCAGGTACCGCACAGACTGTACGGCCGCGACGTCGAAGTCGAACGCCTGTTCGGCGCGTTCGAGCGCATGGCCGCCACCGGCCAGGCG
>DATLOW010000332.1:0-21366 GCA_035536055.1 Paraburkholderia sp. | reverse complement strand
ACCGGGATCACCAGATAGATCGAGGTCAGCACGAACACCTCGCCGGCCACGCCGAGCACGTACAGCACGGCGCGCACCGCGCCGGTCAGCGATACGGTCTGGCCGAACAGCAGGATGCCGTCGCTCGCCACCACCTGCAGGGTGCTGGTGACCAGCGTGACGATCAGCACGCCGACGCCGAGCGACAGGCTGAAGCAGTACGGCACGATCGCGGACACCATGAAATGCCGGCGCCGGATCGCCACGCGATGCACGAAGATGATCGACAGCGCATTTTCAAGCACCGTAAACGCGAGCGAACTGAAGAAGATCATCGTCAGCAGCAGAAACCAGCCGACCACGTCGCGGTGCGCGAGAAAGTTCGCGAGTTCGCGCACCAGCGCCTGCGACTGTCCGGGGATCAGCCATTCGAGCAGCCGCGTCAGCGTGTCGAGCAACAGCTGTTCGCCGACGAAATGCGAGAACGCGATCGCCACCAGAATCAGCAGCGGCACGATCGACAGCAGCGCGTAGTACGCCACCGCGCCGGCCAGCAGCAGACCCTGATTGGCGCGGAACGCCTTGAGCGCCTGCAGGAGAAAGCGGCCCGGATGGGCCGCGACAAAATGCAAGGCGGGATTGTGGAGCGTCGTCATCGCTGTGCGCGCCGCGCGGCGCTAGCGGCCTGCCATGCGCCGCACGGTCCGCGCGATCCATGCGCTCAGGCCGTTGCGCACCACCAGCCTCGCGATGCGGCGCGGCCCGAGAATCAGCGAGCCGAGCAGCAGCGCAGCCAGCAGCGTGACGTTCGGCGCGGTGCGCACCAGCGCAGGCAGATTGGCCGGCGCGAACGACGGGCGCCGCCCGGCCTCGGCGAGCTTCACGGCATCGTGCGCGGCCAGCAGATCCGCGCGCGATACGGCCATGCGCGCCAGCAGCGCAGCGTGCAGCACCTTGTTGTCGGGATACGAGTGCGAACTCATTTGAGCGCCTCCCTGACCGCGTCGAGATCGTGGCGGATCTCCTGCTGCAGCACCTGAAACGACCATACGGGGCGCTGCATGCTGAACACCACGAAGGCCGCCACCGACAGCACCAGCCAGCCGCCCGCCACGGCCCATACCGCATGGATGAAATACGGCGTGGCCCAGAAACTCGCGATGATCGCCACGCATACGAATGACAGCGTCAACAGCCCTGCCACCGCCAGCGCAACCAGCGCGATCACTTCGCGCATCAGGCGGATGCGCGTTTGCGCGAGCTCGAGCGCGAACAGCTCGCTATAGTCGGCGAGACGCTCGACGCAGAAGTGGCTGACGTTGCTCCATTGGGTGACCTTCGAATGTATCGACATGGCGATGCTCCATCGCGTGTGTCGCGTCGCCGCGGTGTATGCGCGCTAGCGGCGCGCGTCGCTGTCGCCGTGATTCCAGGACCACAGCGCACCGACCACGAAGCCGACTGCGGCCGTGACCGCCAGCGTCGTCAGCGGTTTCTCGACCATCGAGTCGCGCGCGATCGCCGCGGTATCCGCGCACAGCTGCTGCGCCTTGCCGCACAGTTCCCTCGCTTTGCCGGACATCTGCATGCCGGCATCGCCGAGCGCGCCGCCGAGTGCATCCTGTGCGCTGCCCACTGCCTCTCGAATGACGCCTTCCGTCTTTGACGTTTCCATCTGCGCTGCTCCTGTTGATGTGTTGATCGGGATAAGCGGACCGCGGTCGCCGACCGCGTGACGCAAGGTGTGCGATACGGCCAGCGCGCCATCCGACAGGCACGCCGGCAATCATGCTTTGCAAAATCCGCGCCATTGGGCGCGGCACGTCTGCGATACGCTTGCGACACGGTTAACGCGCGCAACACAATGCAGCGTGCCGCGTCGTGTAAAGCGCCATGCGCAACCGCGCGCGCCTTCACGCAACCTGCATGCACCACTCGCCAAGCCGTGAAAATGTAGAAATGTGCAAAAAGCCGCTCGCGCTGCGCGTTTGTAAGGCTTACGTGTGCCGTATGAACAAGCGCATCGTGTGCCGCGCGGCGCGAGCCCTTACCCGCGCCGCTAGCGCGCTCGCCTGGCGCGCGGTGCGCCGGCATCCACCGCCTCGGCATCCTGCGGCACCTCGTCTTCGATGCGGCGCTTGCTCGATTGATCAGCGGAAATCGCGCCGTCCGGCTGACCCGCGCCTTCGGCCTGCACCTGGCGTTGCGCCTTGTCCCAGTACTCGTCGGATCGGCCCTCGGGCGAACCGTCCTGCTGCCACAACTGATATGCACGTTCGCGGATTTGCTGCTCGATGAGGTCGTCGCTCATGATCGCCACACTCCTGTCAGATGGGTCGGTGTCCGCGCGCGTAGGGCGCGGGCGGCGCGCCGTCGCCATGCGCGGTGCCGGGTAGTGCCGGGACGCCGCACTTCACCCCGCACGCGCCGCACGGACGCTCGCAGCGCTACAGCATCTGCTGTGCCCAATGACGCCGCGCGCTGCTGGGCCGCGCGCAGCCGGGTGCTGCATCGGGGGTTGGAGATAACACGGGCGTATGCGCGGCCCGCGCGGGCGGCCCGGTTGCGAGCCCACGCGCGTTATGCGACGCTGCCGTCATCGCGGTGCCGCGGTTCGCACCGCGCTTTCGTGCGAAGCTGAAAAAAGCAGTTCGCCGAGGCACACGAGCGTCCGCGAAACGGGCGATGCTGCGTAGTCTCGCGCGCCTGGCCCCGCCGTCGGGCCGTGCCGGAAGGCTTGTCCAATGGCTCGCCGTCAGGCTCGCCGTCAGGCTTGCCGCACGGCTTCAGCGCCGCGTTCATGCAACCCGTTTCAACTGGAGGTACATCGATATGTCACATGGTGACAAGCACGGCAAATCGCAGTTGTCCACGCCGTCCGGCCTTTCGCAGGAAGCCGTAACGAAAGTGTCCGGCGCGCTGAATCTGCTGCTGGCCGATACGTTCGCGCTTTACATCAAGACCAAGAACTTCCATTGGCACATGTCCGGCCCGCATTTCCGCGACTATCACCTGCTGCTCGACGAGCAGGGCGAACAGCTGTTCGCGATGACCGACGACATCGCCGAGCGGGTGCGCAAGATCGGCGGCACGACGCTGCGCTCGATCGGCCACATTGCGAAACTGCAGCGCGTCAGCGACAACGACGCCGATTTCGTCGCGCCGCAGGGCATGCTGGCCGAACTGCGCGACGACAATCTGAATCTGGCTGCGCGGATGCGCGAAGCGCACGAAGTATGCGATAACGCAGGCGATGTCGCGAGCGCGAGCCTGCTGGAAAACTGGATCGACGAGGCGGAACGCCGTGCCTGGTTCCTGTTCGAATCGACACGCGGCAGCTGAGCGACTGTCTGCTTGCGTACGAGGCGGGCGGACCGCGCAAGCGGCCGTGCGCCTCGTTGTCGAGCGTCGACTGAGGTGAAACGGCGCGGCCGCCACGCGGGCCGTTCGACCCGCCGCAGCACCGCCCGCGCCCTGCCTGTTACTTCGCGTTCTGCTCGGACGCTGCGACCAGCGCCGGCGCCGTAGCCGCCTGCTCCAGTTCGCTGGTCGACCATCCGCCGCCCAGCGCGTGAATCAGCTGCACGTTGGCGCTCAACTGCCGCGTCTGGATCAGGATCACCGAACGTTCGGCATCGAGCGCGGTGGTCTGCGCGGTCACCACGTCGAGATAACCGATCGCACCTTCCTTGTACTGCGTGGTCGCGAGCGACAGCGCGCGCTCGGCGGCCGTGGCCGCATCGCGCTGCTGCTGCAGCGCCGTGCCCAGATCGGCCAGCAGCGACAGGTTGTCCTCGACCTGCTGGAACGCGTCCAGCACGACGCCGCGATAGCGCGCACCGGCTTCGTCGGTGGCCGCTTTGGCCGCATCGAGCTGACCGCGCCGGAAGCCGCCGTCGAAGATGTATTGCGCGAGCTGCGGCCCGACCGCCCAGAAGAAGTTCGGCGCGCTGAAGAAGTTCGCGTACACCGAGCTTTGCAGGCCACCCTGAGCGGTCAGCGTGATCGACGGGAAGTACGCGGCACGCGCGACACCGATCTTCGCATTCGCCTCCGCGACGCGCCGCTCCGCCGCGGCGATATCCGGGCGCCGCTGCAGCAGCACCGAAGGCACGCCGACCGGAATCTGCGCGAGCGGAATATCCGCGGTCGCTTCGGGCAGCGTGAATTCGGAAGCGGACGCACCCACCAGCACGGCGATCGCATGCTCGAGCAGCGCGCGCTGCGCGAGGTTCTGCGACAGCTGCGACTGTGCGGAAGCGAGCTGCGTCTGCGCGCGCGCCACGTCGAGGCCGGCGACGATGCCGCCGCCGTGCAGTGCCTGCGTCAGCTGAAGCGCCTTCGTAAATGCGACGACGGTCTCGCGCAACAGCCTCGTCTGCTGGTCGAGGCCGCGCAGTTGAACGTAGCTGTCGGCCAGCTGGATCTGCAGGCTCAGTTGCACCGACGCGAGATCGGCCTGGGTAGCCAGCGCTTCGTACTTGCCGGCCTTCACCGAATCGCGCACGCGGCCCCACAGATCGAGGTCGTAGTCGAGTTCGCCGCCGAGCGTCACCGAGTTGTAGTAGTTGGGGCCGCCATTGCGTAGCGGCCGCGTCGCCGATTGCCGCTCGCGCAGCGGCGCGGCGATCGCGGACAGATGCGGATACAGGTCCGCACTGACCTGCTCGACGAACGCCTGCGCCTGCAGATAGTGCGCATACGCCGCCTGCAGATCCGTATTGCTGGCGAGCAGCTGCTTTTCCAGACCGTCGAGCTGCGTGTCGCCGTACATCTTCCACCAGCCGTCGCGGCTCAGCTGATCGGCGGGCTTGGCGCTGACCCACGGCCCGGTCGTGCGGTATTCGGCAGCGACCGGCGACGGCGGCACCTTGTAGTCGGGGGCGAGCGAGCAGCCCGCGACCAGCGCCGCGGCAGCGACCGCGAACGGCGCCGCCAGCAATGGGCGTTTCGACCACGCGCGCCGCGCACGCAGTGCAATCGCGTTAGCCATGTGCGGGTGCCGCCTTCTTGCCGTCGTCCTTGCTGCCCGTTGCGATCTCCACCGCATCGCCTTCGGCGAGCCCATCGGGCGGTGCGTCGATCACGCGGTCGGTCGGCGCGAGGCCCGAGCCGATCTCGACCGAATCGCCAAGGTCGCGCGCGATCGTCACGCGCTTGAAGGCCACGTGGCCGCCCTCGCCGACCGTGGCGATACGCAAGCCGTGGCTGTCGAACACCAGTGCGCTGGCCGGCACGCGCAGCGCATTGGGCGCCACCGGCAGCTTGAACTGCACGCTTGCGAAGCCGCCCGGCAGCAGCTTGCCGTCGCTGTTGTCCACCAGCAGCTGCACCAGCGTCGAGCCCGATTGCGCGTTCACCGAATCCGCCGAAGCGACCACGTGCGCGGTGAACTGCTGATCCGGATACGCCGGCACCGTCAGCGCCGCGGTCGTGCCGGTATGCACGATCGGCGCGTAGTTCTGCGGCATCTGCACGTACACGCGCAGCTGGTGCACGTCGGACACCTGGAACAGCTCCTGGCCGACACCGCCGCTGCCCGCATTGATCAGCGCGCCGATATCGGTGTCGCGCGCGGTGATCACGCCATCGAACGGCGCGACGATGCGCGCGAAGCCCTTGGTCGCGATCAGCCGGTCGAGGTTCGCCTTCGATGCATCGACCAGCGCCTTCTTCGCCGCGAAGTCGCCGTTGCGCGTATCGACGTCCTGCTGCGCGACTGCGTCGGTGCCGAGCATCGCGCGCCAGCGCTTCGCGGTGGTTTCCGCGAGCGACGCGTTGGCCTGCGCGGTGGCCAGATCGGCCTTGGCCTGCACCAGCTGCTGATCGAGCTCCGGCGTTTCGATCACGGCGAGCAACTGGCCCGCCTTCACCTTGCCGCCGATATCGACGTTCCACGACTTCAGATAGCCGCTGACGCGCGCAAAGATCGGCGCACGCGAATAGGCCTGCATCTGCGCGGGCAGCGTCAGCGACGGACCGGCCGCGTCGCGGACCGGCGCGACCACCGAGACGGTCTGCACCGCCTGCGCGTCGGTCCAGCTCTTCAGCTTGTGCGAGTCGGCGGCGCGCACGGCAAGACCCGCGCCCACCACGACGACCACCAGCACAACACCGACGATGCCGGCCGTAACGAGGCGGCGGCGCGGCGGATGACCCGCATATTTGGATTCGTAACCGGGTTCAATGGATTCAGACGACATGAGCAGGACCTCCCGAGGCTGGCGCCGGGCTTGCCGCGCGGCCATCGCGCGCGTGAATAATGCTGAAAACGACAGGAACGAAGAATAGCGATGCGGTCGTCGCGAAGATCAGGCCGCCGATCACCGCGCGGCCGAGCGGCGCGTTCTGCTCGCCGCCTTCGCCGAGTGCGAGTGCCATCGGCATCATGCCGATGATCATCGACAGCGCCGTCATCAGCACCGGGCGGAAGCGTGTGAAGCCCGCTTCGATCGCGGCCTTGGCTGCGTCGCCGTGTTCGGCGAGCCGCTCGCGGCAGAAGCTGACCACCAGAATCGAGTTGGCGGTCGCCACCCCCATACACATGATCGCACCCGTCAGCGCCGGCACCGACAGCGTAGTGTGCGTCGCGAACAGCATCCACACGATACCCGCCAGAGCGGCCGGCAGCGCCGACACGATGACGAACGGGTCGGCCCACGACTGGAAGTTCACGACGATCAGCAGATAGATCAGCACGATCGCGCCGAGCAGGCCGAACAGCATGCCCGCGAAGGCACTGTTCATCGTCTGCACCTGGCCTAGCAGCGCCACCGTCGAACCCTTCGGCAACTCCTTCGCATGTGCCGCGACGATCTTCTGGATGTCGCCCGCCACCGCGCCGAGGTCGCGGTCTTGCGTAGTCGCGAAGATCTCGACCATCGGGATGATGTTGTACTGGCTCACCACCGAGCTGGTGTTGGTGCGGTCGAAGGTCGCGAGACCGCCAAGCACCTGTGCGTTCAGCGGCTGGCCGGCGGTGATCGGAATGTTACGCAGCGCCGACAGCGAATCGAGCGTGTACTGCGGCGTCTGCATCACGATCGGGTACGACACGCCGTTCGCGTTGTTCAGCCAGTAGGTCGGCGCCACCTGGCTCGAACCGGCGAGGTTCACCACCAGGCTGTTGGTCACGTCGCGCTCGGTGATGTTCAGCAGCTGCGCGCGCGTGCGGTCGACGTTCACGTTGAAGCTCGGAATCTGCTGCGACTGCTGGATGCGCGCATCGACCACGCCCGGCACGCGCCGCACGTCGCGCAGCACTGCGTTCACATACGCGAAGTTGCCCGCCAGATTGTTGCCGCGCACCTGCAGATCGATCGGCGCCGGCGAGCCGAAGTTCAGGATCTGGCTGATGATGTCCGCCGGCGGGAACGAGAACGTCATGCCCGGATAGAGGCGCGGCAGTTCTTCGCGCATGCGCCGCACGTATTCGTCGGTCGGTGCGTGGCCTTCCTTCAGTTCGAGCTGGATGTCGCCGTCCTGCGAGCCGATCGTGCCGGTGTTGTTGTACGCGGTATTGATACCGCTGACCGGCTGGCCGATGTTGTCGACCATCGTGCCCAGTTCATTGGGCGGAATGATCTGGCGGATCGTGTTCTCGACGTTGGCGAAAATCTCCGAGGTCTTCTCGACCCGCGTGCCGACCGGCGCGCGCACGTGCATCAGGATCTGCCCGGCATCCACCGCCGGGAAGAAGTTGCGGCCGAGAAACGGTACCAAAGCGAACGACAGCAGCACGAAGCCGAGGAACACCGCGATAAAGCCGCGGCGGTTGTCGAGCGCGAGTATCAGCAGGCCGCGATAGCCCGCGCGCACTTTCTCGAAGCGCGCCTCGAAGCCCTTCTGGAAGCGTCCGAGCGGGCCGGGCGGCTTGCGATGCGGGTCGTTTTCATGTTCTTCGCTGTGCGGCTTCAGCAGATAGTTCGCCATCGTCGGCACCAGCGTACGCGACAGGATGAACGACGACACCATCGCGAAGATCACCGCCTCGGCCATCGGCACGAACAGGAAGCGCGCCACGCCCGACAGGAAGAACATCGGCACGAACACGATACAGATACACAGCATCGACACGAAGGCCGGCGTGACGATCTGCGCGGCGCCGTCGAGAATCGCGTCTTCGACGGGCTTGCCGTGTTCGAGGTGCCAGTTGATGTTCTCGATGGTCACCGTCGCGTCGTCGACCAGAATACCCACCGCCAGCGCGAGACCGCCGAGCGTCATGATGTTCAGCGTCTCGCCGAGCGCCGACAGCGCGATGATCGAGCCGAGAATCGCCAGCGGGATCGAGGTTGCGATGATCACCGTCGAGCGCCAGCTGCCGAGGAACAGCAGAATCATCAGGCTGGTCAGCACTGCGGCGATCACCGCTTCGCGCGCCACGCCGCTGACCGCCGCGCGCACGAACAGCGACTGGTCGCCGATCGGGGAAATCTGCAGGTTGTCCGGCAGCGACGCACGCGCGTCGTCGACGTGCTGCTTGATGCCGGAGATGATCGCGAGCGTCGACACCGAGCCGTTCTTCAGCACCGACATCAGCACCGAACGGTGGCCGTCCACGTGCACGATATTGGTTTGCGGCGGCGCGCCGTCGCGCACGTTGGCGACGTCGCGGATATAGACGGTCGTGCCGTTCACTGCCTTGACCGGCAGATCGCCCAGTTCGCGGATCACCGAAGGCGCGTTGTTCAGCTGCAGCACGTATTCGTGGTCGCCCATCTTCGCCGTGCCGACCGGCGTGATCAGGTTCTGCGTGGCGAGCGCGGTCGCCACGTCCTGCGCCGACAGACCGCGCGCCTGCAGCCGCGCCGGATCGACGTCGATCTGCACCTGGCGGGTCTTGCCGCCGAACGGATACGGAATCGACGCGCCAGCCACCGTCACCAGTTGCGGACGCAACTGGTTCAGGCCAAGGTCGCCGAGGTTCTGTTCAGACAGCCCCTTGCCCGACAGCGCCAGCTGGATGATCGGCACCGTCGACGCGTTGTAGTTCAGGATCAGCGGCGGCGTGGTGGCGGGCGGCAACTGCTTCAACTGCGTTTGCGCGACCGCGGTGACCTGCGCATTCGCCGTCGCGATGTTCACGCCAGGCTGAAAGAAGATCTTGATGATCGCGAAACCGTTGATCGACTCCGCCTCGATGTGCTCCACGTCGTTCACGGTGGTCGTGATCGTGCGTTCGAACGTCGACGTGATGCGGCCGGCCATCTGGTCCGGCGGCAGGCCCGTGTATTGCCACACGACGCTGATCACCGGAATGCGAATGTCGGGAAAGATGTCGGTTGGCGTCTTCAGCGCGGACAGCGGTCCGATGATGAAGATGGCGATCGCCAGCACGACAAAGGTGTATGGCCGTCGAAGGGCGATACGTACCAGGCCGAGCATGAGATTTCCTGGGTAGAACGATTACGGTTACAGGGAAAAGCGCCCGAATATACGGCACTCCGTCGCGGCGTCAAAAAAGATGCGACCGCGTCGCACGAATTGTCGCTGCGGCGCGGGGCAATTTGATTTCGGCGTCACGCGGCTGTCGCGACGAGGCTCGCGGCGGCCGGCGGGTCTCGGGCGCGGGTAATGCGCTTCACTTCTTCGAAACGATGCTGCCGGCGCCATGCAGGGTTAGGCCGGCGGCTTGATCCGGTTCAAATGGTTAGGCGGCTCAATACCAGTCTTTCTCTCTCCTTGCTGCTAAACGGCGGCGTTGCCGCGGCGGCGCACCGCGCACGCATACGGCATGCCGACAGCCAAAGCGCGAATGTACACAAAGGCAGACGATTTTGCAGGGCCTTTGCGCACTCGCCACGCGCTAAAAGATGCTACTGCAGACAAATTTCGGCAGGGCTTGCACGCCGCGCAAATTGCGCTAATTCCAGACAGAACAGCACGTTGCGGCGCTCTGACGCACGCGCCTCTGTACACCGTGGATACTCGCCGCGCGCAATACTGTTTTTTTATTACCGTTTATTTTTTTCAGCTTCGCACGACCGCTCGATGTCAGTCCGGTGCAGGCCGTCATTTATCTGTAGTGCGGGTGGCAGCAGAATGAAATAGAAACGCACGGAAAGCATTCAGAAAACCAGGTGCTTCTAAAACGTAATGCGGCGATGGTCAATGCGCGCTGATTCATGCGAATCGGCCAACAGGGTCGCCCTGCGCCGCAAGCCGACGCGCGCAATCACGCGGCTGCATCGCGATACGCCGGCGCCTCGCACGGGCCGCCGGCGTTTTTATGGCTGTGCGGCTGGTTAGACGCACGCAGGCCGCGCGACGCTTCTGCAAGCGCTGATTGAAGAAAAGTAAAAGCCGCGCTGCGCCACGGGGTAGCGTCTACACTCGATCCGTCGGCTATCTGTAATAACCGCCGCAGTTTGCGAACGCCCTGGCGATTCGCACAGGAGCCCGCGATGAGCGTCTACCGCACCTGTCTGCCGCAGCTCGAGGACCGGCTCTTCATGGCCGACGGCGGACTCGAGACCACCCTGATCTTCCACGACGGCATCGAGCTGCCGTGCTTCGCCGCATTCGACCTGCTGAAGGACGCCGCGGGCATCGCCCGGCTCGAGCGCTATTTCGAACGCTATGCGGCACTGGCGCGCGATGAAGGCGTCGGCGCGGTGCTCGAGACGCCGACCTGGCGCGCGAATCCCGACTGGGCTCGCCGGCTCGGCTACGACGACGCGGAGCTGGAGGGCGTGAACCGCCGCGCGGTCGACCTGCTGATGCGCGTGCGCGCGAGATGGGAAACGCCGGCCACGCCGATCGTGATCAGCGGCAATCTCGGTCCGCGCGGCGACGGCTATCGGCCCGACGTGCGGATGAGTGTTGAACAGGCGCGCGCCTATCACCAGCCGCAACTCGATACCTTCGCGGCGACGCTCGCCGACATGGCCGGCGCGTTCACGATGAACTATGTCGAAGAGGCGCTCGGCATTGCGCAGGCGGCCCGCGCCGCCGCGTTACCGCTGGCGGTTTCGTTCACCCTGGAAACCGACGGACGGCTGCCGTCGGGCGATACCCTCGCCGACGCGATCGCGCGCACGGACGACGCAACCGGTGGCTACCCGGTGTACTACATGATCAACTGCGCGCACCCGACGCACTTCGACACGATGCTCGCCGAAGGTGGCGCATGGCGTGAGCGGATTCGCGGCGTGCGCGCCAACGCATCGCGCCAGAGCCACGCGGAACTCGACGAAGCGACCGAACTCGACGACGGCGACCCGGCCGAGCTCGGCGCGCAATATCGCGCGCTGCGCGCGTGGCTGGCGCGCATGAACGTGGTCGGCGGTTGCTGCGGCACCGACCATCGGCACGTCGCGCAGATCTGCCGTGCGCTGAAAGCCGTGCCGCCGGCGGGCGAGGCGCGCGCGTAGCGCGACTTCAGCCCGTTGCCGGCAAACGCGCCTGAACCGCGGCGCGCCTGGACGCGAGGATGGGCCGGCGCCGACGCACACCGCCACAGTGCCCGACGCCTGCGCGCAGTTCATCCGTTCTGCGCGTCGCTCACCAGCCCTGCGCACCGCCGATTCGCGCAGCGCATGCTCACCTGCCCTGCACCCCGCTGATCCGCCCTGCGCACCGCTCATCCGCCCAGCGCCTGCACTTCGCGCGCCGCCTCATCGAGCACCGCGGCCAGGATCATTGCGCTCGCATTGAGCGGCGCGGGCCGGCAGCGGCGCGGCTTGAACACCTCGTCACCGATGCGGATCGCGCGGCCGCTCATCGCGCACAGGCCGCTGACCCGCGCGCGCGCCGCATGCCACAGCTGATCGCCGTACGAGCAGTGCGTCGAGTCGTGCCACGCGATCGTCGCGGTCGCGGAGCTGGGCCGGTCGATCAGGCACACCTTCGCGTCGACGCGCTCACCGGCCAGCATCAACCGGCACGTCCTGCGCTCGAAGCGCACATGCAGCGCTGCGAGCCGCGTGACCACCGGATCGGGGCGCCCGGACATCACCGACAACAGGCCGATGGTCTGCCGCCATGGGTCGTACACATTCGCTTTTGCCAGCATCGCTCACCTCACCATATCGGGGACGTTCAGCCGAACCTGCGCCACAGACCAACCACGCAACGGTTCAGACATTGCGTGTGACGGCGCGCCGCGGCGCGCGGGGGCAACGTATAGGACGGCACCAGCTGGATCGCCGGGGAGCTGCTATAGACGATCGGGTCCGTCTGCAGCGCCGCCTGGTTCAGCCGCGCCACATGGGTCCGGGAATCCGCCTGCTGCCAGCCGGCCGCCTGCTCGAGCGCGTCTTCCGCGGCAGGCGTCGAATCGGGTTTGCGCATGTCCAGTGTCTCCGCGATGCTGCCCCGGCCCGCGCGCTCGCAGCGCGGGGGCGCCGCTGCCGCGGCCGGAGCGCCGCATCATTGGTTGACGTTTGTCTTGACCTTCCAGCAATACGGGGTATCGCCGACGAAGCGTTTGAATACGGCCGTGAAATGCGATTGCGAACGGAAACCGCAGCTCAACGCGACGTCGAGCATGCTGTGCCGCGAACGTGTCAGCAGTTGCTGCGCGTGTTCGATCCGGCGGCGCAGCAGATATTCGTGCGGACGCAGCCCGGTCGCGCGGCGGAACTGCGCGGCAAAGTGCATGCGCGTCAAGCCCGCGCTTTGCGCCATTTCGGCAAGACCGATCGCGTCGGCAAGATGCGCTTCGATAAAGTCGATGGTGCGGCGCATACGCCACTGCGGCAGTGCCGAGGCTTCGCGCGCCGGACGCGCCGCAATCGTGAAATGGCGCGACACGAGCCGCGACACGATCGCGAGGCTCACGCTGTCGGTAAACAGCTTGCCTGCCGCGGCATCGGTGGAATGCGACACCGCGAGTGCCTGCGCGAGCCGCTCGAGCGTCGGGTCGCGCAGGATGCGCGGATCGGCCAGCACCACTTCGCCGGCATGCGCATGGCCGAACAGGTCTTCGAAACATTCGGCGAGCGCCGCTTGCGACACGAACAGATGCAACGCATCCACCGGCGACTCGAAACGCACCGCCACCGGCACGCCCGGCGCCGTGACCTGCACCGCGCCGGCCGTCACGCGGCCCGACACGACGGTACGGCCGGCATGCTCGAAGCGCAGCGTCGCGCATTTCAGGTTCAACGCGATGCAGTGGTAGTCGGCGTAACCGCTATGCGACGCTTCGAGCGGTTCGGCTTCGCTGTGGGTCCAGCGCGCGACGAGCACGTCGCCGTACGGCAGCGCGGCGGCCGCCGGCTCGCTCGCGGGGCAGCGCCAATGCTGTTCGGTACGGATCCGGCTGTGATGATGCCGGTGCGCAGCCTGCGCGGCGAAACCGGTCTGGTTGTGCGATGAAGCGATCATGAGCTGCCTGCATGCGTTGGGTGTCATGCGGTTCGGGAACGGACGTTTCCGCGGTGTCTCAAAGGTATCCGAAGCGCCTGACGCCAACCAGCCCTACAAAGGCATGCGTGAGGCCACTGTTGGTTTGGCCAGTTCATCTGCTGGTTTATTGTTCTGATCCCTTCGCGTACGCAATACACGCGAATCGGATTACCTCGCTAGCCAAGGCGTAAAACGGCGCTTTCGCAGCGAACGGCCAGGACTCGCGCCGGGACCAAGCCGGGCAAGGTGCGGGACCGCGCGGGTATCCTCGAACTGATCCGCGCAGTGGTGCGCGCGCTCGTCGCGGACACGATCCCGTCGAGTTATCGATAACGTCCCGCTGCGCGGCAGCCGTACGGATGACCGGCAACCCGTTTCTGCATCGCAGGGTCAAGCATGCTCATCGCGGAGACAATCGCGCGATGCCTTTCTTTGGCGGGCATACCGGCAGTCGCGCAGTGCCGCTTTGTCTTTGGCGAGCGTACTGGCAGTCGCACCGCGCGCGTTGCCGAACAGCACGCACCGCTTCGAATACGCACGCCACGCGCCGTCGTACGCATCTGGCACGCGGCCTGCTCCGCCGTGCGATTTCGACAAATCGGGAAAAGCGCTAAAAGACCGTATCGGCACTGTGACTACACTGGAGACCATGCACGCGCAGCGCCTCGCTGCGCAGTCGGGCCGGGCCGCGCCCGGTTGCGCCCGGCCGTGCGGGGACTTCGCGGCAATGCGCCGCAATCGGGTGGCGCAACGCAGCGCCGACGCGTCGCCCCTCAGCGGTGCATGCGACGCCTATGCCGACCACGTCCGCCCACGTCCGGCCGCGCGCCGGCCCGCATGGCCGAATCGCACGGCACGGACGGACCGCGCGAGCAACCCGCGATGCACCGTATCGACGCACATCGAACCGGCGTGCCCGCCCGACGAAACCATTACGCTGACTTAAAAAAAGTCGCCTGCTGGAGGACGCGCCCCGCTGGTTCGATGCTTGCCGGGTTCACGGCTATGTTATATATCGCGCTCTTGACAGAAAGCGATGCCGGCACTCGCCGCACGATGCCGGCTTTGATGACTTCCATTCGATCTCGCACTGCGGCGCTGCTGGTAGCAGTACTGCAGGACGTTCTTCCAGTTGCCGTGAAAGTCTTCAGACGCGCATTAGAACAGGTGCGCCGCCGCGACGCTCGCGCACTCAGGATTCTCGCCGCGGCGCTTGCGGGCGCCGTGTTCTTCACCGATGTGCTGACCCCGCTCGACGTCGCGATCGCGGTGCTGTACGTGCTGGTGGTGCTGCTCGCGGCCGCGACCGGCTCGCGCCGCGACACGATACGCGCGGCGTGGATCTGCGCGGCCTTGACCCTGGGCGCCTACCTCGCCACCCATGCGCCCTATACGGCCGGCCACGCGGCGGCGCGCTGCGCCGTGAGCCTGCTGGCGATCGCGGTCACCGCGAGCCTCGCGCTGCTCTATCAGTCGAGCAACGCGCGGCTGGCCGAGCAATACCAGTTGTTGAACCTGTCGCACGACGCGATCGTCGTGTACGACATGGACGAGCGCATTGCGTTCTGGAATGTCGGTGCGGAAAAGCTGTACGGCTGGCCCGCGCCACGCGCGCTCGGCGAGCCGATCCATACGCTGACCCAAACCCGTTTTCCGGCCGCGGCCGGCGACCTGCACGCGAAGCTGCTCGCCACCGGGCACTGGGCCGGCGAGCTGCGGCGCACGCGCCGCGACGGCACGATCGCGGTGATCTCGACCCGCCTTGCGCTGTTGCGCGACGAACACGGCGCGCCGCGCGCGGTGCTCGCCACCGACAAGGACATTACCTGCCGCGCGCATCTGCAGGAGGAGCTGCAACGCACTCAGGACGAGCTCACCGCGACCATCGAAGCGCTGCCCGGCCTGATCTGGACCGCCAGCAACGACGGCGAGCTCGAGCTCGTCAACCGCCGCTGGGAGGAACTCGACCTGCCGCGCGACACCCCGCTGCGCGGCCGTCTCGCCGCATGGCGCACACTGGTGCATCCCGCCGATCTGCCGAAACTCGAACGCGACTGGCGCGCTGCGCTCGAACAGGGCACGCCGTTCGAAAGCGCGGCGCGCATGCGGCGCCGCGACGGCCACTACCGCTGGATGCAGCTGTGCGCGATGCCGGTGCGCGAGCCGAACGGCGCCATCGCGCGCTGGTACGGCATCAACACCGACATCGAGGAACGCAAGCGCGCCGAGGCCGCGCTCGAGCGCAGCGAAGCGTTTCTGGCCGACGGCCAGCGCCTGAGCAAGACCGGCAGCATCGCGCTGCACGTGCCCGACGGCCAGATGCTGTGGTCCCAGGAGGCGTACCGCATTTTCGGCTATCCTGCCAACGTCGTTCCGAGCCTCGAGCTGATTCTCGCGCGCACCCATCCGGACGACGTCGCGCTGGTGCGCCAAAGCTACCGGCAGGTGCTTGCCGAAGTGCAAAGCATCGACATCGAGCACCGGCTCACCATGCCGGACAACAGCGTCAAACACGTGCATTATGTCGCCCATTTGCGCGCCCGCAAATCGGGCCGCTACGAGTACGTCGGAGCGTTGATGGATGTGACCGCAACCAAACAGACCGAAGCCGCGCTGAAGCGCTCGATGACCGAGCTGTCGCACGTCACGCGCGTCACGATGCTCGGCGAATTGACCGCATCGATTGCGCATGAAGTCAGCCAGCCGATTGCCGCGATCGTCACCTGCGGACAGGCGGCGCTGCGCTGGCTCGACCGGTCGCAGCCGGAACTGGGCGAAGCGCGCGAAGCGGTCAACAAGGCGATCCGCAGTGCGAAGCGCGCCAGCGACATCGTGTGGCGAATCCGCTCGATGGCGCAAAAGCGCGAACCCGCGCATGCGCCGCTCGCGCTCAATACGCTGGTGGACGAAGCGGTCGAACTGCTGTGGCGCGAGCTGATCGACGCGCACGTCGAACTCGAGCTCGAATACTTCGAGCCGCCGCCGCAGATCAGCGGCGACCGTGTGCAGCTGCAGCAGGTGCTGATCAATCTGATCATGAACGGCGTGCAGGCGATGGCCAGCATCAGCGACCGCCCGAAGCAGATGCGCATCGCCACCGCCATGTTCGACGCGCAACATGCGCTGGTCAGCGTGGCGGACTCCGGCATCGGCATCAGCCGCGAGAACGCCGACAAGCTGTTCGAAGCCTTTTTCACGACGCGATCCGACGGCATGGGTATCGGCCTGTCGATCTGCCGTTCGATCGTCGAGGCGCACGGCGGCCGCATCTGGGCCGAATCGCCGTTGGCCGGCGGCGCCGTGCTGCAATTCATTTTGCCCGTGTATTCGATGGGAGACAGCAATGAGCAGTGAATCCGCCAGCGGTGCGGCGCGCGCCGCGGACAACGCGATCGTCTACGTCGTCGACGACGACCTGTCGATGCGCGATGCCGTCAGTACGCTGCTGCGCTCGATCGGACTTTCCGTGAAAACTTTCTCGTGCGCACAGGACTTTCTCGCCGCCGAGATGCCCGACGTGCCCGCCTGCCTGATCCTCGACGTGCGGCTGAAAGGCCAGAGCGGCCTCGCGGTGCAGGAGCAGATCGCCGCGCATCAGATCCATATGCCGATCGTGTTCATGACCGCGCACGGCGACATCGCGATGTCGGTCAAGGCGATGAAGGCCGGCGCCACCGATTTTCTCGCCAAGCCGTTTCGCGATCAGGACATGCTCGATGCGGTCGCGCAGGCGCTCGCTGCCGACGCGGAACGCCGCGCGGCGGACCGCTCGTTCGCCGGCCTGCGGCGCTGCTACGATTCGCTGACGCAGCGCGAGCGCGAGGTGATGGCGCTGGTCGCGAGCGGACTGCTGAACAAGCAGATCGCCGCGGAGATGAAGCTGAGCGAGATCACCGTCAAGATCTATCGCAGTCAGGCGATGAAGAAGATGGAGGCGCGCTCGCTGGCCGATTTCGTGCTGAAGGCGGAGGCGCTCGGCGTGAAGTCCGAATTCGCCGCACCACCGCCGCCGGGCGCGCGGGCGGTGCCGCCGCGGTTCTGAAGCGCACGCGCGCCGCTCGCGCAAGCACTGGTGCCGTCGCCGCCCGTGCGGTTCAACAGTCGGTGACGAGCTTCTTCGCGCGCAGGATTGCCGCCGGGCTCATGCTCAGTTCGTCGACACCCAGCCCGAGCAGCAGCGGAATCAGCGCCGGCTGCGCAGCCGCCTCGCCGCACACCGCGACGCCGATGCCGGCCTTGTGCGCGGCCTCGCAGACCATCGCAATCGCGCGCAGTACAGCAGGGTGATCGGTGCGATACAGCGGCGCGAGCCTCGGATTCGCGCGGTCCACCGCCATCACGTATTGCGTCAGGTCGTTGGTGCCGATCGAAAAGAAATCCACCTCCGGCGCGAGCAGATCGGCCGTCAGCGCGGCCGCCGGCGTTTCGATCATGATGCCGAGGCGCGGCAGATCGAAGGCCACGCCCTCGCCGGTCAGCTCTTCCGCGCATTGCGCGATCAGCGCCTTCACGCAGCGGATTTCGTCGAGCCCGTCGATCATCGGCAGCATCATCTGCAGGTTGCCTTCGACCGCGGCGCGCAGCAGCGCGCGCAACTGCGGCTTGAACACGTCGGGGCGATCGAGGCACATGCGCACGCCGCGCCAGCCGAGAAACGGATTGTCTTCGGCGGGAAACACGATGCCCGGCACCGGCTTGTCGCCGCCCACGTCGAGCGTGCGGATCACCACCGGCTCAGGATAAAAGGCCTGCGCGACGCGCCGGTACACGTCGCATTGCTCATCTTCGGTGGGCAGCGCACGGCGATTCATAAACAGCAGCTCGGTGCGAAACAGGCCGACACCCATCGCGCCCGCAGCGCGCGCGGCATCGATTTCCGCCAGCGCGCCGAGATTCGCTGCCACGCGGATCGGCTGCCCGCTGCGCGTGCACGGCGCGACGTCGCGGTACACGTCGAGCGCGCTGCGCTGCGCGCGCGCCTCGCTAATGCGTGCGGCAAACTCGGTTTGCAGCGTCGGCGGCGGGTCGAACCAGACGAGGCCTTGCGCACCGTCCACCGCGACCTGACGCACGCTGCGCAGACGCTCTTCGGGCACCGGCAGGCCGAATACCGCCGGGATGCCGCGCGCGCGCGCGATGATCGCCAGATGCGACGTCGTGCTGCCGCGCGTACACACCAGCGCGGCGATATGCGCGACGTTCGCGCGCGCCAGATCGGGCGCGGTCAGATCGGCGGCCAGCACCACGCATGGCTGGCTGAGATCGGCGAGACTCACGTCCTCCCTGCCGAGCAGGCGCAGCGCGACCTGGCGCGTAATGCCGTGGATGTCGTCCGCGCGGCTGCGCAGGTACTCGTCTTCGATCGTATCGAAACACCCGGCGAGTTCGGCGCCGGTCTGCAGCGTCGCGGCGGCGGCGTCCCAGCCGGCCGCGATGCGCGCGCGCACTGCGCCGGCGAATTCATCGCTTTGCGCGACGCCAGCCAGTGCGGCGGCAATGTCGTCGTGGTCGCCGATGGTGTCGAACTGATGGCCGAGCGCGGTCAGCGCATCGGCGAAAGCGCTGTCGAAGCGCGCGAGTTCCGCGCCGGTTTCGTGCGGCGCGATGAACTGGCGCGTGGCGCGCAGCGGCTCGGGCAGATACACGAACGCGTCGCCGTACGCGAGGCCTTCGCTGGTGGGCACGCCTTGCAGCGCTTGCGCAAGTGCGGGCGCTGCGGCGAGCGGTGTGGGCGACGCCGGCGCTGGATGAGTCGCGGCGCGGGTGGCGAGCGATGCGGCAAGGGCCGCGGCGTGCGCCGTGGCGGTGATGGCGGTAGCCGGTGCGGCTGACGGTGCGGTGTCTGCATTTGCAGCCTCGCGCGATGGGTCCGACGCGGCGACGTGCACCATCGCGGCTGGCGCAGACGCTGACCCGGCAACCGAAGCACCCGCCACCGCACCCGCCGGCACCGGCGGTGCATCGCCGGCCGCCGCGGAGGCTGGCGAGACACCCGCCTGCGGCTCTGACAGGAACGCCAGCATGCGCGCCACCGCATCGCGCTCGTCGGCGCCGTCCGCGCGCAGCACGATCTGGTCGTGCTCGCGAATGCCGAGCAGCATCAGCTTTACCGCGCTTTTCGCGTCCGCGCAGATCTGTCCGTGCTGCACCTGCAGCGAGCACGAGAATTCCTTCGCAAGCCGGGCGAACTGCGTGGCCGGCCGCGCATGCAATCCTTCACTGACCTTCACCACCACCGCTGCTTCGAGCATCCGTGCCACCTTGCGTCAAAAACGGCTGCGTCGCGCCGCCGTTGCCATCCGCACCCGTTGCGCGCTCAACGATCCGCGATCTCGATCACGGTGCCGCTCTTCATGCATGCAAGCAGTGCGCCTGCATCGACCGGCTGCGCGCAGATCTCGCCGGGCCGCCCGGCTTCGGCCGCGCCATTGAAATTGATCACCACGTGGCCGAGCTCGTTCACCTTGTGCCATGCGCTCGGCCCGACCGCCGTGACGAACGCACTGATCGCGCCGATGCGCAGCTGTGCGCCCACGGCCGGCGCCTGCGGGCGAACCTGTTCGACGCGGTGCAGCACCGACACTTCAGCGAGTTCCGGCGGCGCGCCGTCCGCATACAGGATCAGCACGCCGCCTTCCAGCAGTTCCGCGACTTCCGGACCGACCTCCGAGATTACCGTCTTGTAGTAGTGCATCGTTAGCTTTCCTGAAACCCGAGAATCCGCCACCCGAAATCCGCGCCGCAACCCGCGCCGCGTTGCCGCGCGATCGCCCGCGGCCTCTGCTCACAGCGCGAAGCTCGCCGCCCATGCAATCAGCACCGACACCGGTCCCATGATCTGCCGGCTGATCAGCACCGCCGGCACGCCGATGCGGATCGTCTCCGGCTTCGCCTCGCCGAGCGCCATGCCGACCGGCACGAAATCGCAGCCGACCTGGGTGTCGTACGCGAACAGCGCGGGCAGCGCCATCTGCGGTGGAATCGTGCCGTTGCCGATCGCCGGGCCGATGATTGCCGCGCCGATCACCTGCGCGATCACCGCGCCCGGACCCAGCACCGGCGACAGAAACGGCAGCCCACAGATCGCCGACAGCACCACCAGTCCAATGATGTTGCCGGCCAGCGGTTCGAGCAGATGCGCGAGGCCGGTGCCGATACCGGTCGCGTTGATAATGCCGATCAGCATCGTGACGAACGCCATAAACGGCAGCACGTTGCGGATCACCGTATCGATCGCCTTGCGCCCGCTGTTGAACAGCACGTTGACGACACCGCCCATCGCGCGCCCGATCGACGTGATGATGCCGACGAGGCCGCGGTTCTCGTGTTCGCTCACAGCCGCCGCAGTGCCGCCGCTCTTCGCGGCGAACGCAAACGCATCGCCGTGGCTGACCGGCGCGGCCGGGCCGGCGGCGCGCGCGGCTACGGCCGCACCTGCAGCACCGGCCGCAGACCCGCCATCGTCTTCAACCAGCGTCAGGTTGCCCAGCTGCACGCCCGATACGTACACGTCTTCGGTGATGAACTGCGCGAGCGGCCCCGACTGCCCAACCGGCGTCAGATTGATGGTCGGAATCTTCTTGCGCGGGTACACGCCGCAACGCGCCGTGCCGCCGCAGTCGATCACCACCGCGGCCATCTCCGTTTCGAGCGGCGGCGCGCGAAAACCGTCGACGACGGTAGCGCCGGTCAGCTCGGCGAGCCGCGTCGCGAGTTCCGGAATGTCGCCGCCCGTCACCGCGACGATCTTGTTGCGCTCGGCCGTCGGCGAAATAAACAGCGGGCCGCCCCAGCCGTTTGGGCCGCGTTCGACCTTGACGGTGCGATAGGCTCTGGTGTCCATGCGTGTGTCCCCTTGTGTCTGCGATCGGTGCGAAGCGTGACGATGGCGGTGCGGCCGCTCACAGCTGGATGTTTTCGCGCCGCGCGATCAGCCGCGTGATCGCTTCGGTGAGGACGCCTTTCAGCAGGTTCACGAACAGGCCCACGATCAGGTAGTACAGCGCGAGCTTCGGAACCGAGAACGGCAGCGGA
>DATLOW010000331.1:0-2037 GCA_035536055.1 Paraburkholderia sp. | reverse complement strand
TCGACTTCGCGCAGCTTCGCGGTATGCGCTTCGAGGTCGATCTGCGCCTGCTCGATCGCGCGCTGCTGACGCTCGCGCTCGCTGCCCGCTTCGTTCTTGCGCAGCAGCCACAGCAGACGCTGCTTCTCTTCGCCGTCGGCCTGCAGTTCCTTGAAGCGCGTCGCGACCACCGCCTGCCCTTCGAGCTTCTCCAGGTTCGACGACAGCTCGCGCACGATGTCTTCGACGCGCGTCAGGTTTTCGCGCGTGTCGTGCAGCCGGTTCTCGGTCTCGCGGCGGCGCTCCTTGTACTTCGACACGCCCGCGGCTTCTTCGAGGAACACGCGCAGCTCTTCGGGCTTCGCCTCGATGATCCGCGCGATCATGCCCTGCCCGATGATCGCGTACGCGCGCGGCCCGAGGCCGGTGCCGAGGAAAATGTCCTGGATGTCGCGCCGGCGCGCCGGCAGGTTGTTGATGTAGTAGCTCGACGTGCCGTCGCGCGTCAGCACGCGCTTCACGGCGATCTCCGCATACTGGCCCCACTGGCCGGCGGCGCGGCCGTCCGCGTTGTCGAACACCAGTTCGACGCTGGCGCGGCTGCCGGGCTTGCGGGCCGTCGAACCGTTGAAGATCACGTCCTGCATCGATTCGCCGCGCAGCTCGGAGGCGCGCGATTCGCCGAGCACCCAGCGCACGGCATCGATGATGTTGGATTTGCCGCATCCGTTAGGACCGACCACGCCGACCAGTTGGCCAGGAACCTGAAAATGCGTGGGATCGACGAATGACTTGAAGCCAGCGAGTTTGATCGAGGTCAGACGCACGGCGATATCGCTGTTTATAAAGAGAAATAGGGAAACGGATCGCTCTGGTGTTCGCTCATTGGCCGGCTCGTAAGCCTGTGCCGGCGGTGCGCGGTGCAGGACGGCACGCACCGGCGAAGCTGCGCTTCATGCGCCGGCGCTACCGTAAGCGCTGGCGCACACACCGACTTACGCACCCGCGCACGATGCACCGCTACCGCTCAGATACCGCCACGGTCGGTTGGCCATGCAAGGCGATCAATAAGCGTGCAACAAAGCGTACCGCGACAAGCAGGGGCAATCATACCATCGCACGTGAGCCGTTCTGGCGATCCGGATCGCCGTCGTCGCCGGTTTTCGATGCGTCTTTGTTCCGGTGCACGCGGCTCGACAGCAGCGACGCGAGCACGATGCAGGCGCCGCCCGCCCATTCGCGCGGCCCGGGCGTTTCGCCGGCCAGCAGCCACGCGGACAGCGCGGTCACGACGATCTCGAACAGCATCACGATCGACGCGCGATTGGCCGGCACGCGCGCGAGCCCGTACTGGACCAGCATGTTGTTTGTGCCCAACACGACACCGATGCCGAGCACCAGCCACACCGCCAGGTGCAGCTGCGCGCCGGCGGGCGGCGCGGGCATCGTCTCGAACAGCGACGCGCAGGCGCCGAACAGCGCGGCGCCGCCGAAGATCGTCGCGGTGCGCATCTCCGCCTTCATGCCGGGCAGTTCACGCACGATCTTGACGGTCAGCACGTTGCTCATCGCGAAGCCCATGCCGGCCGCGAGTCCTGCCCATTCGGCCGGGTTGCCGGGCAACGGCACGCCCAGCCGCGGCGACCACAGCATCAGCATCGCGCCGGCCAGCGACAGCGCCGCGAGCGCCGCACCCGCCCACGTCAGCCGCTCGTGCAGGATGAAATGCGCGAACAACGCGGTCCACGCGGGCGTCAGGTAGAACAGCAGCAGCACACGCATCACCTCGCCGTGGATCGCGCCCCACACGAAGCCGATGTTGGTCACGCCCGCGGCCAGCGCCAGGGCGATCAGCAGCCAGTGCCAGCGGATCGTGGCGATCGAGCGATGGCGCATGGCCAGCACGAACCCGCAGGCGGTGGCGCTGGTCAGCGCGCTGGCGACCGTGCCCGACACGCCGAGCGCGGCGAGGATGCGCAGCGGATACCACGCGACGCCCCATACCGACGCGCCGCACATGATCGCGAGAATCGGCCAGCGGCCAGGCGAATGGCTCAT
>DATLOW010000330.1:0-18079 GCA_035536055.1 Paraburkholderia sp. | reverse complement strand
ATCGGCCAGGACATTCGCGAAACGCTGAAGCTCGACGACACGGTATTCGAAGTCAAGCTGACGCCGAACAAGGCGGATTGCCTGTCGGTGTTCGGCATCGCGCGCGAAACCGCGGCGATCACCGGTGCCGCGCTGAAGCCGGTCGACATCAAGCCGGTCGCCGTCACGCTGAACGAAACGCTGCCGGTCAAAATCTCGGCGCCCGACCTGTGCGGCCGGTTCTCCGGCCGCGTGATTCGCGGCGTCAACGCACGCGCGAAGTCGCCGCAGTGGATGGTCGAACGCCTCGAGCGCTCGGGTCAGCGCAGCATCTCCGCGCTGGTCGACATTTCGAACTACGTGATGCTCGAACTGGGCCGGCCGTCGCATGTGTTCGATCTCGACAAGATCCACGGCGCGCTGGACGTGCGCTGGGGCAAGCGCGGCGAAACGCTGAAGCTGCTGAACGGCAATACGGTTGAAGTGGACGAAACGGTCGGCGTGATCGCCGACGATCGCCATATCGAAAGCCTCGCCGGCATCATGGGCGGCGACAGCACCGCGGTTACGCTCGACACCACCCACATCTATCTCGAAGCCGCGTTCTGGTGGCCGGACAGCATCCGCGGCCGCTCGCGCAAGTACAACTTCTCGACCGACGCGGGTCATCGCTTCGAACGCGGCGTCGACTATTCGACCACCGTCGAGCATATCGAACGCATCACGCAGCTGATCCTCGACATCTGCGGCGGCGAGGCTGGCCCGGTCGACGATCAGATCGTCAACCTGCCGCAGCGCGCAGCGGTGAAGATGCGCGTGTCGCGTGCGCAGCGCATTATCGGCATCGCAATCGGCGCGGACGAAATCGCCGATATCTTCACGCGCCTCGGTCTGTCGTTCGAGCGCGACGGCGACACGTTCGCGGTGATGCCGCCGCCGTATCGCTTCGACATCGAGATCGAAGAAGATCTGATCGAAGAAGTCGCGCGCATCTACGGCTTCGAAAAGATTCCGGCGAATCCGCCGGTCGCGACCAGCGAAATGCGCCGCACCCACGAGACGCAGCGCTCGATCCACGTGCTGCGCCACGCACTGGCCGCGCGCGACTACGCGGAGACGGTCAACTTCAGCTTCGTCGATGCCGAGTGGGAGCAGGACTTTGCCGGCAACAGCAACCCGGTGCGCCTGCTGAATCCGATCGCAAGCCAGCTGTCGGTGATGCGCACGACGCTGTTCGGCAGCCTGATCAACGTGCTGCGCCACAACCTGAACCGCCGTGCCGAGCGTATTCGCGTGTTCGAAGCGGGCCGCGTGTTCCTGCACGACCCGGCGATCAAGGCCGGCGAGATGACGGTCGAAGGCTTCGCGCAGCCGAAGATGCTCGGCGCGCTGGCGTACGGCCCGGTGCTCGAAGAGCAGTGGGGCGCGCCGACGCGCGCGGTCGACTTCTTCGATGTGAAGGGCGACGTCGAAGCGCTGTTCGCTCCCGTAGTCGCACGCTTCGTCAAGGCAGAGCATCCGGCGCTGCATCCGGGCCGCAGCGCGCGAATCGAACTCGATGGCCGCGCGGTTGGCTGGATCGGCGAACTGCATCCGCGCTGGATGCAGAAATACGACCTGCCGCACGCGCCGATCATGTTCGAAATCGAAGCCGAAGCGCTGATGCAACGCGCATTGCCGAGCCCGACCGACGTGTCGAAATTCCCGCCGGTGCGCCGCGATATCGCGCTGGTGGTGGACCAGAAAATCGAGGTCCAGGCACTGCTCGACGAGCTGCAAAAGGCGCTGTCGGAGGACGCCTGCAAGAGCGTCCAGAGGGTTGCGCTTTTCGACGAATTTCGTCCAAAATCAAGTACTTCCGGTGGGCTGGCAGCCCATGAGAAAAGCCTTGCGTTCCGTGTGACCTTGCAAGATACTGGGGGGACCCTTCAGGATGAAACGGTCGATCTGGCCATTCAAACCCTGGTGGATCGTCTGGCTCGAGCATATGGCGCGCGGTTGCGCGGATAACCTGCGGTAACGTTTCCGGCTACGTCGACAACGTCGAACGTGAATGACGTGCGGGTTACCTGCTGGTTACATGAAGGGGCGGCGGTTCCGGCCTATCCCGTTTCAGGTAGTGCGCCATTTGATAGATATGAATGAAATGAACTCGAGTGATTTCGAAGCCCTTCTTACGGCGCAGCGTAGCGCCATGATTCGCGATATCCCGACATCACCGGCCAATGCGTCCGGCGATACGCCGACGCTGACGAAGGCCGAACTCGCCGAGTTGCTGTTCGATAACGTCGGGCTCAACAAGCGCGAAGCGAAGGACATGGTCGAGGCGTTCTTCGAGGTGATCCGCGATGCGCTGGAAAGCGGCGACAGCGTGAAGCTGTCGGGCTTCGGCAATTTCCAGCTGCGCGACAAGCCGCAGCGTCCCGGCAGAAATCCGAAGACGGGCGAGGCGATTCCGATTGCCGCGCGCCGTGTCGTGACGTTTCATGCAAGTCAAAAGCTGAAGGCGCTGGTCGAAAACGGCGCTGAGGCGAGTCTCACGCGCTGACACGCTAGCGCGTGCGCGCGCAACCACCACGACGGCCTAACTGACGATGACAGCGACGATCGAAAAAGTCGTCTTGCCTCCGATTCCGGCGAAGCGCTACTTCACGATTGGCGAAGTGAGCGAACTATGCGGCGTAAAACCGCATGTGCTGCGCTATTGGGAGCAGGAGTTCACGCAGTTGCGGCCGGTCAAGCGGCGCGGCAATCGTCGCTATTACCAGCATCACGAAGTGCTGTTGATCCGGCGGATTCGCGAGTTGCTGTACGAGCAGGGCTTTACGATCAATGGCGCGCGCAACCGGCTCGATTCGCACGGCGGCGCGCACGGGCCGGCCGACGACGACGAGCGCGAAGAGGCGCAGCAAGCGGTGAAGCTTGCGCCGGTCACGAGCGCGAACGTCGATGTCGATCAGTTGCGCAAGGAGTTGCTGCACGTGATCGACCTGCTGGGTCACTGACTCGTTCGACGGTACATCCGCATCGCGATCTTCATATCAGTGAGTACACTCAGCCACGTTGGTGTCTGTTATACTTGCCGACTTTCGGGGCGTAGCGCAGCCTGGTAGCGTACCTGCATGGGGTGCAGGTGGTCGGAGGTTCAAATCCTCTCGCCCCGACCAGCAAAATCGAGGGCTCACAGATCGAACAGTCTGTGAGCCCTTTTGCTTTTGTGCGCGCCTTCGCTTTCACGACGACTACGACTACGACGAACCCTCATCAAACCGCTTCCGCGCATCGACAATCCGATCGAAGCTAAGCTCAGCCCAGTCGATCAGATTCTCGAGCGGCACCATCGCCGAATGCCCGAGCGCCGATAGCCGATACTCGACGCTCGGCGGCTTGGTCGGAAACACATGGCGCGTAATCAGTCCATCGCGCTCCAGCGTGCGCAGCGTCTGCGTCAGCATCCGTTTCGAGATATCCGGAATCTGCCGATGCAGTTCATTGAAGCGGTGCGCCTTGCCCGACAGCGACAGCAGCGTTAGCGTCGACCATTTATCGCCGATCACGTTGAGCACGTTGCGCACCGGGCAGCGCTCGGCATTGAAGCCTTGCTGCTGCCATTCGCTAAAACGCGAGGCGGCCGAATGCCGCGCGGCGCTGGCGTCATCGACAAGGTTACGGGCGGGTAACTTGGACACGAAAAACTGCCTCCTTACGCGTTCGAAAGTCGGTCTCTATGATAGACCTGCTCTCAATCACAGACCGTAGGAGTTTTCGATGTCGACTGAACCAACGATCCTTGTCACTGGCGCGGCCGGCCAGCTCGGCCAACTCGTGTTGCGCGCGCTGCTCGACACCATCCCCGCCGCGCGGATCTATGCGATGGTGCGCAGCGAACGTGCAGCAGCGAGCGTAGCGGCACTGGGTGTGCACGTGCGCATCGGCGATTACACGCAGGCACATTCGCTCGATGCGGCGTTCGCCGGTATCGAGCGCGCGCTGCTGATTTCATCGAACCAGCTCGGTCAGCGCGCCGCGCAGCACGCGAACGTGATCGCTGCGGCAAAGCGCGCGGGCGTCGGCCTGCTGGCTTACACAAGCCTGCTGCATGCCGACACGTCGCCGCTTGGTCTTGCCGAAGAACATCGGCAGAGCGAGGCGGCGCTGCGTGCTTCAGGCGTACCGTTCGTGGTGTTGCGCAACGGCTGGTACACCGAGAACTACACGGCGGCGATTCCCGCTGCGCTCGCACACAAAGCACTATTGGGCAGTGCCGGCGCGGGCCGTATCTCGTCGGCGGCGCGTGCCGACTATGCGGCTGCGGCCGCGGCGGTGCTGACGGCAGGCGAGGCGCAGGCAGGGCGCATCTACGAACTGGCCGGCGATCGCTCGTACACGTTGACGCAGTTCGCCGCGGAACTGTCGGCGCAGACGCGCCAGTCGATCGGCTATAACGATCTGCCGGAGAGCGAGTTCGAGGCCGCGCTGCTCGCTGCGGGATTGCCTGAGCCGGTTGCGGCGCTGCTTGCGGATTCGGATGCGTGCGCGGCGCGGGGCGCGCTTTTCGACGACAAAGGCGAGCTGAGCGCATTGATCGGTCGCCCGACCACGCCATTCGACAAGACCATGGCCGCTGCGCTCGCAGCGTGATGTTCCGCAAAGGCCGCGCGCTCTGCGTGACGACGGTCTGATCGACGCCGCGCAAAATCGTCGCCGCACGTGGCCGCACGTGCCGCGTGCAGCGACGTACGAGAGGTGCCGGATCTCGCGCGTGCCGCTCGCATTGAGCCACAGTGCGTGCCGCAACCGCGTCTCAACGGGGTTGACGCACGCGTCGACTTCCATCAATCGCGCCGCCCGTCGAACGGTGTCGCCGCCGTTTCCGTCGGCACCTCCCAAGCGCCACCCAGCGCGCGATACAGTGCAACCGCCGCTTGCGCATGCGTGCGATGCGCCTGATTGAGCGCTTGCGCATCGCGCAGATAGATCCGCTGAGCATCGATCACATCGAGAAAATTCGCGGCCCCGCCTTGATAAAGTTGTGTAGACAACGTCACCGCATGTTTCGATGCATCACGCGCCGCGCGCAACCGCTCGACCTGCGCGGCGTCGCTTACCAGATCGCTGCGCGAATCTTCGATTTCCTTCAGCGCATTCAGCATGGCTTGCTCGAGCGCGAGCTGCGATTCGCGCATGCGGCTTTCGCTTGCATCGATGTGCGCGGTGATCCGCCCGGCGTTGAAAATCGGACTGGTCGCGTTTAACGCCGCACTGAAAAGATTATCGGTGAGCGTTGGCGTATTGACCCACGACGCGGCCAGCAAGCCGTCGCTCAGACTCAACCGAAACTTCGGATAGCGTTCGGCGCGCGCAGCGCCCACCTCAGCGGCGCGTTGTTCGACCCGCGCATACGCAGCGCGCACGTCGGGGCGTTGCAGCAACGCTTCAGAGGGCAGCGTTTGCGGCACGTGCTGCGACGGCACCGGAACGGCGCGCGCATCGCTGAGCACAAGTCCATCGACGCTTTCGGGTGTGCGGCCGGACAACACGGCGATCAGATTCAATTGATGCTGGATCTGCGTGTCGACGACCGGCATGCGCGCCAGAACGTCCTGCAACTGGCTTTGCGCGCGCTCGACGTCGAGCCGCGTCGACAGGCCGAAGCGCAGGCGGTCCTGCGTCAGCTGCAACGCACGGCGGCTGATCTGTGCGTTGTCTGCAAGGATTTGCTGTTCCGTCTGTGCCCAGCGCAGGTCGATATAAGCGGTAGCGGTTCGAGCTGCCAATGCAAGCCGCAGTTCGTGGAACGCCCACGTGCGGCCAGCCACCTGCGCCTGTGCGGCCAGCACCGCAAGCCGTTCTCCGCCGAATACGTCGAGGTCCCACGTTACCGTAACGCCAATGCCCGCCGAATCGACATAGCCGAGCGGCGGTGGGGTGATTTGCCGCGCGTGCGCGGCGAGCGCACCGGCGTCGAGTTGCGGCAGCAACGCGGCATGGCGTTGCGCGGCTTCAGCTTGCGCCACTTCGATGCGCTGTTGCGCGGCCTGAGCGTCGAGATTGCCGTCCAGCACCGTTTGCACGAGCCTATGCAGCGTCGTGTCGCCGAACTGCGACCACCAGGGGCCGGCATCGATAGTGTCCTGCGTAGCAGCGACACGCCACGTAGCCGGCGCAAGCGTGCCGACAGCGGCGGGCAGGCCCAGGTGCCTCGCCGGCTGCACCGCGCAAGCCGCGAGTGTCAGAACGGCCGCACTGGCCAGCGCGGTTTTGATCATGGTTATCATCGGGTTGGTTTTCAGTGTGCGTCTTTTGGCGGCGCGGCGTGACCGAACGGCTTCGAAAACAGCATCGCGAGCAGCGCCGCGCCAAAGCACAATGCGACCGCGACGAAGGTATCGGAGAAGGTCAGCACCAACGCTTCGCGCATCAGCAGCGCGTGCAGCAGGGCAAGGCTGCCTGCGGCGCCATTCAATGTGTCGCCGGCTATTGCATGCAATTGCGCGATCTGCCGTCCCAAGGCCAGCTCGATCCTCGGCTTGCCGGTACTGACGTGTTCGGCGAGGCGTTCGTAGTGCAGATTCAGGCGGTCGTTCAGCATCGTGCTGACCACGGCGATGCCGATCGCGCCGCCCAGATTGCGCATCAGGTTGAACAGGCCGCTGGCCGACTTGAGGCGCGCCGGCGGCAGGCTGCCAAGCGACATCATCACGATCGGCGAGATGCAGAACTGCTGGCCGAAGCCGCGCAGTATTTGCGGTAGCAGCAACCGCTGCCAGCCCCATTCATGCGTGACAGGCGTGTAAAGCACGCAGCCGAGCCCAAACAGCACGAGCCCGAACACCAGCAGCGTGCGCAGCGACACGAAGCGTGCGAACCACGTATACGTCACCAGGCCGACCAGTTGTGCGCAGCCGACCGACAGCATCGCCACGCCGATCTGCAGCGAATCGAAGCCACGTACCCGCGACAGGAAGCCCGGCGTCAGAAACACCATGCAGTAAATGCCGATGCCGATCACGAACGACAGCAGGCTGCCGATCGCGAAGTTGCGCAACGCAAGCGCGCGCAGGTCAACGATCGGATCGCGCGCGGTGAACGCATGCACGATAAACAGAAATCCGGCGGCGCCGGCAATCCACGCGCATGCGACGATCGCATCGTCGCCGAACCAGTTCTTGCGCGGTCCTTCTTCAAGCACGTATTCAAGGCAGCCGAGCGCGGCGGACATCAGCACGATGCCGACGTAATCGCCGCGTTTGAGCAGCGCCAGATCGGGCTCGTCGACATGTACGAAGCTGGGCACCAGCACGGTGACCAGCACGCCGGGCACGAGGTTGATGAAAAACAGCCAGTGCCATGACCAGACACCGGTCAGCCAGCCGCCGATCACCGGGCCGATGGTCGGCGCCAGCGACGCCAGCGTGCTGACCGCCGTCGATGCGATCAGGCGCTGCTTGCCGGGCGGAAATAGCACGAATACGGTGGTGAACACGGTCGGGATCATCGCCGCGCCGAGCGCGCCTTGCAGCGCGCGAAACAGGATCATCGAATCGATATCCCAGGCGAGGCCGCAAACCATGCTGACCACGGTAAAGCCGAACGCGGACGCGGTGAACAGCCAGCGCGTCGAGAATACGCGCGACAGCCAGCCCGACATCGGGATCACGATGATCTCGGCAATCAGATACGAGGTCTGGACCCACGACAACTCGTCCTGACTCGCGGACAAGCCGCCGCCGATGTCTTTCAGCGACGACGCGACGATCTGGATGTCGAGCGTCGCCATGAAGAAGCCGACGCACATCAGCACGAACGCGAACACCTTCGCGCGCAACGGCTGGTCCGCGGGATTGAGCGCGGCCGCGGTCATGGCGCGTCCCCCGGCACCCGCGGCCGGCGCGCGCCGGCCGGCGCGCCTGCACGGTCCAGATGCACGCGCACGGTGGCCGAGAGTCCCGGCCGCAGCACCTGCTGCATGTCGCGCGGCACATCCAGCCGGATCCGTACCGGCACCCGCTGCACGATCTTCGTGAAGTTACCGGTGGCATTCTCGGCGGGCAAGATGCTGAAGATCGCGCCGGTGGCGGGCGCCAGGCTGTCGATCACGCCGTCGAGCGGTTCGCTCGACGCATCGAGCTGCACGTCGGCCTTGTCGCCAGCCCGCATATGGCGCAGCTGGTCCTCCTTGAAGTTCGCATCGACCCACAGGCCGTGCGCCGGCACGATGGTCAGCAGCGCTGCGCCGACGTTGGCCAGCATGCCGGTACGCGCCGTGCGGTTGCCGACATAGCCATCCAGCGGCGCGCGGATCGTGGTGTACTCGACGTTCAGCTGGGCGACGCGTTGCGCGGCGGTGGCGGACTGCACGCGCGCGTTGGCGGCACCGATTTGCGCGTCGAGCACCGCGAGGCGGCGTTGCGCGGCGACGAGCGTCGCATTGCTGCGTGCCAGCGAGGCCCGCGCCTTCGACAGATCGGCGTCGGCGCGCTCGGTCAGCTGGCTCGACACGGCTTCATCCTTCACCAGTTCGCGATAACGCGCCTGATCCGCCGCACTGCGCGTGAGTTCGGCGTTCGCAGCCTGTACACCAGCGGCCTGCTCGTCGATCAACGCGAGCTGCAGCGCGCGTTGCGCGGCCAGCTCGCTGGTGTCGGCCTGCGCGCGTTGCAACTGCGCATTCGCGTCGGCGAGGCGGGCGTCGTAATCGCGCGCATCGAGGCGGATCAGCACGTCGTTGGCATGCACATACTGATTGTCGGTCACGGCGATCTCGGTGACGAAGCCGCTGACGCGCGGCGCCATTACCGTAACGTCGCCGCCGACATAGGCATCGTCGGTGGTTTCGACGAAGCGGCCCGCGACGTACCAGTAGCCAGCCGCTGCGAGCACGACGACGAGTACCAGCAACAGCGCCAGCCATCGCCAGCGAAGCGGCCGTGTGCGCGCCGGAGCGTCGGCGTTGGCTGGCGCGACGCCTGCCGTTGAAGAAGAAGTCATGGTGTGGATTCGTGCGTTGGAATAGGGTGGGCTGCGCATCGATGCGCAGCATCGGCGCTACTGTGACAGACGCGATGCTGCGAATAAATCCCCCATTCGCTCGCACCGGATGCGCAAATTTGCAGGGCCTGCGGTCACCGCGACGCTGCGCGAATCCGCAGGCCCGGTGTGCATGTTTGTCCAGTTCCGAGTCGCCTGGGCGCCGCCGATAATTGATCAGGAACCCGAGTCTTCGACCGGTCTTTCCATCAGCGGCGTTGCGCCGTGCCTGACGAGATAAACAGAATGAACCATACCTACAAGGCGATCCAGGCGATCGCGCCCGGCCAGCTCGCGATGGTCGACCTGCCGTTGCTCGAACCGCCGCCGGGACACGTGCGTATTCGCGTCGAAGCATGCGGCGTGTGTCACAGCGATTCGTGGACCGTCGACGGCACGTTCCTGCCGGGCATCGCTTATCCGCGCGTGCCGGGCCACGAAGTGGTGGGCCGCATCGATGCGCTTGGCGAAGCCACGCAACCTTGGCAAATCGGACAGCGCGTCGGGGTCGGCTTTCTGGGCGGGCATTGCGGCATCTGCAGGCATTGCCGGCGCGGCGACACGATCAGCTGCGAGGCGCGCGAGATCACCGGCATTAGCGTCGACGGCGGCTACGCGGAGGTGATGATCGCGAAGTCCAATGCGCTGGCGTCGATTCCACACGAGCTGCAATCGGTCGATGCGGCGCCGCTGCTATGCGCGGGGCTGACGACCTTCAACGCACTGCGCAACGCGAAAGCGCGCAGCGGCGAGCTGGTAGCGATCCAGGGGGTGGGCGGCCTCGGCCACCTGGCGATCCAGTACGCGGCGCATATGGGCTTCCGCGTCGCCGCGATCTCGCGCGGCATGGACAAGCAGGCACTGGCGCTGCAACTGGGCGCGCATTACTACGTCGACAGCGCAGCGCAGGACGTCGCGGCCGAACTGCAGCGGCTCGGCGGCGCGAAGGCGATTCTCGCCACCGCGGCGGTCAACCAGTCGATGGCGGCACTCACCGGTGGACTCGCGCCGCGTGGCGAACTGCTGATTGCAGGCCTGGGCGGTAGTGAGGCGATGGCGGTCGATGCGTTGCCGCTGGTGCGCGGCAGCCGCTCGATCGTGGGCTCGCTGACCGGCGACCCGATCGATAGCGAAGACACGCTGGACTTCAGCGTGCTGCAGGGGATCCATGCGATGAGCGAAACCTATCCGCTCGAGCGAGCCGGCGATGCGTATCGGCGGATGAAGCGCAACGAAGCGCGCTTTCGTGTCGTGCTGGTGACCGGGCAATAAAGGCCAGTGTGCCTGCCGCGTATGCGGCGGCGGCACACTGGCGGGCCCACCAGCGGCGCCACCTACGGCATCTCACGGGTTCGACGTGCAAAACAACGGACCCGGGGCCGGCGGCCCGTTCCGCCAGCATGGCGCGACAGGCGGTGAACCGGCAGCCTGTCGCGCCACGTGCCCGCGGCTGCTCACGCCATCGAGCTTGTCTGCTGCGCGTCGAACAGCGCGCGCTCTTCGGCAAACGCTTCAGTCAGAAAATCGGTGACCGCCCGGACCGCCAGATTCTTGTTGTCGCCCGGGCGCGTGATCATCCACAATTCGCGCGACGGCGGTAACGGTTCCAGCGCACACGGCACCAGCCCGTCGATCGACCGTCCGATGAAGTGCGGCAGCATTGCAATGCCCGCGCCCGCGCGGGCCGCAGCGGCTTGCGCCAACTGGTTGTCGGCGCGAAACGCCAGCCGCGCGCGGGGATAGCAGCGCATCAGCCACGCGGCATCGGCAATCGACGAATTGGCCTCGTCGAATGCCACGAACACCGGCGTGGCGCCTGTCGCCGCGCGCTGCTGCCACTGCGGCGTCGCGTAAAAGCCGTAAGCCAGCGTGACCAGCGGCCGGGCGATCACATCGCCGTCCAGCGGCCGGCCAAAGCGCAGCGCCACGTCCGCCTCGCGCAGATCGAGGCTGACGGCGCGCACGCTGGCGGAAAGCTCGATATCGAGCCCTTCGTGCTGCGCGGTCAGGCGCGGCAGCCGCGTCGAAAGAAACTCCAGCGCCAGCCCGGGCGTCGCGCTGATCCGTACCAGTCCTTTCGGGCTGTCGTTGGTGCCGGGCCGGGCGAGCGTCGCGGCGGCCGCTTCCATCTGATGCGCCGAGGCCACGGCGTGCGCGCCCTCGGCGGTCAGCACAAAGCCGTCTGGACGCCGTTCGACCAGCTTTGCGCCCAACGCCTGTTCGAGCGACGCGATCCGTCGCGCCACCGTAGTGTGATTCACGTTCAGCGCGCGCGCTGCGGCTGCAAGACTGCCGTGGCGAGCCAGCGCAATAAAGAAGCGGATATCTTCCCAGCTGGGCTGGTTCGGGGTCTGGTCGGTCATGATGCGCAGCAGTCGGGTCGAGCGGTGGGTGGACGGCGGGGCGATTGCCGGGTGGCGCGATGCGGGCCGGCCGCACGGCGCGTGCGCCGGTCTTTCGTCGGGCCTCCGCAGCAGCAGGCATTATGGATGCACAGCAGGCCGTGCAACACCCTCTATTTATGCACGGCGGCCGATCGATTTCGTCGTGCCTTGTGCCCGCGATGCATGATGCAACGCAGTGCGTCAAGCCATCTGTCTAGACTTGTCATTCCTAAAGTTTCGCTGCGTGGATGCCGTCATCCCATCAAGCGTGTCTTCGCCGATTTTTTGGGTCACAATGCGTCGCCAGCCCGACACCATGGCCGGCGCGGCTAACCGGTCGCGTCAGGCGCGCGGCACCGACGAACAGGCTGGGCGCCGGCAATATTGTCATCAACGGTCCACAGAATCGCGTTCCTGACCACTTTCCGAGCCGGAGACCTCTTGATGCGGCACGTAACAGTCGGCTTGCTGGTGCTTCTGATGTTGTGTCTGAGCCGCGTGGCGTTCGCGGCCGGGCCCGCGTGCTCGCGGCCGTTCACGCTCGCGCTGCACGAGCACGGGCTGCTGTATTCGAGCGATACCAATTCCGGCATCGACAAGGACTTCGCCGACGAACTGGCGCGCCGCAGCGGCTGCGAGTTTCGCGTGAGCCTGATGTCGCGCGCGCGCATCTGGAAGCTGATCGAGTCGGGCGCGCTCGATTTCAGCCTGTCGGGCATTACTAATGCGGAGCGCGACCGCTACGCGTCGTTCGCCTGGTACTTCAGCGACAGGTTCTATCTGCTGGTGCGCAAGGATTCGGGCATCCGCGCGCTGAGCGACTTCGAACATAACGACCGCTTCCAGCTCGGCGTGATCCGCAGCTTCCGCTATAGCGATTCGGCCAACCGGCTGGTCGACAGCCTGGCTGCGCAAAACCGCGTGAGTCTGTCGGGCGGCCTCGATCCGCTCTATCAGGCATTGATTGCCAAGCACATCCAGGGGATGATCATCGAACCGTTCGATTACCCCGTGCTGCAAGAGAAAAACATTCGCGACGTCACCACGATCATCGAATTCAACGACCCCGCCGTGCCGCACGGACTGATCATGTCGAACAAGGCGCTGTCCGAAGACGAGCGCGCCAGATGGCGCGCTCTGGTCGACGACATGCGCGCGGACGGCACGGTGCGGCGCATCTTTCGCAAGTATTTCAAACCCGACCTGGCCGACGCGATGGTCGATTTCCAGACCTTGCCGTGACGCGCGCGCGCCTCGTCCTGATCCCGCTGCTGGTTCTGTGCGCGGCGCTGTGTCTGACGTGGACCGTGTGGGACCACGAGCGGCACGCATCGCAGCACGAGTTGCGCGCGCAGTTCACCTTTGCGCTCGGCGATGCGGTGAGCCGCATCGAGCAGCGCATGGCCGCCTACGAGCAGATGCTGCACGGCGTGCAGGCGCTGTTCGTCGCGACCGGCACGCTCGATCGCGAGCGCTTTCAGGATTACGTGAGCGTACTCAGTTCGGATGCCAACCTGTCCGGCATTGCGGCGATGGGGCTGGTGCAATGGGTGCCCGAGGCCGACGCGGCACAGCACGTCGAGACGATGCGCAAGCTGGCCGGCGCGAACTATGCGATCGATCCGGCAGGGGCGCGCAGCGGCTACGCGCCGATTATTTCGCGCATCCCGTTCGGCGACGGCAACCGCACCGTGCTCGGTTTCGACGCATGGACGAGCGAGGTGCGCCGCGCGGCGATGGAGAAGGCGCGCGACTCCGCCATGGCGGTCGTGTCCGGGAAGGTGCAGCTGGCTGCGGATCAGGGGCTGCAGGAACTGCCGGGCTTCGTGTTGTACCTGCCGGTGTATCGGCCCGGCCCGCTCGATTCGGTCGACGCGCGGCGCGCCCATCTGATCGGCTGGATCTACGCGGCGTTCCGGATGCGCGACGTGATCGCCAGCATGTACGGCGAAGAGCCGCCCGGCCTCGCGCTGACGCTCTACGACGGCGTCGACCCGACGCCCGCGGCACTGCTGTACCGCTCGCCGCAGGAGGCTGGCCCGCGGCGCGTGCCGGCCGAACTGAGCGCCAGCGAGTATCTGGTGGTCGGCAGTCACGACTGGACGCTGACGCTCGCCGCGCAGCCGGGCTTTCTCGAGCGTTTCGGCCGCAACGCCGAATGGCTGATCGCCGGCACCGGCGGCGGTCTGAGCGTGCTGCTCGCGCTGCTCGCGTGGTTCCTCGCGACCGGTCGTAATCGCGCGCTGCGCCTGGCGTCGACGATGACGCGCGAGCTGCGCGAAAGCGAGGAGAAGTTTCGCGCGATCGCCGACTGTACGGTGAACCTCGAAGTATGGTGGGGCCCGGATGGCAAGCCGCGCTGGATCAACCCGTCGGTGGTCGAATACACCGGCTACAGCGTCGACGAATGCATGGCGATGCCTGATTTCGCGAGCAAGCTGATCCATCCGGACGACATCGCGCGCGTCGCGCCCGAGTTTCTGAAAGGGCGGCGCGGGCTGCGCGGCGCCGACCTCGAATTTCGTTGCGTGCGCAAGGATGGCGCGGTGATCTGGCTGTCGGTGTCGTGGGTGCCGATTCACGACGCGAAGGGCGCCTTTATCGGCTTTCGTACCAGCGGGCGCGACATTACCGAGCGCAAACAGGTCGAAGAGGAACTGCGCATCGCGGCGGTCGCGTTCGACTCGCTCGAAGCGATGATGGTGACCGACGCGAGCGGCACGATCCTGCGCGTGAATTCAGCGTTCACCGAATGCACCGGCTACACCGCGCAGGAAGCGGTGGGGCGCACGCCGCGCATTCTGCAGTCGGGCCGCCACGACAAGGCGTTCTTTCACGACATGTGGCGCACCATCCGGCTCGAAGGCGGCTGGCAGGGCGAAATCTGGGATCGCCGCAAGAACGGCGAAATCTACCCGAAGTGGCTGACCATCACTGCGGTGACCGGCGACAACGGCGACATCACGCACTATGTCGGCACGCATCACGACATCACCGAGCGCAAGATCGCTGAAGAGCGCATCAAGGAGCTGGCGTTCTTCGATGCGCTGACGCGCCTGCCGAACCGCACGCTGCTATGGGAGCGGCTGCGCGAGGCGATCGTGCGCAACGCGTTGAGCGGCGCATGCGGCGCGCTGCTGTTCGTCGATCTCGACAACTTCAAGACGCTCAACGACACACTCGGCCACGACAAGGGCGACGTGCTGTTGCAGCAGGTTGCGCAGCGGCTGTCGGCCTGCGTGCAGACCGGCGATACGGTCGGGCGGGTCGGCGGCGACGAATTCGTGGTCGTGCTCGGCAATCTCGGCGCCGCGCGCGATGCCGCGATGCGCCGCACCGAGGCGATCGGCGAGAAAATCCTCACGGTACTCGGCGAAACCTTCCAGCTCGACGGCATCGAGTACCGCACCAGCGGCAGCATCGGCGCCACCGTGTTCCAGGGGCCGCAGGAATCGATCGACGAGTTGCTCAAGCAGGCCGATCTGGCGATGTACAAGTGCAAGGAGCGCGGCCGCAACGCGCTGTGCTTCTTCGATCCGTCGATGCAGACCGTGGTGCTCGAGCGCGCCACGCTCGAGGCTGCGTTACGCAAGGCGCTCGACGACGACCAGTTCCTCGTGCACTACCAGGCGCAGGTCGCCGAGCGCGACCGCGTGACCGGCGCGGAGGCACTGGTGCGCTGGCAGCATCCACAGCGCGGCCTCGTCGCGCCGGCCGAATTTATCGCGCTCGCCGAAGAGACCGGCCTGATCATTACGCTCGGCGATCGCGTGCTCGAAGCCGCGTGCCTGCAACTCGCCCGCTGGGCGCACGAGCCGGATATGGCGCATCTGACGATCGCGGTGAACGTCAGCGCGCAGCAGTTGCGCGATCCACGCTTCGTCGACAAGGTGCTGGCGGTGATCGCACGCACCGGCGCGAATCCGCACCGGTTGAAGCTCGAACTGACCGAAAGCGTGCTGGTCGACAACGTGCAGGACATTATCGAAAAGATGTCGGCGTTGAAGGCGCAAGGCGTCGAGTTCTCGCTCGACGATTTCGGCATCGGCTATTCGTCGCTGTCGTATCTGAAGCGGCTGCCGCTCGACCAGCTGAAGATCGACCGCTCGTTCGTGCGCGACATTCTGGTCGATGTGAACGATGCGGTGATCGCGCGCACGATCGTCGCGCTGGCGCAGAGTCTGGGGCTTGGCGTGATCGCTGAAGGCGTGGAAACCGAAGCACAGCGCGATTTTCTCGCGGGCGCCGGGTGTCATGCGTATCAGGGCTACTATTTCTGCCGGCCGCTGCCGATCGATGAATTCGAGGCGTTTGCGCGCAGCTTCGATGTGAACGCGGTGGGGCTGGAGCCGTAGCGGGGCGCTGCGTGCGCCGGGCCGCGGCGCAGGCGCGGCAGCCTGGTTGGCTACCGCGCGGCAATCGGATGGAAAGCGGGCGCAAGGCGGGTGGAAAGCGCATGGAAAGCGCCCGCACGGGCGCTCCCACGCAGCGTATCGCGCGCTTACTGTGCGTTCGTCAGCGACGGATCGATATACGCGTTGACGTCCTGCGCCTGCTTGTACACGGTGTTGCGCACGTTGAACTTGTCCGCATTCAGGCTCGACCCGTAGATCGAATCGAGCCCGTCGCCTTTCTTGAACGCGTTCTGCGCCGCCGCCTTATCGAGCAGATGCGTGCCCTTCAGTAGCGGCAGATACTGTTCCGGCGTCAGACCGACGCGAGCCGACATGATCTTCACCGCATCGGCCTGCGTCTTCGGATCGTTGACGTACGCGACGCAGCGATACCATACCTTGATCACCTTGGCCCAATCCGCCTTGCGCGTCGCGAGGCTTGCCGGATTCACGGTGATCGCGTCGTAGATCAGGCCGGGTGCGTCGGCGGACGTAAAGATCGGCCGTGAGCCGGGCACGCGCTTCAAGGCCTCGCCCGCGGTCGGCTGCCACGCGCCGACCGCCGCGATATCCTGCGACGACGCCAGCACCTGCGGCAGCTCGTTGGTCTTCGCATTGACCAGCGTGACGTCGCTTTCCTTCATGCCGTGCCTGGCCAGCGCGGTGTCGAGCAGCAGATGATCGACGAGGCCGACTTCGACGCCGACCTTCTTGCCCTTCAACGCCTCGACCGATTTCGCCGCCGGCTTCGCGACGATCATATCGTTGCCGCTCGAATAGTCGGTCAGCAGGATCATCACGTTCTTCGCGCCGCTTGCGCCGGTCACGAGCGCATCGCCATTGGTCGCGCCGACGCCGTCGAGCTTGCCGGCCGAGAAGGCATCGAGCGATGCCGAGTAATCGAACCACTCGAAATCGACCGCGACGTTTTCCTCCTTGAACCAGCCTTTGTCGATCGCGACCTGGAACAGCACCCAGCCGGGCCAGTCGCTATAGCCGATCTTCAGCGGCGCGGCGGCTTGCGCGGGCGCGGTGCTCAGGCCGACGGCGAGGGCGGTGGCCGCGCCGGCAAGACCGCGGCGCAGCGTGCGCGAGGCAAGGAGTTGGGCGCGGGCGTATGCGAATGCTTTCATCGTGTGCTCCAGGAGACCGGGTGAAGTGTCGTCGTCAAGTTGTGTTGACTGCTCGGGCGGCACGCGCGCGTCGCGCGTGCCGGCGACATGACCGGTTCCTGCGTGTGGTGTGCGGGGCGCTGCGGCACGAGTGCGTGCACGTGGCGCAAGCCGGCCATGGAGAGGCACGATAGCGGTCGCTATCGCGGATCTCCCGGGCTTTTGTCCCGCCGTGTAGTGCGCCCCGCGGTTGCTTCACAGCGAACCAGCAATCGCCGTGAAGCGCGCCGCCGGCGCACCGGGCTGCTCTCGGACCAGACGTTCGTGCGAACCGGAACCCTAGCATCCCTAAGATGCGACGCTGCCGCACCTCTCGGGCCATTTAAAGCCAGAAGCATGCCAATCGGCTGCGGCGGGTTGGGGTAAATGGATGCCGTCGGCAAGCACGACATTGCCGTCAAACATGACGGCAGCACGCGCGGCCCACCGTGCGCAGCTCGCGTGGCCTACGCGGCGCGCTGACGTCTTACAGCTGTTCGAGCGCGGCGAAACGCTGATGAACGAATGCAAGGAACTGCTCGAGCCGCTCTTCGATCGGATGCGCGAGCCGCACGTGCTTGATGCGGCGGTCGTGCGCGGCGCTGGTTTCGATCAGCCAGCCGGCATCGATCAGTTGCTGCACGTAGCGCACCGCGGTGCGTCGGCTTACGCCCGGCATGAAATCGTAAAGCGCGGTCTTTGCGAACTGGTCGTCGCGATTGGCCCACATCTGGCAGAACAGGTCGCTGTAATTCAGATCGTTCAGGCCGAGCTCGCCAAAGCGCACGGACCATTCGAAGTCCATGTCGAGAATCGCGCGGGCGACGGCCTGCGCTTTAGTCCGGGCAATTTTCTTCATCGATTCACCAGCACGAGGACAGATGCACAGTTTGTGTGCGCGCCGGCCCGCAAATCGGGCGCGCCGCCGCTATTTTCCACGCAGTCTTTCGACATCACACAGACTTTTTTGACACGTAGCGTTTCGCATGTAGCATTGCATGCAATTTTGCATGTAACTGGAGCGCCGCATGCGGTTCGAGCTGTTCAAGACATTCTGGGGTTTTGCCGGCGGCCCGCGCGAAGCGGCGCCGTTGGTGCAGCAGGCCGGCTTCGATGGTATCGAGGCGCCGGTGCCGGCCGA
>DATLOW010000329.1:0-2695 GCA_035536055.1 Paraburkholderia sp. | reverse complement strand
ACCGCGCATGGCACGCTCGAAGCCGAGCACGTCGTGATGGCGGGCGGCGGCTATGCGCGCAACGTGTATCGCCAGGTCGAGCGCGCGGTGTTGCCGATCGCCACCTACGTGATGACCACCGAACCGCTCGGCGCCCGTCTGAAACAGGCGATCGCCTGTGCATCGGCGGTGTACGACACGCGCTTCGCATTCGACTACTACCGGCCGCTGCCGGATACGCGCATTTTGTGGGGCGGCCGCATCTCGATCGTCGAGCGCACGCCGCAAGCGATCGCGCGGCTGCTGCGCCGCGATCTGCTGAAAGTCTATCCGCAGCTGCACGACGTGCGGATCGACCATGCATGGGGCGGACTGATGAGCTATGCGCGCCACAAGATGCCGCAGATCGGCCGCAGCGGCGACGGCGTCTGGTACGCGGTGGGCTTCGGCGGTCATGGCATGGCGCCGACCACGGTATCGGGCGAACTGCTGGCTGCCGCGATTGCCGGCGAGCGGCCGGTGCCGGACGCGTTCGCGCAGTTCGGTCTGGTGCCGACCTTCGGCACGCTGGGACTCGCCGCCGCGCAGTTCACCTACACCACGATGCAGGCGCGCGACGCGCTCGCCGCACGGCGCCGCACGGCCCGCTGACGGCGCTTCACGATGGGCACAGCTCTTGCGCCGATATAATCCGTGTTTGTTTCGCGACCGGCGACACCCGCCGGAACCGGTCGACAACCAGGGAGAGTCATGAGGAAATCGCATATTGGCACGCTGTGTACGCTGCTCGCGCTCGGCGCGTGCGCGCAGTTTCAGAGCAACCCCGACGCGGGCGATCCGATGAAGGACACGATGACCAAACGGCCCGTCGCCGACGTCGTGCAATGCATGAAACAGGAAGCGCAAAAGCACAATACGAGTGTCAAGGCGACGCCGATTCCGCAAGGCACGATGCTCGACTTCGGCGATTCGAACATCGTCAAGGTCCGCGAAGACAATGGCGGCACCACCTACCGCTTTTACGCGGGCCAGCGCCATATGTCGAACATGTGGATTGAAGGCGCGAGCCAGACCTGTGCACCGTGAGGCAAATGTAAGGCGCAGCCGTGAAACCGCGTGTAACACCTGTGGCATAAGGCGCGCGCGGAATCTTAAGCGCCGTTTAAGGTTGGCTACGCATGATCCGGGTCACCAGAAATGAACACGATCGCCAAGAGGTCCCAGATGGACAGCAGCCAACCCGACGCAAAGCCCGTGCAAGCGGCCCCAAAGCGGCCGACGATGTTGCGCCGTCTGCTGAGCCATCACGAGATCGCGACGCTGTTGTTGCTGCTGCACGCACCGGTCGATGCGCATGCGAAGCCCGAAATTCCGATGCTGCAGGAAGCGGGACTGGTGGAAACCATCGGCGCGGAGGCCGGCACGCCGCGCATTCGTCTGACCGAACACGGCAACGCGATTCTGCGCGGGCTCGGCGTGCGTTGAGGACGAACCGATGCGAGCGGGCGTCATAGAACGCTTTCAATCAGAGTCGCAAACCCGCTTTGGGCGCACTCGAGCACTCAAGCGCGTTCACCTGATTGATGCACACGGCCCGATCGAATGTCGCGCGGGTCAGGCCTGCCACACCGCGTAGCCCGATTCGCGCAGGCCGATCGCCAGTTCCACTTCCATATCGCGCGCGCCATCGTACGGCAGCGGATTGAAAACCTCATACAGTTCCGGCATTAGCCGCAGGCCATAGTCGCGCACGAAGCGGTTCGCCTGAATGCCGGCCTTGTGCCGATCGAAACGCAGGTCCGGGTCGAGACCGGTCATCCCCACATAGACGCAGGGCTTGTCGAATCGATACGCCGGATTCGCGCGCCTGAAGCGCGGCTCGTTCCATACCGTATCGTCGAGCGCCACCACGTACACGTAATAGCGCAACACCGGACCGCGCGGACTCATCGGCACACGCAGCGGTGTTTCATGCGGCCGCGCGCGTGCGGCTGTTGCCGAGCAGCAGCATCCGGTATTCGGTGGGCGTTACGCCGACCGTCGCCTTGAATTGCCGCGTAAAGGCACTGTGATCGGTATAGCCGCACAGCGCTGCGACGTCGGTCACCTTGTCGTGCGAGACCAGCAGGCTGGTTGCCGCATCGAGCCGGGTTTTCAGCAGCACCTGACGCGGCGTCAGCTGGAACACCTTGTGGAAATATCGTTCGAGCTGCGCGACCGACATGTCGGCCATCGCCGCGAGCTGCTTCAGGTTTAGCGGCTGCACGTAGTTCTGCTGGATGTACTGCACCACTACCGCCAGCCGGCTGTACGCCGGATGGCTGCTCTCATCGGCCTTCAGGTCGCGCGAGATGCCGGCCAGCCCAACCACGCGCCCCGCCGGATCGCGCAGCGGCTGCTTGGTCGTCAGGCACCAGCCTGGCTGGCGGCCCGGATACAGATGCAGTTCGAGCTGGTCGAGCATCTGGCTGCCGACGTGGATGATCGCCTGATCCTGCGCGGTATAGACACGGCCGAAACGGCGCGGAAACACGTCTTCGGCGGTCTTGCCGAGCAGCCCTTCCTTTTCCTTGTAGCCGCAGCGCGAGGCCAGCGTGCGGTTGACCAGCGCGTAGCGTGCCGCATCGTCCTTCACGAAGAACACGACGTCGGGCATCGCGTCGAATACCGGCTCGAGCAACGCGAAATGCTCGAGCATCGCGGCAAGCGTCGCGGC
>DATLOW010000328.1:0-29165 GCA_035536055.1 Paraburkholderia sp. | reverse complement strand
CGGTCGCGCATACATAGCGGCTCTTCACGCCGGTCACGCCGATCAGTCCGACGTTCTGCGAAAACGACGTATGCGGGAACGAGTTGAAGATGCCACCGATCAGCGTACCGAGCCCGTCGACGCGCAGTCCGCGCACCAGCGTTTTCTGATCGACCGGCCGCTCGACCATATCGCCGACGGCGAGAAACATACCGGTCGATTCGATGAATGTGACGAACATCACGGTGACCATGGTGGCGATCGACAGCGGATCGAAGTGCGGCAGCCCGAAATGAAACGGCATCACGAAGCCGACCCACGGTGCGCTCGTCACGCCGTCCATGTCGACGCGGCCGAGCAGCGCGGCAATCACGAAGCCCGCAACGATGCCAAGCAGCACCGAGATGTTTGCAACAAAGCCTTTGCCGAATTTGTTGATCAGCAGGATCAGCGTCAGCACCACGAGCGACAGGCCGAGATAAACCGGATTGCCGTAATCCGGATTGCCGACCCCGCCGGCGGCCCAATTGATGCCAACCTCCATAAGCGATAGTCCGATTACCGAGATAACAACGCCGACCACTACCGGCGGAAAGAAGCGCAACAGCTTGCCGATCGCCGGCGCGAACACGATGCCGATCACGCCGGCCGCGATCGTCGAGCCGAAGATATCGAGAATGCCGAGATTGGGATTGGTGCCGATCGCGATCATCGGGCTGACGGCTGCGAACGTGCAGCCCATGATGACCGGCAAGCGGATGCCGAAGATCCACAGGCCGAGTGTTTGAACCAGAGTGGCGATACCGCAGGAAAACAGATCGGCGCTGATCAGAAACGCGATCTGGTCTTTCGGCAGATTGAGCGCGCTGCCGATGATCAACGGCACGGCAACCGCGCCGGCATACATGACGAGGACGTGTTGAATGCCGAGCGTCAGCAGCTGGCCGGCGGGCAGCCGCGCGTCGCACGGATGAACCGTGTTGGTGTGCATGGTGTCTCTCTCCAGATCTTGTTTGGAAAATGTTCTTTACGGTATGCGCGACGAAAAACCGCAACAAGACCGCTGGCGGCTATGCCGGGCTTTGCGCGGCTGATATGCGCGGCGCCATCACGCGAGGCAGCGCGCCGTGCGCGTGCCAGGCGCTGCTTTGGCGCGTGCGGTGCAAGCCGCGCAGGCCCAGCGTGCGAGGAGGGCGCGCGGCAACCCGTGGCCCGTAGCCAGCAGTAGCCAACGCGCGCCACCGGGGCCGTATCCCGTTCGATATGATGTGTATCGCGCACGGCACATCTTGCGAATCGCAGGCGTCAAGGCGTCGGTCGGGGTTAACCCGCGCGTCCATACCAATCAACGCAGAATCAGATCCGGTTTTTCTCTTATGTCCTTTCTCGGCATCGACCTCGGCACTGCCTCGCTGAAACTGGCCATCATCGACCAAGACGGTCGCGAGACCGCGATGTCGAGCGCAGCATATGCAATCGAAACGCCGCATCCCGGTTGGGCCGAAACGGCTCCGCAGAACTGGTGGCGCGCGCTGTGCGAAGCGGCGGCGCGCTTGCCTGCGGATCAACGTAAAGCGGTGCGGGCGATCGGTTTTTCCGGGCAGATGCACGGCGTGGTGCTGGCCGATGCGCAAGGTCAAGCCGTGCGGCCGGCGATGCTGTGGCCCGACACGCGCGCGCTGGCCATGCTCGATGCGTGGCCGGCCCCGCAGCCGAATCCGGTGGCGCCCGGCATGGCGGGCCCGTTGTTGCGCTGGGTCACGCGACATGAGCCCGCGACAGTGCAAGCCGCGCGCTGGGCGCTACAACCTAAAGACTGGCTGCGCGTCACGCTTGGCGGCGCGATTGTGACCGACGCGTCCGATGCCTGTGCGACGGCGTTGGCCGATCCTGCGGGCGTATGGGACGTCGCGTTGCTGGAGCGCCTCGGCTTGCCGCGACACTGGTTTGCGCCGCTCGAGCCTTCGTTCGCACCCGGCGGTGCGTTATCCGCCGACGCGGCGCGCGCTCTCGGCTTGCGGGCCGGCATCGTGCTGGCGGTCGGTGCGGCCGATACGCCGTGCGCTGCGCTGGGAAGCGGGCTCGCGCATGACGGCGACGCGCTACTGACAACCGGTACCGGTGGTCAGATCGTCGTGCTGTCGAGCGACGCGCCGCAGCCCGCACGAGGGCTGCATCGTTATCGCGCGGCAAGCGACCACTGGTATCGGATGGCGGCGATGCAGAACGTTGGTGTCGCGTTGGAAACCGCGCGCGGCTTGCTGTCGTATGAGTGGGCCGACGCGTATCGCGAGGCATTCGATCCGGCCACCGATGCGAGCGGCGTGACGTTTCTGCCTTATCTGACCGGCGAGCGCACTCCGTGGCTCAACCCGGCGGCACGGGGCGGCTGGCTGGGGCTCGCACTGGGCGCGACGCGCGGCGCGCTGATGCGCGCGGCGTTCGAAGGCGTCGCCTTTTCGCTGCGCGCAGGGCTCGATGCAATCCGCGACAGCGGCGCGCAGGTCGACACGTTGCGGCTAGCGGGTGGCGGATCGGTGGATGCGCGCTGGCGGCAACTGCTGGCCGATGCATTGGATGTCGAGCTGCACGCGGTCGATTGCCCGAATGCCGCCGCGCGGGGCGCTGCGATGCTCGGTGCGGTGGCATGCGGGCATTGGCGGATGGACCAACTCGCCGCGCTTGCGCCGGCGGCCGCGCGGGTTGCGGCGCCGGCTGACGAGCGCGTCGCCGGCCGCTACGCGCGGTTTATCGACCTGTACGGTCGGGTCGAAGGATGGTTCGCCTGACAGCCGCGATGGCCGCGTGACGTCATGCCGGCCGGTGCGCGCTGCAGCGCGCACCGGCTTTAGCGATAGATCGCACCGCCATCCGCATCGATCACCACGCCGCTCAGATACGACGCACGCTGCGACGCGAGAAACGCGACGAGATCGGCCATTTCTTCGGGTTCGGATGGGCGCCCGAAAGGCAGATTGCTGAGCAGCTCTTTCCAGCGCGTCGCGTCGCCGAATTTCGCCTCCGCGCGGGCCCTGAACAGTTTTTCGAGCCGTTCGGTTGCGCACGGTCCAGGGTTGACGCCGACCACGCGCACGCCGCGCGTGGTGGCGTGCACGCCTACTGCCTGGGTGAACGCACTCAGCGCCGCATTGGCGGTGGCGCCAAAAATATAATCCTGGCGCGGCATCGCCGCCGCAATGCCGATGATGTTGACGATCACGCCGCTGCCGCGTTCCATCATGGCCGGCAGCAGGCGTTTCGCGAGGTCGATATAGCCGAACAGCTTGAGTTCCCAGCTCGCGCGCCACACTGCCTCGTCCACTTCCTGCAATCCGCCGCCCGGGATCGAGCCGGCGTTATTGACGAGGATGTCGATCGGACCAGCGGCCTCAAGCAAAGCCGCGCGCGCCTGCGGATCGGCCAGATCCGCTGACGTCGCACGTACCGGCACGGCCGATTGCGCGGCGAGTTCGCTGCGCGCGGCGTCGAGCGCCTGTGCGTTCGACGACACCAGGTGCACGGCACAGCCCTCGTTGGCCAGTGCGCGGGCGCAGGCAAGGCCGATGCCGCGCGAAGCGCCGGTGATCAATGCGGTCTTGCCGTTCAGTTCGAGATTCATCGCTATTCCTGTGTTGAGAGGCGGATGACGGGGTCAAAAGGTTTGCGGTTCAGTCTGCAGCTGCGCGAGGCGCTGTCGCCACTCGGGGCGCAGCGCTGCCGGGCGGCGCGTGGTGCGATCGACGTAGACGTGCACGAAATGTCCTTGCGCCGCCGCAGCCTGATCGTCGTTGCGGAACACGGCCAGCTCATATTTGACGCTGCTGGTGCCGATGTGCGCGACGCGGATGCCGACACTTACCTCGTCCGGAAAGGCAAGCGGCGCGAAATAGCGGCACTGGGTTTCGACCACGAGGCCAATCGGCTCCGTCGCGGCGGGTTCGCTGCCGGCAAGCGCAAGCAGGTCCGCTTCGATCAGCCAGACATTGACAGCCGTGTCGAAGTACGAGTAGTACACGACGTTGTTCACATGTCCATAGATGTCGTTGTCCGACCAGCGCGTCGTAATGGTACGCCATGCCGTGAAGTCGGCGCGTTGCCGGCGCGCTTCGCGTTCGTTGCTCATGCAACCTCCCGGTAGATCGCGAGCGCATCGTCGTAGCTGACCTCACGCGGGTTGTTCATCAGCAGACGGGTTTGCAGCATCGCGTCATGGGCGAGCTGCGGCAGATCGTCGGCGCCGATGCCGACCTGCGCAAGCCGCACCGGCAGACCGAGGCGCGCCGCCGCATCGCTGAGCCAACCGATCAGCGCTTCGGCGCGCGCCTGCTCGCTGCCGGCGATCGACGGCAGCAGCAGCGGCGCAAGCTCCGCATAAAGCGGCGCGGCGTGCGACAGGTTGAAGCGCATCACAGCCGGCAGCACCAGCGAGTTCGACAGACCGTGCGGCACATGAAAGCGCGCGCCGACCGGATAAGCGAGCGCATGCACGGCCGCCACCGGCGCATTGGCGAACGCCATGCCGGCGAGGTTCGCGCCGACCAGCATCGCTTCGCGGGCGGCCACGTCCGCGCCGTTCTCGCAGACGCGCGCGAGGTTCGCGCCGATGAGCCGCAGCGCTTCGCGCGCGAGGCAGTCCGAGATCGGATTCTTCAGCCGCTTGCTGGTATAGGCTTCGATCGCGTGCACCATCGCGTCGATGCCGGTGGCCGCGCTGACGTGCGCCGGCAGGCCGAGCGTCAACTCGGCGTCGAGCACGGCGATGTCCGGCAGCAGGATCTCGGAGACCACACCTTTCTTTTCGCCCGCACCGGTCGTGACGATCGAGATCGGCGTGACCTCTGAGCCGGTGCCCGCGGTGGTCGGCACCAGCACGAGCGGCAGCCGCGTGCCGCGCGCGTTGCCGACGCCGTAGATCGCATCGAGCGCGGTGTCGCCGTTGGCCAGCAGCGCCGCGAGCTTGGCGACGTCCATCGGGCTGCCGCCGCCGATCGCGATCACGCAATCCGCGTGGCATGCGCGGGCCCGAGCCGCGGCGGCTTCGACGGTGGCGGCCGAAGGATCCGCTTCGACGTCGTCGAACAGCTCGACCGCAATGCCCCGTTCGCGCAGATGCTGCAACGGACGTTCCAGCAGGCCCGCGCGCGCGACGCCGCGATCCGAAACCTGCAGCACCGAATCCGCCTGCAGCGAGGCTGCGATATCGCCGATGCGCGCTGCCGCGCCTGCTTCGACGATCAGCTTGTTGGGAGACTGAAACTGATAACCGGGCATGTCGAAAGCTTCCTTTGCTTAGCGTAGTTGCGTGCCTTGTGTAATTCGCTATTCGCCGCGAAAGCGCGGCGCGCGCCGTTCCGCGAAGGCGGCGCGGCCTTCGCGGTAGTCGTAGCTTTGCGCGGCCTCTTCCAGCAGTTTTTCGACGACCTCGTCGCGCAGCGTGCCCGGCCCGGATGCCAGCGCATCGAGCATCGTCTTCGAGCCGGAGATCGTCAGCGGCGCGCAATCCTTGAGCTGCCGGGCGAAGCCGAGCGCAGCAGCGAGTGCGTCGTCGGCGATTTCGTCGATGAAGCCGATCTGCAACGCGCGCGTCGCATTGAAGGTTTCAGCGGAGTACAGAATGCGCTTGGCGTTCGCCAGCCCGACCAGCGACAGCAGCCGGCGCGTGCCCGCCACGCCGTACACGATCGACAGCCGCGCAGCGGGAATGCCGAAGCGGGCAGCCGGCACGGCGAAGCGGAAGTCGCACGACATCGCGACGTTGCAGCCGCCGCCCATGCAAAAGCCGTTGACCGCGGCGATCGTCGGCTTCGGCGTGGCGGCGATGCGGTTGCAGCAGCCTTCGTACGCATGCTCGTATGCGAGCGCCTGCGCGGCGTCCGCGCGTACCGTGCCGAACTCGGAGATGTCCGCGCCGGCGCAAAAGCTGGTGCCGTTGCCGGTCAGTACGATCGCGCGGACGTCGCGGCGCTCGCCCAGTGCGTCGAACGTGTCGCCCAGGCGGTTCCATAGCGCGAACGTCAGTGCGTTGCGCCGTGCGTGGCGATTCAGCGTCACACGTGCGACGCCGTCATCCACTTCGATCAGGATCGCATCGTCGCTTGCTGTCATCTGGCTTTCCATGTGAAGAAGGTTGCGGTCAATGGGCGGCGTCGGCGGCGATGCCGTCCGCCACGCTCTGGTGCGCTGCGCCCGAGTCGAGCAACGAATCGATTTCGGCTTGCATAAAGCCGAATTCGCGCAGCACTTCCGCCGTATTTTGGCCGACGCGCGGCGCCGGCGTATCGGCCAGCGTCGACGTACCGTCGAACAGCACCGGCAGGCCGAGCGCGCGCATGGTACCGCCTTCGGGCGCCGGCACGTCGACCACCATGCGCACCGCGCGGTTCTGTTCGTGATCGAGCGCTTCGCCGACGGTTTGCACCGGACCGCACGGCACCTGGGCGGCCTCGAAGCGTGCCGTCCATGCCGCGCGCGTGTCGCCGGCGAGCACCGCGTTGATCAGCGTGGCCAGCTCGCGGCGATTTGCAAGCCGGATGTCGGGCGTATTGAAACGCGCGTCTTCGAGCCATTCGGGATGACCGAGCACCTGTGCGACGCGTTGCCAGTTCGTCTCGTTCGCGCCGCCGATCGCCAGACCGCCGTCGCTGCACTGATAGACCTGATACGGCGCGATCAGCGGGTGCGCGGTGCCGGCCGGCTTCGGCACGATGCCGCGCGAGAAGTACGACGCCGCATGCCAGTACATCTGCTGCATCGACGCCTGCAGCAGCGACGTGTCGACGCGTTGCCCGCGCCCGGTGCGCAGCCGCCGCGTGTAGGCCGCCAGCGAACCGAACGCAGCGAGAATCCCGGCATTGACGTCGGCGATCGACACGCCGGGCTTCACCGGGTCGCCGTCTTCCTCGCCGGTCACGCTGATGAGGCCGCTGAACGCCTGCAGGATCAGGTCGAAACCGCCGCGCGATGCGAGCGGTCCGGTGCGGCCGTAACCGGTGATCGAGCAATAGACGAGCGCCGGATTGACTGCGCGCAGCGTCTCGTAGTCGAGACCGAGCCTTTCCATCACGCCCATGCGGAAGTTTTCGGTCAGGATGTCGCTGCGTGCGACCAGCCGCAGCAAGGCCGCGCGGCCGTCGGGATGCTTGACGTCCAGTGCGATCGAACGCTTGCCGCGGTTCAGGATCATGAACGACGGCGGCAGCCCGCTGTCGCCGGCGCGGCGGTAGCGGCGCGCGTCGTCGCCTTGCGGATAGCGCTCGACCTTGATCACGTCGGCGCCGAGGTCGGCGAGCATCAGTCCGCAGGTCGGGCCGGCCATGATCTGCGACAGTTCGAGCACCTTGACGCCCTCGAGCGGGCGGTCGAGATCGTTCGGCAGCGAATGCATGTGGGTGACTCCGTATTGAATGGCGCGTTAGCGATCGGCCGGGCCCGGGTTCGCGGCGACCGGCGTATCCGCGTGGCCGAGCTGCACGCGCGGCGCCGGGCGGCGCGGCACGATCGCGAGCAGCACGAGGCCGCCCGCGCACAGCACCGCGGCGAGCAGATACAGGCCGGACGTCAGCGAGCCGGTCGCTTCCTTCATCAGGCCGATCGCGTAGGGTGCGACGATGCCCGAGCTCGCGCCCAGGCTGTTGATGAATGCCAGCCCGCCGGCGACCAGCGCCGGCGCGATCGCGGCGCTCGGCATCGACCAGAACACCGGCAGCGTGGCCGATACGCCGATTGCGCCGACACTGAGAAAGCCGAGCGCCAGCCACATCGGCGTATTGGGCAGCGCGGACAGCGCGAGTCCGCAGGCGCCGGCGAACGCGGTGCCGGCGAAGTGCCAGCGGCGCTCGCCGCTGCGGTCCGAGTGACGCGCGATCAGCACCGTCGCGATGGCGGCGCTGCCCCACGGAATCACCGAATACAGGCCGATGTGCAGCGGGTCTTTCATGCCGAAGCCCTTGATGATGCTCGGCACCCAGAAGTTGAGCGCGTAGATGCCCGAGGTCGCGCAGAAGAACACCAGCGCGAACAGATACACCTTGGGCTCGCGCAGCAGCGAGCCGACCGATTCGCCGCCGAGCCGGATGCTGGTGCTGGCGCGATCGGCCGCGAGGCAGGCTTCGAGCGTCGTGATTTCTTCGCGCGTCAGCCATGCTGCGCTTCGCGGGTTATCCGACAGGCGTACCGCGCAGGCGAGCGCCATCACGACGCTCGGCATGCCCTCGAGCAGGAACAGCCACTGCCATCCGGCGAGCCCGTGCGCGCCGTCGAATGCCGTCAGGATCCAGCCCGACAGCGGTCCGACCACCACGCCCGCGATCACGATGCCCGACGCGAAGATGGCAATCGCCTTGCTGCGATGCGCCTGCGGCAGCCAGCTGCTCAGGTAGTAGATGACGCCCGGATAGAAGCCTGCTTCGAGCGCGCCGAGCAGCAGCCGCGCCGCGTAGAACTCGTGCGGCGTACGGACGAACAGCATCGCCGCCGAGCACACGCCCCAGCCGGCCATGATCGTGCAGAACAGGCGCCGCGCGCCGTAGCGCTTGAGCAGCATGCTGGCGGGCACTTCGAACAGCACGTAGGTGACGAAGAACAGGCTCGCGCCCAGTCCGTAGATCGAATCGGAGAACTTCAGCGCTTCATGCAGCTGCAGTTGCGCGAACGAAATGTTGAAGCGGTCCATCGAGCAGAACAGGTAGCTGAGGAACAGCACCGGCGTAAGACGCGCGACGACCTTGCGGCATACCGCTTCTTGCGCATCGCTGAGCTGGAAGGATCCCGAAAGGGACGTCATGTGTTGTCTCCTGGTGCGCCCCACGCGGCGCGAGATAGCGCGTGCCGTGCGGGTTGCATCGGCTCCGCGGTTTTTGTGTTCCGGGGAGTATAGGGAGGCACAGCGATATGCAAAAATACGGAATCTAGATTGGTCGATAAGGCAAACTTATCGCCTGTTTTATGGCCTGCCTTGTGGTCTGTCCGTAGCCGCCGAGCCCGCCGGGCACGATTCGCAGCCGTATCGAAGCGGCGCTGCGGGCCGCACATCTGCGTTACCGGCTCGCCGCCGAAGTTGGCTCGACCGATTTACTGATACGGCTTGCGGCGGCAGGTGTCGGCGTCACGGCTTTGCCGTCGAGCGCGCTGGCTGAGGACATCGCGCATCGCAGGATTTCGGCACGCGTGCTGAACGACGCGCTGTTGCAGCGGGAGTTGTCGTTTTGTCTGCCCGCTGGTGTGCCGCTTTCAGCGGCCGCGGAGGTGGTGCGTGCGGCGACGCTGGCGCAATTGCAGCAGCGGTTGGCGCAGTCGCCCGAGTGGCGCGGCGTGCGGCCGATCGATGCGCAATCGCAATCGTGATGAAGCTTCGTGGCTGCGGACGAAGGTCCGCGCATCCGTTGCGCGCGGGCTCCGAACTTTGCGGTGAGCCGCGCTGTGCCGCGCGCGCCGCGCGCCTAGCGCGTATAGCGCCGCTCCTGTTCGACCGCGGCATCCAGACCGACGAACCGGTTGAAGTCTTCAAATGAAGTGAGCCGATCGGCAACCGCATTGGTGGAGCCTTCGCGCATGAAGATCTCCATCATCTCCTTGACCGCCTTGTGCATTGCGAACATCGGTTCGATCGGACACAGTGCGTAGTCGAAGCCCAATTCGTAGACTTCCTTCAGCGACAGGTACGGGCTTTTGCCCGAGCGCGCCATGTTGAACAGAATCGGCTTGCCGAGCGGCTTGAGGCGGCGCACGAGCTCGCGCATCTGGTCGACGCTTTCCGGCGCGTCCGCATACAGCCCGTCGGCGCCGACGGCCGCATAGGCTTCGAGGCGTTCGATCGCGTCGTTGAGTCCGGTTACCGCAATCGCGTCGGTCCGCGCGACGATAAAGAAATCGGGGTCGCTGCGCGCGGCCAGCATGGCCGCGAGCTTCTGTTGCATCTCTTCTTTCGACACCAGTTGCTTGCCGGCGAAGTGGCCGCATTTCTTCGGCACCGCCTGGTCTTCGAGATGCAGCACCGACGCGCCCGCTTCTTCCCACAGCCGGATTGTGCGCTGGGCATCGAGCACGCCGCCGTAGCCCGTATCCGCATCGGCAAATACCGGCACTTTCGTGACGCGACAGATGCGCCGGATGTGTTCGAACATCTCGGTCTGCGTGAGCAGGCCGACGTCCGGCTGCCCCGCGACGATCGCTGAAGCGGCAAATCCGCTGACATAGATCGCTTTCGCACCCGCCTGTTCGGCGAGCATTGCGGTGACTGCATCGTGCGCGCCAAGGCAGACGAATGGCGGAGACTTCAGCAATTCACGGAATTGGGCAGAGCGGCTCAAAACGTCCTCCGGATAAGATCGAGCGATAATTCATGATATCGATAACATCGGCCGCGGCGCAAGGCTTCACGGAAAAAATGTTATCGATAACTTTTCTGTCTATGCGATGCCAACGCCTGCTACACAAGGGTTTGCGGGAACGTCGGTCGCATGCGGCAGGGCGTCGAAGGGTTTTCACGGATTCTCGGCGGCGCGCGTGGCCCCCTATAACGGTCGTCACCGATCACGCATAGCTGGGAGCGCCATGGACGATGTCGAATCGCGCACGATGCGCAAGGTGTTACGCCGATTTGTGCCTCTGCTGGTGGTGTGTTTCGTCGTTTCGTTCATGGACCGCGTCAACGTCGGCTTTGCAGCGTTGACGATGAGTCAGGATCTCGGCTTCTCGTACACGGTGTTCGGCCTCGGCGCGGGCTTGTTTTTCATCGGCTATTTTTTCTTCGAAGTGCCCTCGAATCTCGCGCTCGAACGCTACGGTGCGCGTCGCTGGATTGCGCGAATCATGCTGACATGGGGCGTGATTTCGGCGGCGACCGCGTTCGTGGTCGGCGAGCGCAGCTATTACGCGGTGCGGATTTTGCTGGGTATCGCGGAAGCCGGTTTCTTCCCCGGCATCATCCTGTTCCTCACCTACTGGGTGCCGGCTTCGTATCGGGGCCGGGTGGTCGGTGCGTTTATGGCGGCGATGCCGTTTGCCAGCGTGGTGGGCGGCCCGGTGTCGGGCTGGCTGCTCGGCATCGACGGCGTGATGGGACTGAAGGGCTGGCAGCTGATGTTTATCGTCGAAGCGATTCCTTCGCTGCTGCTTGCGGTGGTGGTGCTGAAGGTGCTGCGCGACAGCCCGGCACAGGCGGAATGGCTCGACCATGACGAACGCCAGTGGCTGTCGCGCACCATCGAACTGGAACGGCAACAGCGCGTGCCGGTCAGCGAACACGGCTTCTGGAACATCATTAAACGACCGATGGTGCTGCTGCTCGCGGCCGCGTATTTCGGGCTGGTTGCGTTCAATTTCGGCTTGAGCTTCTTCTTGCCGCAGATCGTCAAAGGCTTCCATCTGAGCCTGCTGCAGACCGGTTTCGTCGCGGCGATTCCATTTGCGGTGGGTGGCTTCGGCATGATGTGGTGGGGCAAGCGTTCGGACCGGCGCAACGAACGGCGCTTTCATCAGTTGTTGCCGATCGCGCTGGCGGTGATCGGGCTTGGCGGCTCCACGCTGGCGCCATCTCCGCCGGTTGAACTTGCGCTGTTGTGCGTCGCTGCTTTCGGCGTCTATGCAGCGTTGCCGATCTTCTGGGCGCTGGTGCCCGGTCTGCTCGGCCCGGCGATGGCAGCCGTGGGTTTTGCCGTGATCAACTCGCTCGGCAATCTGTCCGGTTTCGCCGCGCCGTTCGTGATCGGCGCGATCAAGGATGCGACCGGCAGCACCGCCGGCGGCATGCAGCTGATCGCCGTTTACGGATGCATTGCGTTGTCGATTCTGGCTGTGCTGAGCCGTTACTACCAGCGTTCGGCCGCGCCGCGCGAGGGATCGGCGCGCGTCGGCGAAGCCAGCCGTTGAAGTTACCCGTCAGGAGAGCATGTGAATGAGCGAAGTTGCGGCAGGCACGATCGACACGCGGATGCAGGGTCGTGTGCAGATTCTGGTCATGAAGCGCCCGGAACGGGAAAACCGGGTAACGCAGACGATGGCCGAACAGGCCGCGCGCATTCTCGAAGCCGCGCGCGCCGATCGTTCCATTACGGGTTGCGTACTGACCGGGCAAGGGGACGTGTTTTGCCGGGGCGGCGACTTCCTGAGCGCGGGCGCCACCAGCGAAGGACGTCTCGGTTTCGCGCGCGCGTTTGCCGACATGGAGCGCGCCATGTGTCGTTTGGGCAAGCCACTTGTCGCGGCGATCAACGGCGATGCGCACGCCGGCGGCTTCAGCCTCGTGGCCGCCTGCGACCTCGCAGTGGCAAGCCACTCCGCCACACTCGGCTTGCCGGAGATCGCGCATGGGCTTTTTCCGTTTCTCGCGCTCGCGATCGTCAAGGACAGTCTGCCGAAGAAGGTGCTGTTCGACCTGATCTACCGTGCGCGCCTGCTAAGCGCCGCTGAGGCGCGCGAGTTGCATCTGGTGAACGAAACGATGGCCGCCGATGAAGTGTTGCCGCGGGCGATCGAGCTTGCCGATTGCACCGCCGGCTGTAACCCGGACATCGTGAGCCTTGGGCGCGACCTGTACTACAGCACACGTTGCGCGGAGCCGGGGCAGGCGGTCGAGCAATCGCGCTATGCGCTTGTCGCGGCGCTCAAGGCGATGGAGGAGGGGGCTGGCAAGCGCTGAGCGGCATCACGTGCTGCCACGCTGGATTACGCTGAAACCCAGATCGACGCGTGGCGTGGCGACTACTTCCCCCGCGCTGCGCGCGACGATCATCTCGGCACTGTGCACACCGATTTCGTAGCGCGGAAACGCGACTGTCGTGATCGGCGGCACCATGTTCTGCATCAGGTCGTTATCGTCCGATGCGGCGATCGCGATGCGTTTGGGCACGTCGAGCCCGCGCCGCTGGCATTCGAAAATCGCACCGGCAGCCAACACGTCGCCGGCGAAAAACACCGCCTGCGTGCGTGGCGCGCGTGTCAGCACTTCGGCGAGCGCCTGTGCGCCGCTATTGAGGCCTGCATCCACTTCGAGCAACAGCGCCGGGTCGAGTTCGATACCGGCCTTGCGCAGCCCCGCCAGAAAGCCGTTGCGGCGCTGCCTGAGCCGTTCGCTGCTCGCCACCGGCAGGCTTGCGAACGCAAACCTGCGGTAGCCGAGGCCCAGCAGATGCTCGGCCATCGCCTTGCCTGCTGCGTGGTTCGAATAGCTGACCACCATGTCGATCGGCGTCGACGTCAGGTTGCCGGTTTCGACGCAGGCGGTCGCGCTCTTGCGCAGCATGTCGACGGTACGCTGCGTGTGCTTCGTGTTATGCAGAATGATGCCGCACACCCGTTGCGCCACGTATTCGGCGACCAGCTTTTCTTCTTCCTGCAGATCGAGCCCGCTGTCCGAAATCATCAGGTGCAGGTTGTTGCGCGACAGCACGTCCGAAATGCCCTTGATCGTTTCCGCGTACAGCGCATTGCGCAGGCTCGGAATGATCAGCGCGACCACCGACGTGCGGTTCGACGACAGATTGCCCGCCACGCGGTTGGGCACGTAGCCGCTCTTCTCGATCGCGCGCTGCACGCTTTTCAGCACCGCCGGCGATACGCTGTCGGGATTGCGCATCGCGCGGGAAACCGTCATGGCCGAGACGCCTGCAAGCTGCGCCACGTCTTTCATCGACGTTATCTGTGTCGCGCCTTTTTTGCCCACGAATTGCCCCTTGGAGTTGTCGACTTCGTATGGTGGGGCCAATTTTAAAAGAACTCGCGCCGCTTGCCAGCCAGGGCGGCAAAAGCGGCGCGACGCGCAACCAAGGGGGCGCGCGGGCGGATCAGGCTGTTTCGGCGTCGGCGTCGAACTGGTGCCTGCTGTCGCGCGACAGGCCGTTGAACAGCAGATTCAGCGATACCGCGCAAATCGCGGCCAGCACGATGCCACTTTGCAGCAGCGGCGCCAGTTCGGCCGGAAAGCGGTCGAAGAAATGCGGCGCGAAGGCCGGCGTCAGGCCGATGCCGATGCTGATCGCGACAGTGAAGCCGTTCAGCGGCTGATTGACGAAATCGACCCGGCTAAGCATCTTGATGCCGGTCACCCCGATCATGCCGAACATGATCATGCCCACGCCGCCAAGCACGAACACCGGGACCGACGCCACCGCTGCCGACAGTTTCGGCACCAGCGCCAGCAGCACCAGAAATGCGCCGCCGGTCGCGCATACCCAGCGGCTGCGCACACCGGTCACTTCCAGCAGTCCAACGTTTTCCGAGTACGACGAGTACGGAAAGATGTTGAAGACCGCGCCCAACACCGCGCCCAGGCCGTCGGCGCGGAAGCCTCGCACCAGATCGGCGTGGCCGATTTTCCTGTTCGTCATGCGGCTGACGGCCATGAATACGCCGGCGGTTTCGATCACGTTGACCAGCATCACGATCGTCATGCTGACAACGGACCACGAATCGAAGCGGAACGCACCGAAATGGAATGGCAGCACGATGCCGAACCATGGCGCGCTGGCCACGGCTGTGAAGTCGGTTTTGCCGAGCATCGAGCTGACGGCGATGCCGAACAGAATTGCCAGCAGTACGACGATGTTGTTGACGAAGCCACGCGTATGTTTGGACATCAGCACGACGAACAGCATCACGACGAATGCAATGCCGATGTACAGCGGATTGCCGAAGTCGGTGGCGCCGAAGCCACCCGCGGCCCACGTGACGCTGACCTGCATCAGCGATACCGCAATCGCCAGCAGGATGGTGCCGACCACGACCGCGGGAAATAGCCGCAGCATGCGCGCGATCAGCGGCGCCAGCGCGATGACGATCAGGCCGGCCAGCAGCATCGCGCCGAATACGCCGGGCAGTCCCATGCCGGGTTTGGCTGCAATCGCCACCATCGTGCCGATACCGGTGAATGAAACGCCCATCATGATCGGCAGCCGTACGCCGAACCAGCGCACACCGATCGTCTGCACGAGGGTCACGAGGCCGGATACGAACAGGTCGGCGCTGATCAGATAGGCGATCTGTTCTTTCGGCAATTGCAGCGCACCGCCGATGATCAGCGGCACGGCGACCGCTGCCGCGTACATGACGAGCACGTGCTGAAAGCCCAGCAAGGCCAGTCTGCCGGCCGGCAGCAGTTGATCAGCGGGACTGGTTGAATCTGCAGGATGAAAACGGGGAGCAGGCATGGTGATTTTCTCCGTAGCGGCTCGGCTCAAACATTGTTATGGGGAAGGCTGTCAATGGCCAGCCGTTTCAAAAATGCCCGACATCACAGTGAAACCGGGGATGCGCTTGACGTTATCCGTCCAGCGGCGAATGGCCGGGTAGTCGATCAGCGGGATACCGCCTTCGTCGGACAGCATCACGTACGGAAAGCACGCGAGGTCGGCGATAGTCGGATGTGTGGGGCTGCACACCCAGCCGCTGCCACGCTGTTCGGAAAACCACAGGTGCTCGTCGAGCACGCGAAACAGCGCATGTGCGCCGCTGCGTGCCCTGTCTGCATCCAGTTCGTAGCGCAGCAGTTCGTGCAGCCGTGCTGCCGACGACGTAGCCGTCATTCCGTCGGCGAACGCCAGCCACATGTTGACCTCGCCGAGCACGTGCGGGTCGTCGACCGGATACCACTTGCCGCTGATGTCGTAGCGCGCGGCGAGGTAGCTGAGGATCGCCTGCGCGTCGCGCAGCACGTAGCCGTCGTCGTCGAGCACCGGCAGCTGGCCGAGCGGATTGAGCGCGAGGAAGGCGTCTTCCTTGTGCTCTTTGCGTGGATAGAATTCGACGCCGCGCCGTTCGTAACCGATGCCCAGTATGTTCAGAAAGAGCCGCAGCTTGTAGCAGTTGCCGGACAGCTCGTAGTCGTAGAGTTTGATCATGTCGGTTTTCTCACAGGTCCAGCACCAGCAGCTCGGAGCGGCTGCGCGACACGCACGGCATCATGCAGCGGCCGCTGGCTTGTTCCGCGAGCGTCAGATAGACGTCGCGATGTTCCGGCGTGCCGTCCACCACGCCGATGCGGCAGGTTCCGCAGACCCCTTGCTCGCATGACGTGTCGACGGTGTGGCCAGCTGCGTTGAGCACCGCGGCGAGGCTGACGCCGGCCGGCACGGTCAGCTCGCTGCCGCTGTTGCGCAGGCGCACACGGAATGCGTGGTCGCGCGATGAGTCGACGGCCGCGTTGCTGAACACTTCGGCATGCACGCGCGACGGGTCGACCTGCAATGCATCGGCGCACGCGCGCACGCAGTCGATCAGCGGTTGCGGGCCGCATACGTACAGGTCGCTGCCGGTGGTAAGCGTGCCGACGATCTGCTCGACGATGCGCTGCGTCAGGCTGGCGTCGAGACCCAGGTGCAGACGCACGTCTGGTAGCGCGTCGAGACGGTCGCGGAATGCCACATGCGCAGCACTGCGTGCGAAGTAGTGCAGCTCGCAGGGACGCGCCTGTGCCGACATCTGCTGTGCCATCGCGACAATCGGCGTGATGCCGATGCCGCCCGCGATCAGCAGCGCGCCGCGGGCGCCGGACAGCGCGAAATGGTTTCTCGGCACGGAAACGGTGACGCGATCGCCGACGTGCAGCTGTTCGTGAATCGAGCGCGAGCCGCCGCGCGACTGCGGCTCGTTCTTGACACCGATGATCAACTGCTGCCGCTCGCCGGGCGCATTGACCAGCGAATACTGGCGGACCGCGCCGCTCGGCGTGTGCACGTCGATGTGCGCGCCGGCTGTGAATTCGACCGCGCGGTCCGCCGGGATAGCCAGATGCAGGCTGACGATGTCTTTGGCGACTTGCGTGCGGACCGTGACCGTGGTCGAAATGAGCGCGCTGCGTGCCTGGCTGCACGCCGTGCCTGCTACCGGCTGCAGTGGGGTATAGCGGGTGGCGCGCGCCGCCCCCGATGCGCGCTGCACCGGCGGCAAGGATTCTTCCACGCGCCGCCGCAGTACCGTCAGACGCTGGTTATGCCAGCGTGCCGCTGATTCGCCAGCCAGCTGGGACTGATCGGCAGACGCATGCACGATGGTCTTGTCGTCGTGCGCCGGCTGCAGGCCGAAACGAATGCGGCGAGGCTCTCCGGCGTTGGTATCCCAGCCAAGCTCGAGTGCGCCACCATCCAGTGCGGTGGCGCGGGCGCTGCCCGGAATGGCGTCGGCGTCGAGGTCCGCATAAAACCTGAGCGCAGCCCGCACTACGTCGATGCCGGCATCGATCGCGATGCTGCGCAACGGCACGTCGAGCGGCGTGAACGGCAGGGATGGCAGCGCCTGCGTGTCGGTGCGGGCATGCAGGTTGACCCACACATACTGATGCGCTTCGGTCACGGCAAAAGCGTGCGCGCATAACGTCGCGGGCGGATCGGCATCGGGTGAAGCGGGAATCAACACGCAGCGGCCGTCGCCGCTGCGGTATTGCCAGCCGTGGTACTGGCAGTGCAGCGTTTTGCCGGTGTTGACGCCGAGCGAGAATCGCACGCTGCGATGCGGGCAGCGATTTTCCCACGCGTTGACGCGACCATCATCGGCGCGCCAGATCGCCAGTTCCACGCCGTTTAACTGGGCCTGAAAAACGTGGCGCGGCGCAATGTCGTCGGTGCGTGCAACGGCGTACCAGAACATCTGTTCCATTTGATTCGAGCCTCCCCGGATCACGCGTCGAATTCGGCGCGATAGGTGCCGTAGGCGACACCCTTGTTCCTTAGCCAGCGGCGATAGGCCACCGATATCGCATCGGCACGGCCCGGTGTCTCGAATTTGGGATCGAGCGGCAGCGTCTTCGGCCAGTGGTTGTTCAGGATCGTGATGTCCTGTCCGACGATGGTCTGCTGGAACAGCCGGAGTTCACTGTCGGTATGCAGTTGGTCGATACAGCCGAGCAGCAGGTGCGCGATGCACCAGTCTTCGTCGAGCGGCTGCGCGAACAGGCAGATCACGTCGCGGCGCTGTTGGTCCGTGGCGCAGGTCTTGTACAGGATCGAGGCGAGCGGGCGCACCACTCGATAGAGGTACTGCGCGTCGATACCGTGCGTGGCGGAGGCGGCTGCCAGTGGCTGGTAGAACCTGCAATCGGTGGCGAGCAGCTCGTCGCGCTCCGTGTCGACCGTTACGCCGTAAGGCCGTACCTGCGTATGCGGCACTTCACCGAGCAGACCGCCGTGCACGAATGGAAAGTGCGCCATATCGAGAAAATTCTCGATCGCGCGCAGTCCCGACACATGAATCCTCATCGAGCCGAGCCCGATGACGCGGCGGTCTGGCTCGTCGAACTCGGGAATCGCAAAGAATTCGTCTGACGGTTCGCCGATTGAGATCCAGTGCGTGTGGTAGCGCACAGTGGTCCGACACGGCCGCCCGTCGGCAGCGACGTGCGCGTGCAACGTACCGCCGCCGTCGCAGCAGTAGTCGACGTCCGTCCCAAGAATGCGGGTGCGGTAAAGCCTGCCCGTTTGCGGGTCGCCCGCAAGCGCGACCGGATACCACTCGTCTAGCGTGATGGATTCGATGTTCACCGTTGTCTCCTTGGCTGCGGCGGGCTGTCGGCGCGTCGATGAGCGCCGCGGGCCGGTGCCCGGTTCGTCTGCCCGAAAGGCATGTCCTCTCCTGTTTTGGCCTGTCTGACCTGCCTCGCACGGCTGGATCGTCGTTCGAGGTCAATTCAGTGTACTCGCGATGTGTATTCAGTTTTGCAAATGTTGTGTATACGGTGAAAGTATGCAATCGGATTTTTGACACGCTAAAGTGGCGGCGCCGATCTGGCTGATGCAGCCCGGATCCACGGCATCCCGACAGCTCGCGGCAACTCTGTCGGTACGTGCCGTCGCCGCACTGCCGGGCGGCGGTATGAGGGGCAAAGAAAGGAAAACTAATCAAGCGGAGGGCGGGAATGGGACGCAGACCGTGTTTGGCGCCGGTCGGCGCTGCGCTGCTGGCGGGTAGCTTTGCGTCGTGTGCACACGCGCAATCCAGTGTGCAGCTTTATGGCCAGGTCGATGCGTATGTTGGCGCGATGCACTTCAGTGGTGCGCCGGGCATCGCGTGGCAGCAGTCCGGCGGCGGCATGAGCACGTCGTATTTTGGGCTGAAAGGCAGCGAGGACCTTGGCGGGAATCTTAAAGCCGTGTTTGCGCTGGAAGACTTCTTTCGTAGCAACAATGGCCGCTACGGCTCGTTCGACGGTCAGTCGTTCTTTGCGCGCAATTCGTATGTCGGGCTGGAGACGCCGGCCGGTACGTTGACGCTCGGCCGCAATACGGTACCGCTGTTCGTCTCGACGATCCTGTTCAACCCGTTCATCGATTCGTTCAATTTCTCGCCGATGGTGCTGCATACGTACATCGACTCGGGTCTCGGTCCCGCGTCGGTACAGGGCGATACCGGCTGGGACAATTCCGTGCTGTATTCGAGCCCGAGCTTCAACGGTCTGGCCGGCACCCTGTTGTACGGTAACGCGGGCGTGCCGGGTCATACCGGCCAGGCAAACTATGGCGGCAACCTGCTGTATTTTTCCGGGCATCTGGCCGCCACCGCCGCATTCCAGACCGTGCACGACAGCTCGATCCTGTTCAACGGTGCGTCACGGCAGACGACGTTCCAGTTCGGCGCGACCTACGACTTCACGCTGCTGAAGCTGTATGCGCAGTATCAGATCGTCAACAACGACAATCAGGTTCGCGACAACACGTCGCAATTGGGCGCCAGCGTGCCGCTCGGCGCCGGCAATGTGCGCCTGTCGTGGGTGCGTACGCAGCGGGAAAGGGCCTCGAACGGCGATGCGATTCGCAATACCGCCGCGCTCGGCTACGTGCTGCCGTTGTCGAAGCGGACCTCCGTGTATGCAACGTACCTGTACGACAAGGTCAGTGCGCTGGCGTCGGGCAGCAGCGTGGGTGTCGGGATTCGCCAGCAGTTCTGATGGCGCGGCCGATTTTATCCGCAGCGGTGTTCATGCCCGCCGTGCGGGCACGCCGCGTCTATGCTTGCGGCGAGTGCTGGCGTGCGCCACCGGTCAGTGCTTCTTTCAACGCGTCGAATTCGCCCAGCGCGTCCTCTTCGCTCATCAGACTGCCTTGCACGAGTCTCAGATGTGGCTCGATCAATTCGATGGCCTTCACCAGCTGTTTGTCCTCGATAAAGCCAATCAGCGCTTCATGTTCGTCCACAAGGCAATCGGTATGCTCGGCATAGGTATGCCGATACAGCATCAGGATCAGCGCAACGCGATTCAGCGTCTCTTCGAGCCACTGCGCGAGCAGTTCGTTGCCCGCTTCCTTCGCGAGCAACAGGTGGAATCCGGAACCCAGGCGGACGGTTTCTTCCTGATGGCCGGCGGCCAGCGCCGCACGTTCTTTGGCGACGTGCGCGCGCAGCGCCGCGATGGTTTGCGCGCTTGCGTGTCCGGTCAGTCGCGCGAGCACCTGCTTTTCGACCATCAGGCGCGCCTCGAAAATTTCGGCGGCCTCGCGCGGCGAGATCTCGGAAACGCAGGCCACCTTACCGGGCTCCAGCGTCACCAGCCGCTCCTTCGACAATTGCACCAGAGCCGGCCGCACCAGCGTGCGGCTGACACCGAAGATCTGCGACAGGTGCTCTTCGCGAAGCTTGGTACCCGGCTGCAACTGATGGGCAATAATCGACTTCTTGATGCTGTCGACGATGGCTTCGGTCTTGGTCATCTGCTTCATGAAAGGAGATTCCTTCTTTACATACCGGCTGGGCACGGCCAACATGCAGCGTGCGTGCGAAAGCCAGTATGCAATCCGGCGCCGGGCATGTGTGTGCGGCAAGAGTATACCGCCCGGCCATTGACGTATTCCGCTAACTGCGTGTCCACCCTCATACAGGAGAGAACAGCTTATGAAGACCAAAGCCGCCATCGCATGGAAAGCCGGCGCACCGTTGACGATCGAAGAAGTCGACCTCGAGGGGCCGCGTGCCGGTGAAGTGCTGATCGAGGTGAAGGCGACCGGCATTTGCCACACCGACTACTACACGCTGTCGGGTGCCGATCCCGAAGGCCTGTTCCCGGCCATTCTCGGTCATGAAGGCGCGGGCGTAGTGGTCGATGTTGGGCCGGGCGTGGGCACGCTGAAGAAGGGCGATCACGTGATTCCGCTTTACACGCCCGAATGCCGCCAATGCAAGTTCTGCCTGTCGCGCAAGACGAATCTGTGCCAGGCGATCCGCACCACGCAGGGCAAGGGGCTGATGCCGGATTCGACGTCGCGCTTCTCGCTGGACGGCAAGCCGCTGTTCCACTACATGGGCACGTCGACGTTTTCGAATTACATCGTCGTGCCGGAAATCGCCGTGGCGAAGATCCGCGAAGACGCGCCGTTCGACAAGGTCTGCTATATCGGCTGCGGCGTGACGACCGGCGTCGGCGCAGTCGTGTATTCGGCGAAGATGGAAGCCGGCGCGAATGTGGTCGTGTTCGGTCTCGGCGGCATCGGCCTGAACGTGATCCAGGGCGCCAAAATGGTGGGGGCGGACAAGATCATCGGCGTCGATATCAATCCGGGCCGGGTCGAACTGGCGAAGAAATTCGGCATGACCGACTTCATCAACCCGAATGAAGTGGACAACGTGGTCGACCGCATCGTGCAACTGACCGATGGCGGCGCGGACTACTCGTTCGAATGCGTCGGCAATACCACGCTGATGCGCCAGGCGCTGGAGTGCACCCACAAGGGTTGGGGCCAGTCGTTCATTATCGGCGTGGCCGCGGCGGGGCAGGAAATCAGCACGCGGCCATTCCAGCTGGTCACCGGCCGCGAGTGGAAGGGCTCGGCTTTCGGTGGCGCGCGCGGTCGCACCGACGTGCCGAAAATCGTCGACTGGTACATGGAAGGCAAGATCAACATCGACGACCTGATCACGCATCACCTGAAGCTCGAGCAGATCAACGAAGGCTTCGACCTGATGAAGAAGGGCGAGTCGATCCGCTCGGTGGTGGTCTACTAACAGGGGGCAGCAATGCTGGAAACGCGTTCGTCGCACGCCTGCCACGGCGGCGTGCAGCATTTCTACCAGCACGATTCGCAGACCATCGGCCTGCCAATGCGCTTCGCCGCCTTCCTGCCGCCGCTGGCCGCGCACGGCAAGGTGCCGGCGCTGTTCTACCTGGCAGGGTTGACCTGCACCGAAGAGACCTTCCCGATCAAGGCCGGCGCGCAGCGCTTCGCCGCGCAGCATGGCATCGCGCTGATCGCGCCGGACACGAGCCCGCGCGGCGCCGGCGTGCCGGGGGAGAGCGATGCATGGGATTTCGGCGTCGGCGCGGGGTTTTACGTCGATGCGACGCGCGAGCCGTGGGCGAAGCACTACCGGATGTACTCGTACGTGCGCGACGAGCTGCGCGAGCTGGTGTGCGCGAACTTGCCGATCGATGCGGCGCGGCTGGGCATCTTCGGCCACTCGATGGGTGGACATGGCGCGCTGATGCTGGCTTTGCGCAACCCCGGGCTGTACCGGTCGGTGTCGGCGTTCGCGCCGATCGCCGCGCCGATGCGCTGCCCGTGGGGGCAAAAGGCGTTCAGCGGTTATCTGGGCGATGACCGCGAGGCGTGGCGTCAGTACGATGCGAGCGAACTGGTTGCGCGCGCATCGGGTCGCTTCAACGACGGGATTCTGGTCGATCAGGGGCTGTCCGATCAGTTTCTCAGCGAACAGCTGAATCCGGACGTGTTCGAAGCCGCCTGCAAGGCGGCCGGCCAGCCGTTGACGTTGCGGCGTCATGCTGGTTACGACCACGGGTACTACTTCATTTCGACTTTCGTCGAAGACCATATCGCGCATCACGCGAAGGTGTTGCTGGCGTAACGGTGTGGCTTGGTGCGGCTGCTGGGTCGGCGTGTTTAACGCCGTCCCAGCAAACTGGCGCCATACACCAGCGCTGCGAGCAGCGTGATCCAGAAGCTCGTCGGCCAGTCCGTATAGAACGCCAGCGTGACGCCGAGCCACGCTTGCACCAGCGCCAGCCCGGCAGCCAGCACGAGACCGGTTGAAAGCCGGGTCGTCATGTTCTGCGCGGCCGCCGCCGGCCCGACCATTAGCGTGAACACCAGCAGCACGCCGACGATCTGCGTGCACGCCGCCACCGCCAGCGCGGCAATCGCCAGAAACAACACCGACACGAGCCTTAACGACACGCCTTTCGCCTCGGCCAGTTCCGGCTGCAGCGAAGCGAACAGCAGCGGCCGCATGATGGCGGCCAGCGCCAGCAGACTGAACACGCCAAGCGCAGCCAGCACGCCGAGCGTCGATGCGCTGACGCCGAGCACGTTGCCGAAGAGCAGCGCGGTCACCTGCGTCGCATAGGCGGTGAAGAAATGCAGAAACAGCAGGCCGAAGCCGAGCGCCAGCGAAAGCACCACACCGATCGCCACATCGCGTCCCGCCAGCCGCTCGCCGAGCGCGCCCATGCCGACCCCCGCCGCGAGCGTAAAGCCGATCATCCCCCAGATCGGCGAGATGCCGATCAGCACCGCGCCGGTCGCGCCGGTAAAACCCACGTGCGACAGCGCGTGGCCAGCAAAGGTCTGACCGCGCATCACCAGGAAGTACCCGACGATGCCCGACAGCACCGCGACGATCCCCGACGCCGCGAATGCATTGACCATGAAATCGTATTCAAACATCGTGCGTGTGTCCGTCGCGTGACGCGTGGTGTTGGTGGTGACCGTGGCCATGCGCATGGCCATGCGGCGCGCCGTGGCTGTGGCCGCCGTCTTCTTCGTGTTCGTGATCGTGTTTTTCGATTTCGACGTCGCCGGACATCACGAAGATGCGGCCATTCACGCGCATCACGTCGATCGCCGAGCCATACAGGCGCGACAGCACCGGCTTCGTGATGACTTCGTCGACGGTACCGAGCGCCGCGACGCCATTGCCGAGATACAGCACGCGGTCGAGCGCGTGCAGCAGCGGATTCAGTTCATGCGCGGAGAACAGCACGGCGATGCCGAGCTCCTGCTGGACGCGCCGCACCAGTTCGACCACGCTACGCTGGTGATGCGGATCGAGGCTGATCAGCGGTTCGTCGAGCAGCAGCAGACGCGGATTGCCGAGCAGGCATTGAGCGAGCAGCAGCCGCTGCCGCTCGCCACCCGACAACTCCGAAAGCGGCCGTGCGGCAAGTGCCGTCGCGCCGACCAGTTCCAGCACCCGCTCGACGTCGGCGCGGGTTTTGGCATCCGCGCGCGGCAAGCCCCAACGGTGGCCGTCGGCGGCCATCGCCACGAAGTCGCGGCCGCGCACGCGCCGGCCCGCCAGCGCGCTGCGCGTCTGCGGCATATAGCCGATCGACGGATTGCCGCACACCACCGGCTCGCCAAGCACGCGCACCGTGCCGCTGGCGGCAGGCACAAGGCCGAGCACCGAGCGCATCAACGTGGTCTTGCCGGCGCCATTCGGGCCGAGCACGCCGATGAATTCGCCCTGCCGCACCGTGAAACTGGTGTCGCGCAGGATCGTGCGGTCGCCAAGCTCGAGCGTCACCTGCTCGAGCTCGAGGACGGGCGCCGCATCGGACGGCGTTCGGCCGCTTTGGTTCATTCGGTCTTTCCCTTGGTGGCTGCGTCGCCGCCGGCGGCCAGCGCGGTGCTGAGCGCATCCAGTTGCGTGAGCATCCACTGCTGATAGTTCTTGCCCGCCGGCTCTGTCTCCGTGACGCTCATCGTCGGTACCTTCGATTGCTGGGCCAGCTTCAACATGCGTTTAGTCAATGCCTCGGTGGCCTGGCTGTTATAGATCAACACCCGCACGCGCCGCTCGCGCAGGTCGCGCTCGAATGCGGCGATATCCGACGCGCTCGCTTCGGTGTCGTTCATCGTCGCCAGCTGGAAACGCAGGTTGCGCATGTCGAGTCCGATCGCGTCCGACATATAGCCGAACACCGGCTCGGTCGCCGTGACCGGCAGGCCGGCATAACGGCCGTGCAGGTCGGCAACCTTCGCATCGATCGGCTTTAGCGAGTCCAGAAACTTCGCGAGATTCGCATCGTACGCTGTCTTGTGCGCCGGGTCAGCCGCGGCGAGCGCCGCGCTCACTTCACGTGCGACAGCGGGCATCGTCTTCGGGTCGTACCACAGGTGCGGATTGTCGCCGCTCTTCTTGCCGGTCAGATCGGCGGCGACGATCGTCTTGCGCGTCGTGCTCTTCGACGCGTTCAGCAGCTTGGCCATCCACGGATCGTAGTCGGCGCCGTTATAGACGACAAGACTCGCGTGCTGCAAGGCTCGCGCCGTTTTCGGGCTGGCTTCGAACAGGTGGGGGTCCTGGTCCGGATTGCTCAGGATGCTGGTGACGCTCACGTAGTCGCCGCCGAGCTGATGCACCACGTCGCCGTAAAAGTTTTCGGCGGCTACCACCTGAATCCTGCTGCCTTGCTGCTGCGCATGCGCAGCCTGGGCCACGGCCAGCACTGCCGCTGCAGCGGCCAGACCTTTGATCAGTTTTGCTGCGAGAGTGGCGGCGCGCTGCCTCGTATGCCGCATCGATTTGTTGTTGTTCATGTTGCTGATCCGCTATGCCTTGTGAAATGGATTGGACAGAACGACTATCGTTGGCCGCCGCGCTGGCAGGCAGCACATAGACCGCTCAATTCGACTACCTGGTGGCGCACCGTGAAGCCATGCGCCGGTTCACTGCTTGCCAACTGCGCGGCCAGCTCGTCGCCGGGAATCTCGACGGTTTCGCCGCACGACTCGCAGATCAGAAACTGCCCCTGATGTGGGCGCCCGATCTCGCAGCACGCGAAGAACGCGTTCTTCGACTCGATCCGATGCACGAAGCCGTGTTCGACCAGAAAGTCCAGCACGCGGTAGACCGTGGTCGGCGGCACGCGGCCGCGCTGCGGTTCGAGCGCCGCGAGCAGGTCGTACGCGCCGATCGGCCGGTCGCTGGCGGCGATCAGCGTGTAGACCTGCCGGCGCAGCGTCGTCAACGCGACGCCGCGGGTAGCGGCGACGGCTTCGGCGCGCGCGAGCTTGCGCGCGAGGCGCTCGTCGTGCGAGGCGGACATGGGCGGCTCCTGATTGCTGAAGCATCGGGTGAGGTTGGGAATGATATAACGTATCTTCTTAATTTGTCATTGCCTGCCTGCGTGCCTTGTCTAGATTGAAAGAGACGGGCCTGCGCCAGCTGCCGCGCTGCACCATCGAAATCTTGCGGCGCGCCTTGACATGGCTGTACACGTATCCGATCATTCGATCACAAACAGAGCAATTGATCGCGCAGCGAGCGTTCGCTCACTGCGCACAAAGACTCGGACGAAAGGGAGACAGCAGTGGCAGCGCGATTGCAAGACAAAGTGGCGATCCTCACCGGCGCAGCGAGCGGCATCGGCGAAGCGGTCGCACAGCGCTATCTGGATGAAGGCGCGCGCTGCGTTCTGGTCGATGTGAAGCCGGCCGGCGAATTCGCGCAGCAACTCCGCAGCAAGCACGGTGAGCGGGTGCTCACACTCAGTGCGGACGTCACGAAGCGTGAAGACATCGAACGCATCGTCGCGCAGACGGTGCTGCAGTTCGGCCGCATCGACATCCTGTTCAACAACGCGGCGCTGTTCGACATGCGCCCGCTGCTCGACGAATCCTGGGATACCTACGACAAGCTGTTCGCGGTCAACGTGAAGGGCATGTTCTTTCTGATGCAGGCTGTCGCGCGCCGGATGGTCGAGCAGGGCCACGGCGGCAAGATCATCAATATGTCGTCGCAGGCCGGACGCCGCGGCGAGGCGCTGGTGTCGCACTATTGCGCGACCAAGGCGGCCGTACTCAGCTATACGCAATCGGCGGCGCTGGCTCTGGCGCAGCATCGGATCAACGTCAACGGCATCGCACCAGGCGTCGTCGATACGCCGATGTGGGAGCAGGTCGATGCGCTGTTTGCACGTTACGAGAACCGGCCGCTCGGCGAGAAGAAGCGCCTCGTCGGCGAAGCGGTGCCGCTCGGCAGGATGGGGCTGCCGGCGGATCTGACCGGCGCGGCGTTGTTCCTCGCATCGGCGGATGCGGATTACATCACCGCGCAAACCCTGAACGTCGACGGCGGCAACTGGATGAGCTGAATTCACCGCCACCCTTCGGCTCGTCCACCGCGGTTCCGGCGGGCCTCACGAAGCGAATACGAACGTACGATAAAGGAGACAACGATGAAACCTGCCCTGAAGCCCGCGCTGAACGCACTGGGCGCCGCGGCGCTGGCGTGTGCGGCGCTGAACGCGTCCGCGGCGACTGTGACGATCGCGACGCTGAACAATCCGGACATGATCGAGCTGAAGAAGCTGTCGCCGGCCTTCGAGAAGGCCAATCCGGACATCAAGCTGAACTGGGTGATTCTCGAGGAAAACGTGCTGCGCCAGCGCGCGACCACCGACATCACGACCGGCAGCGGCCAGTTCGACGTGGTGACGATCGGCGCATACGAAACGCCGCAGTGGGGCAAGCGCGGCTGGTTGTCGCCGCTGACCAACCTGCCGGCCGACTACGATCTGAACGACGTCGTGAAGACCGCGCGCGATGGTCTTTCGTACAACGGCACGCTGTATGCGCTGCCGTTCTACGTCGAAAGCTCGATGACGTTCTATCGCAAGGACCTGTTCCAGGCCAAAGGCCTGAAAATGCCGGACCAGCCGACCTACGACCAGATCGCGCAATTCGCCGACAAGCTGACCGACAAGGCCAACGGCGTGTACGGCATCTGTCTGCGCGGCAAGGCGGGCTGGGGCGAGAACATGGCGTACGTGACGACGCTGGTGAACACCTTCGGCGGCCGCTGGTTCGACGAGAAGTGGCAGGCGCAGCTGACCACGCCTGAATGGAAGAAAGCCGTTTCGTTCTACGTCGATCTGCTGAAGAAAGACGGCCCGCCGGGAGCCAGCTCGAACGGCTTCAACGAGAACCTGACGCTGATGTCGTCGGGCAAGTGCGGCATGTGGATCGACGCGACGGTGGCGGCAGGCATGCTGTACAACAAGCAGCAATCGCAGATCGCCGACAAGGTGGGCTTTGCGGCCGCGCCGACGCAAGTCACGCCGAATGGCTCGCACTGGCTGTGGGCGTGGGCGCTGGCGATTCCGAAGACGTCGAAGCAGCAGGACGCCGCGAAGAAATTCATCGAATGGGCGACTTCGAAGCAGTACATCGAAATGGTCGGCAAGGATGAGGGCTGGGCGTCGGTGCCACCGGGCACGCGCCAGTCGACGTACGCGCGCGCCGAATACAAGCAGGCCGCGCCGTTCGCCGACTTCGTGCTGAAGGCGATCGAAACCGCCGACCCGAATCATCCGACCGCGAAGCCGGTGCCGTACACCGGCGTGCAGTTCGTCGGCATTCCAGAGTTCCAGTCGTTCGGCACGGTGGTCGGTCAGAGCATTTCCGGCGCGGTGGCGGGACAGATGTCGGTGGATCAGGCGCTGGCCGCGGGCAATGCCGCTGCGGATCGCGCTGTGAAGCAGGCTGGGTATCAGAAGTAACCGAGAAGTAACCGAGAAGTAACCGGCAGTCACTTCAGGGGCGGGTCCCGCTCCGGCCTCGCAACCTGAAGCGTCCGGCCGCTTCGACCGCTTTGACCGCATGAAGCAAACCCCGGCTGGACGCCCGTCCAGCCGGACTCCGGCAGCACAGCGGGCCGCCCGCAAAGGCGGCTCGCGCATTACCGAACAGGTGCCTACCATGCCTCATCTGCGCCTTCCTCTGTCGCACGCCGACCATCCCCAAACCGAGCAGGAACGCGAATCGCGCAAGGCTGCGTCCGCGCGCTGGCTGGCTTCGCCTTCGGTTGCGGTTTTGCTGTTATGGATGGCGATACCGCTGGCGATGACGATCTGGTTTTCGTTCTCGCGCTACAACCTGCTGAACCCGGATGTGAAGGGCTTCGCAGGCATCGACAACTACCACTTCCTTGCGACCGACCCGTCGTTCTGGCCGTCGATCGTGCACACGCTGCAGCTGATCATCGCGGTGCTGGTGATCACGGTGGTCGGTGGTGTGCTGATGGCGGTGTTGTTCGACCGGAAATTCTACGGGCAGGGCATCGCGCGTTTGCTCGCGATCGCGCCGTTCTTCGTCATGCCGACCGTCAGCGCATTGATCTGGAAGAACATGATCCTGCACCCGGTGTACGGTCTGATCGCCAGCGGCATGCGCGCGATCGGCCTGACGCCGATCGACTGGTTCGCCGACTATCCACTGACCGCGGTGATCATCATCGTCGCGTGGCAGTGGCTG
>DATLOW010000327.1:0-23342 GCA_035536055.1 Paraburkholderia sp. | reverse complement strand
GCAGGTGATTCAGACAATGGCAAAGCCACGCCGCACAACGAAGCAGTCGAAGCAGTCCGGGGGAACGTTTCTCGGCATCGTGCTGGGCCTGATCGTCGGCCTCGCGATCGCGGTGGTGGTCGCGCTGTACATCACGCGCGCACCTACGCCGTTCGTCGCGAAGGTCGCGCCGCCGTCGGCATCGGACGCCGGCGCAAGCCAGCCGCAATACGATCCGAACCGGCCGCTGCAGGGCAAGAGCCCAGGCCAGCCGGTGCCGCAAGCCGCGCAGCCGGCGCCGCCGAACACCGCGCCGGGCCAGACCAGCAACCAGACGCAGTCGTCGGGCATTCTCGACGAACCGCAGATCGTCGAAGTGCCGCCTTCAGGTGCGAGCAACGGCGTCGCGGTCGCGCCGAAGCCGGCGCAGGACAACAGCGCATCGGCCGCCGGCGCGAAGAAGCCGCAGGCCGGCAGCGGCACCGCGGTCGCCAACGTGCCGCCGCCGGGCAAGCCCGGTTCGGCCACGCCGGGCGCGTCGACGCCGCCGTCCGCCGCCGACGCGAACACCGGCTACCTGCTGCAGGTCGGCGCGTACAAGACTTCCGCCGACGCCGAACAGCAGCGCGCACGCCTCGCGTTCCAGGGCTTCGAATCGAAGGTCACACAGCGCGATGCGGGTGGCGTCACGTACTATCGCGTACGGATCGGGCCGTTCTCGAAGTTCGAAGACATGAACGCGACCCGCCAGCGCCTGTCGGATGCCGGCATCGACACCGCGGTGATCCGCTTCACGAAGCAATGAGCCCTTTGCAACTTCCTTTGCAACTTCCCTTGCAACCGTAGCGGCGCCGGCCCACGACACGACCGTTCCGCCTCCGTCGCCGCTACCCTTCCCGGATGGGATCACACAACATGAAAAAGCTGCTCAGCATACTTTGCCTCTCGTTTGGCCTCGTGGCCGCCTCGGTTCAGGCCAGCCCGGCGGCGCCGGTGGCCGGCAAGGACTATACGGTGCTGTCGAACCCGCAGCCGGTCGACGTGCCGGCCGGCAAGATCGAAGTGATCGAGTTCATGTGGTACGGCTGCCCGCACTGCAACGAGTTCGACCCGTATCTGGAAGACTGGATCAAGAAGCAAGGCCCGGACATCGTGTTCAAGCGCGTGCCGGTGGCCTTCCGCGACGACTTCATTCCGCATTCGAAGCTGTACCACGCGGTCGACGCGCTCGGCATGGCGCAGGAACTGACGCCGAAGATCTTCCACGAAATCCACGTCAACAAAGACTACCTGCTGACGCCGGAAGACCAGGCCAAATTCCTCGCGAAGAACGGCGTCGACCCGAAGAAGTTCATGGACGCGTACAACTCGTTCTCGACGCAAACCGCGCTGCAGCGCGACAAGAAGATGCTCGAAGACTACAAGATCGACGGCGTGCCGACGCTTGCGGTGCAAGGCAAGTATGAAACCGGCCCGGCCGCGACCAACAGCCTGCCGGGCACGCTGCAGGTGCTCGACTACCTGATCGGCCAGATTCGCGCGAAGAAGATGTAACGCGTGCGCGCCGGTTCATGAGCACACCGCTGAAGGTTTTCATCACCGGCGCATCCAGCGGTATCGGCCTCGCGCTCGCCGCCGGGTATGCGCGGCGCGGCGCGATTCTCGGCCTGGTCGCGCGGCGCGCCGATGCGCTCGCCGGCTTCGCGCAATCCCATCCGCAACACACCCTCTCGATCTACCCCGTCGACGTGCGCGACGCCGATGCGCTCGCCGCAGCCGCGCGCGACTTCATCGCACAGCACGGCTGCCCGGACATCGTGATCGCGAATGCCGGCATCAGCCACGGCACCGTCACCGGGCGCGGCGATCTGCAGGCGTTTCGCGACGTGATGGACATCAACTACTTCGGCATGGTCGCGACCTTCGAGCCGTTCGCGGCCGCTATGACTGCGGCGCGCCGCGGCACGCTGGTCGGCGTTTCGAGCGTGGCCGGCGTGCGCGGCTTGCCGGGCTCCGGCGCGTATAGCGCGTCGAAGGCGGCCGCGCGCACCTATCTCGAGGCCTTGCGCGTCGAAATGCGGCCGCGCGGCGTGGCAGTAGTCACCATCGCGCCGGGCTTTATCCGCACCCCGATGACCGCGCGCAATCCGTACCGGATGCCGTTTCTGATGGACGTCGAGCGCTTCGCCACGCAAGCGCTGACCGCAATCGAACGCAAGCGCAGCTATGTGGTGCTGCCGTGGCCGATGCGCATCGTCGGCATGCTGTTGCACGTGGTGCCGCGCTGGATTTACGATGCGGCGATGGAGAAGGCGCCGCACAAGCCGCGCGCAGGCGCTGACTGACGCAACGCGGCCGCACCGCGCCGCAACCCGGACCCGCCATGAGCGAACCCGCCATCGATGCCGCTGGAGTCGCACACGAATGCGCGGGTACCGATGCGCGCATCGTGTCGCTGGTGCCGAGCATCACCGAACTGCTGTTTGCTTTAGGGCTCGACGCGCAGATCGTCGGGCGCACCGGATTTTGCGTGCATCCGCGCGAAAAGGTGCGCAACCTACCGAAGGTCGGCGGCACGAAGTCGGTGCACATCGACGCGATCCGCGCATTGCGGCCCACGCATCTGATCGTCAATATCGACGAGAACCAACGGCCTGACGTCGACGCATTGCGCGCGTTCGTGCCGCACGTCGTCGTCACGCATCCGCTGGCACCGCAAGACAACCTCGCGCTATACAGGCTGCTCGGCGCGATCTTCGGCCGGCAAAGCGACGCGCAGCAGCTATGCGACGCGTTACAGGCCCGCCTGAACGAAGTCGCCGCGCACACGTGGCCCGAACAGCGCGTGCTGTACGCGATCTGGCGCGAGCCGTGGATGACCGTCGCCCGCGACACGTACATCGCCGCGATGCTGCGTCTCGTCAATTGGCACACGCAGCCCGCTGTCCGTGGCGGCGCAGCCGGCGCGGCACGCTACCCGTCATTCGAGTTCGACGCGCCGTGGCTTGCAGGCGTCGAGCGCATACTGCTGTCGAGCGAACCGTACCGCTTCACGCAAACGCACTGCGACACGTTGGCAAAGGCGTTGGCGCAGCACCCGCAGCATGCTGGCAAGCGCATCGAGCTGATCGATGGCGAGCAGATATCGTGGTACGGCTCGCGCGCGATCGAAGGCATCGGCTATCTGCAACGCTTTGCGGCGCGCCGCTAAATGCCGCACCGGCTGCGCGCATATACCGATATGCGCGAATATGTAGTTGTCGGTGCAACCACCGTTCGTTAAGCTTTGCGCAACGAACGCGGCGAGCGTCCTTCCAGCCATGTCAGCTTCCTGCGGCTTCAGCGGGTTCAGCGAGTTCAAACGGAAGAGACCACCGCTACGCCGCAGTACCAGATCACGACCGTTCCGGGAGATGTCATGCGCTTCACGCTGCTTGCCGCCGTATCCGCCGTCGTACTGTGCACCGCGCCTGCGCTTGCACTGGCCAAACCGCTGACCGTTTGCACCGAGGCAAGCCCCGACGGCTTCGACGTCGTGCAGTTCAATTCGCTGGTCACGACCAACGCCTCGGCCGACGTGATTTTCGACCGGCTGGTGGCATTCGACGAAGCATCGCGCAAGGTCGTGCCGGAGCTGGCCGACAAATGGGAGATCAGCGCCGACGGCCTCACGTACACGTTTCATCTGCGGCCGAACGTGCAGTTTCAGAGCACCGACTACTTCAAGCCCACCCGGCCGCTCGACGCAGACGACGTGGTCTTCACGTTCAGCCGCATGCTCGACGCCAGCAACCCGTGGCACAAGGTGGCCGGCGCGAGCGGCTTTCCGCATGCGCAGTCGATGGGGCTGACCAAGCTGGTGAAGTCGGTATCCAAAGTCGACGCACAAACTGTCAAATTCGAACTGAACGAGCCGAACGCACCGTTCCTGTCGGTGCTGACGATGGGCTTCGCGTCGATCTACCCGGCCGAGTACGCGGATCAGTTGCTGAAGGCCGGCAAGGAAACCGACCTGAACGCGAAGCCGATCGGCACTGGCCCGTTCACGCTGAAGAGCTACACGAAAGACGCCGTGATCCGCTACGACGTGAACCCGACCTACTGGGGCCCGAAACCGAAGATCGACCGGCTGATCTACGCGATCACGCCGGACGCGACGGTGCGCACGCAGAAGCTGAAGGCGAACGAATGCCAGATCGCCCTGTCGCCGAAACCGCAGGACGTCGCGGATGCGAAAAACGACAAGGCGCTGACCGTCGAGGAAACGCCGGCGTTCATGACCGCCTTCGTCGCGCTGAATACCCAGAAAAAGCCGCTCGACAACCAGAAGGTGCGCGCCGCGCTGAACATGGCGTTCGACCGCACGACGTATCTGAAGACCGTGTTCGACAACACCGCCATGCCGGCCACCAACCCGTATCCGCCGAACACGTGGAGCTACGCGAAGGGCGTGAAGCCGTGGCCGTACGACGTCGCTAAAGCGAAGAAACTGCTCGCCGACGCGGGTTTCCCGAACGGCTTCTCGACGACCATCTGGGTGCGTCCGACCGGCAGCGTGCTGAATCCGAACCCGAAGGCCGGCGCGGAACTGCTGCAGGCCGACTTCGCGAAGATCGGCGTGAAAGCCGACGTGAAGGTGATCGAATGGGGCGAACTGATCAAGGAAGCGAAGCAGGGCAATCACGATACGCTGTTTATGGGCTGGGCCGGCGACAATGGCGACCCGGACGATTACCTGACGCCGCTGTTCAGCTGCAATGGCGTGAAATCGGGCATCAACTTTTCGCGCTTCTGCGACGCCGATCTCGACAAGCTGATCGACGACGGCAAGCGCACGTCCGATATCGCGAAGCGCACCAAAGACTACCAGGCCGCGCAGCAGATCATCCACGACGCCGCGTTGTGGATTCCGCTCGGCTATCCGACTGCGGCCGCGCTGACGCGCAAGAACGTCACCGGCTATCACGTGAGCCCGTTCGGGCGGCAGAATTTTGCGGGGGTAAATGTGCAGTAGGCAGCGAACCCTGCCCAGCGATTCCCGACACAGGCAACAAACGCAGCGGTCCGCGCAATTCACGCGGACCGCTTTTTTATTGTGCGTGCTACGACCCTGCCACTATAGCGGCAAGGTATCTATGTAGCGCCTTTGGCAATCCGTAGCACCCTAGACTGCATAGGCGATGTCGTTCAGGTTCGACGAACCCGTATATCGCGACGTCGCGAATCACCACTGTCATCTGACGCATCAACACAGAGGATTCACCTATGCACGCAACACAAGCGGTATTCGATAACCGCTACACGATGTCCTACAGCAACGCGAGCAATGCCGCTTTCGCACACTCGCAGTTTTCGTCCACGTCGTCGCGCTTCTCCAGCAACGGCTTTTCGTCGTCCAGCAGCTATGGTGGTTACGGTAACTATACGCAGCCGCGTTCGGTGTCCTCACACTACGAACGCGACGTCGTGCGCACGCCGGCCGGCTCGATGGTCCGCACTTCGATGACCACAGTCCGTCAGTCGCCGAATCCGTACGACCGCTACAACGACCGCTGCCATGTGCCGCCGCCCGCGTCGCGCTGCCCGCAACCGAAGCCCTCGAACTGGAGCAACACGGAGGTGAAGGACAACAAGGGCTCGGTGGATCTGGGCAAATACGCGCTGGATTTCAACAAGAAAGACTCGTCGATGACCATGCGCGACAAAGCCAGCGGCGACGCGACGAAGATCTGGGGCGATCCGCACCTCAGCATGCACGGCAAAGACGTCGGCCTGTTCAACGGCCCGATGACGTTCAACATGAACGACGGCACGAAAGTGACGGTCGGCACCGCAAAGGGCGGTAACGCCAGCACTACCTACGCGGACAACGTGACGATCACGAAGGGCAATCAGGCATACCAGGTCACCGGTCTGAGCGAAAAAAGCGGCAGCCCGCTGACGATCCAGCGCAGCAATGACGGCCGCAGGCTGGATGCGCAAACGCCGGACGGCTATTCGCTGGTCGAGAATCGCAACGGCCCGGGCTGGGTCGATCCGAAGACCGGCAAGGAACCGACCAGGACCGATCTGAAGAACGTCTGATCAAGCGTGACCGTGCCGGATGAATCGACTGGATTGTACGATCCGGCCGGCACGCATTGCACTGTACAAGCGTCGCATGGCGGCAATGGCGGCGCTTGCCGACACGCGCCGGGCACCCTAACCGCCCGGCTGCCTTGCGAAGCGACGGCGCGGCCTGCACGCACTCGTCACGCATCAGCCAACCGCACTGCGGCTGATCGGCCGCACGCCATCACTCATCGTGCGCCGCCGCCTTGAGCCGCCGCACGCGCTGTTGCGCATCGTTCTGCCCCGCCATCTCCCTTTGCAAGCTCGCCGACGCGCGCATCAACTGCCCGGCCGCCGCGCGCTGCCGCTGCATCGCGCCGGCCAGCACGCGCAGCAGCGCATCCTTGCGCGCATCGTGCCAACGCAGCGCATCGCGCCACAACTGTCCCGTCCGTTCGCCGTGACTGCACGATTGCAGCAGCCTGCCGCGCTGCACCTGATGCTCGCGCAACGCTGCACGGCTGCGTTCGGCCTCGTCATCGGCCTCGCGCGCTGCGCGCTGCGCATCGGCCAGTGCGCGCCGCTTGCGCTCCACGCGCAGGCCGCGCACGCGCGCCAGCAATTGCCACAGCTGCAGGGTGCGCTTCGCGTCGCTCACCGGCGCGCTCCCGCTCCCGCCCCGTTACGTAGCGCATGCAGCGCCGCACGGGTGCTTGCCCACGCGCATTGCTCGTCATACGCCTGGCGCAGAAAGTCGTTCACCGCCGCATGCCGCTCGATCGCTTCGTCGCTCGCAACGTCGCTGCCGCGCTGATACTCGCCGATCTGCAGCAGCAACTCGACTTCCTGATAACGCGCCATCCAGCCGCGCACACGGTCCGCGGCAGCACGATGCGATGCATCGGTGACGCGGGTCATCACGCGGCTCTTGCTCTTCAGAATGTCGATGGCCGGATAATGGCCCGCACCGCCTAACCGGCTCGACAACTGGATATGGCCGTCCAGCAGCGAACGCGCTTCCTCGGCGATCGGGTCGGACAACTCCTCGTCTTCAGCCAGCACCGTGAAGAACGCCGTGACGCTGCCGTGCCGCGTGAGCCCGGCCGCTTCGATCAGGCGCGGCAGCTCCGCGAACACGCGCGGCGGATAGCCGCGCCGCACCGGTGGCTCGCCGACCGCGAGGCCGACTTCGCGCAACGCGCGCGCATAGCGGGTCAGCGAGTCGAACAGCAGCAGCACGCGGCGCCCAGCTGCGCGCAGGCCGCTTGCCACACTGCACGCCAGCTCGGCCGCCTTGATCCGCTCCGCGGCGGGCCGCTCGGACGTCGACGCGATCACCACCGACGACTCCCGCCGGTGCGCAAGATGATCGTGAATGAATTCCGCCACTTCGCGGCCACGCTCGCCGATCAGCGCCACCACGATCGCGTCGACCTGTGCGCCGTTCGCGATCATGCCCATCAGGGTACTTTTGCCGCCGCCCGCCGGCGCGAAGATGCCGACCCGCTGCCCAACGCCGCAGGTCAACAGCCCGTCGATCGCGCGTACACCGGTCGCGAACGGCTCGGCGATCACCGGCCGCTCAAGCGGATTGATGCTGGCCAACGTCGCCGTGTGCTCGTGCGCGGCACGCGCCGGGCGCGGTGCGCGGCCGCCGTCGAGCGGCCGGCCGAGCCCGTCGAGCACGCGGCCTTGCAGTGCAAGCGCGTCGAAGCGGCCCCAGTCGAGCCCGCAGCCGTGCACCTGCGTGATGTTCGACAGGCCCGCGAGACCGTCGAGCGGCATCACGAGCGCGCCGTCGGCCGTGAAGCCGACCACCTCGCCCATCTGTGAGTCGAGCGTGTCGGGCCGCACGAGGCGCACCATCTCGCCGATGCGCAGCGACACGCCGACCGCGCGCACCACGATGCCGCGCGCCTCGGCCAGCCGGCCGTACAGCGCGGGCTCGCCGGCCGGGGCCAGCACGCGGTAAGCGGTTTGATCCATACGCGCGCCGCTCCTCGTCAAGCCGGTTGCAACGTGACCACGGTATTCACGCGGAACGTGTCAAGCGGGATCTCTTCGATCGCCAGCACGTCGACGCGCAAACCGACGCCACGCAATTGCCTGCGCAGATGCGAGCGCAGCAGCGCGGTGGTCACCAGCACGCGCACGCCCTGCCCCTCCGCCCCCGCCAGCGCGCGCTGCAGGCGTTCGAGTTCGTCGACACCGAGCATCAGCAGCGGCTCGCCGTCGGGACCATTGCGCAGCTGGTCTTCGAGTTCCGCTTCCCACGACGGGTCCAGCACCGCCGCGTCCAGCTCCCACGTATCGAGGTTCGCAAAGCGTCGCGCGATCCGCGAGCCCAACGCGATACGCGCGTCGCGCACCATCCGGTCGAGCGTGCGCTCGCCGTCCGGCACCCGCACGATCGCCTCGAGAATCGCGCGCAGATTGCGGATCGGCACGCGTTCGTCGAGCAACCGGCGCAGCACGCTCGCAAGCAGCACCGGCCCCGCCGCCTGATCGGCCTGCGCCGCGAGCTCGCGGAATTCGAGGCCGATCTGGCTCAACAGGAAGCGCGCCTCCTGCGTGCCCAGCAGGTCTTGCGCAGCCTGCTCGCAGACGTCGGCCAGATGGTCGCACAGCGCCTCTTCGACACTGGACTTGCCGATCTCCGGATCGTCGAGCGCTGCCGCATCGGCGGCCTTGGCCCACACCGCCTTCTGCGCACCCGGCCGGTAGCCGGTTACGCCCTCCAGCGTCAGCTTGTCTGCGTCGCCGCTCAGCAGCACATGGTTCGCCACCAGCGAACCGCTCGCATACGGCACGTCTTCGATATCGACGATATAACGCTCGTTGTCGAGCCGCGCGTCGCGCAGCAGCGCAAGCCCCGGAAACGGCAGGCCGAGCCGAACCATCAGATCGCGGCGCAGCCGCGCCAACTGCGTATTCAGCAGCTCGGGGCGCAACGCTTCGTAAGCGGTCATGCCCACGCGCACGCGCAGCATCGCGCTGGTGCCCAGCTCGACGTCGTCGAGAATGCGCTGCGTATAGTTGCCACCGTCGCGCGTCATCGACGGCATGAACGGCCGCTGCGCGCGCTCGCGGCGCACGGCGTCGCGCATCAGCAGCATCGACAGACCGACCAGCGCGGCGCCGGCCAGCGCGAACTGCAGGTGCGGAAAACCGGGAATCGCACCGAGCGCGAAACAGCCGACACCGGCCATCGCCAGCGCCTTCGGATGCAGCGACAGCTGTCTGAAGATGTCGCCGCCCAGGTTGGTGGCGCCGCCGCCCGCCACACGGGTCACCAGCAGACCGGCTGCCACCGAAACGATCAGCGACGGAATCTGCGCCACCAGGCCGTCGCCGACCGTCAGGATCGTGTACGTATGCAGCGCATCGCCGAACGACATGCCGCGCTGCGCGATGCCCACCGCCAGGCCGCCGACGATATTGACCAGCGCGACCACCAGCCCCGCCACCGCATCGCCCTTGACGAACTTCATCGCGCCGTCGAGCGAGCCGTAGAAATAGGTCTCGCGTTCGAGCTCGCGGCGCAGCCGGCCCGCTTCGCCCGGGGCGATCAGGCCGCTGCGCAGGTCCGCGTCGATGCTCATCTGGCGGCCCGGAATACCGTCCAGCGTGAAGCGCGCCGACACTTCGGCGACCCGGTCCGCGCCTTTCGCGACCACGATGAACTGGATCGCCGACAGCACGATAAACACGACGATGCCGACCGCGACGTTGCCGCCCACCACCATCTCGCCGAACGCGGCGATGATGTCGCCGGCGTGCGCATACAGCAGAATCATCTTGGTCGACGCGATCGCGAGCGCGAGGCGCAACAGCGTCGTGACCAGCAGCAGCGACGGGAAGCTCGACAGCTCGGCGGGCCTCGCGACGTAGACCGTCGCGCACAGCATCACGAAGCTCGCCGAAAAGCTCATGCAAATGAAGAAGTCGAGCAGGAACGCCGGCACCGGCAAAATCAGCAGCACCAGCACGAACAGAATGCCGACGCCTACCGCAATGTCGGCATGACGCCCAAGCAACCCCGGGATATCGACGCGCGCGAAGATCGAACGGTTTTCCATGTTAACGGCTCAGCTCTCTATGAAGTGCGCGGCGGCGGCCCTTGACGTGCGGATCGCCCTCGCTGTCGCGGTATTCGCGCTTGATTTCTTCCTTGTCCATGCGCAGCCGGCGGCGCCACAACACGCGCTGCAACGCGAAGTCGGCGGCAGCCGGAGCGAGTTGCGAGCCGGCCATCAGCGCGAGCAGCGCCGCGTGCGACACGCTGAGATCCGCGAGCAGCATCGGCACAGAAAGTGTGAACGACGGCACCAGTTGCGCGCACCAGTTGACGAACGCATGCCAGAACACCAGCAGCAGAATCGCGAACTGGCCGAACGCAATTAGCGTGTCGAACAGCACCCGCGTGCTGACAAGGTTCTTGAAGCCGCTCACCGGGTTCAGGCGCTTCAGGTCGGGCGCGGCACGCTTCCATGCGAGCGCGCCGCCGGTTTGCGAGACTTCCGGTATCACCGCAGCCAGCACGCCCGCTGCGAGCGTGACCAGCACGGCCGGCGCAAGCGCGCCGAGCGCCTGCCAGACTTCGCTGAATCGCTGCGCGAAGCTGCGCGTCTGATCGATTTCGACGGTGAGCCGGATCAGCGTCACGCATGCCGCGTAGAGGTGCGGCGCTTCGACCACCAGAAATAGCCACCACAGCAGACCGCTTGCGGCAACTGTCAGATGCGCGCTCTTCGGAATATCGCCTTCCTTGCGCGCACGGCTCAGGCGTTGTGGGGTTGGGGCTTCGGTCTTGTCGCTCATCGCAGCACCAGGCTTTGCATAAACAGCGTCGACAGACGCTCGAAAAAGACCGGCACGCACGACATCGCGGCGAACGACAGGATCATCGCCTTGACGGTCCGCGCGGTTGTAAATGGATTGAGCCGCTTGACGTGACGCGACATCAGCCCGAGCGAGACGTCGACCATCACCATCAGGCCGATCAGCGGCATCGCGAGCCGCACGCCCTCGGCAAACGACGCGGCAATGCGCTGCTGCGACACCAGTTGCAGAATCCTGTTGAAATCGACGCCGATCGCGCCGGGCGGACACAACACCCACGCATCGGCAAAAAAGCCGCATACGAGACGCAGTCCGGCGCCGGTGAAGAACGTGAGTGCGGCAAACTGCGTAAGCAGCGTCTCGAACAGCGCCGCTTCCTGCTGCAGGTTCGGGTCGTACACTGCGGCAATCGAGTAGCCGCCCTGCTGATCGAGCAGCGCGCCGGCGCACGACGCCACATGAAACACCACGCTCAGCAGCAATCCGAGCGCGATGCCCATCAAGACCTCGACGGCCGCTGCGGCAAACAGCGGCGCGCGCGGCAAACCGGTCTGCAGCGGCAGCACCGCGAACACCAGCACCAGCGGGGTGCGCAGCTTCGCGCCGAGCGCGTCGCCGGCGCCGAACGGCAGCAGGCTCATCGCCACCGCGGGACGGATCGCACAGAACGCCAGCCCTTCGATATAGCCGAACACGTTGAGCATCAATGCACCCGCCCCGCAGCGACGAAAGTGAACACGTGCTCGAGAAAGCGTGTGATTTCGCGGCTCGCCCATGGCGCGGTGACGATCAGCGTGATGCCGACGCAGATGATCTTCGCGCCGTACGGCAGGCTCTGATCCTGAATCTGCAGGATCGACTGCACGAGGCCGAGCAGCAGGCCGACCGCGGTGGCCACCGCCAGCGCCGGCAACGACAGCCAGAACACCAGCAGCAGCGCGTCGCTCGACAGCGACGACAAGGATGGAAACGCGTTCATGGGATATAGCTGACGATCAGCCCGTGAATCAGCCGCGACATGCCCGATACCGACACGAGCACGAACAGCTTCAGCGGAATCGAAACGGTGCTCGGCGACAGCATCATCATGCCCATCGCAGTCAGCACGTTGGCCACCACCAGATCGATGACGAGAAACGCGATGTACAGCAGGAAGCCCACTTCGAAGCCGCTCGAGATTTCGCTGATCAGAAACGCCGGCACCAGCAGCGAGAAATCGGTTTCCTGTGCGTCGCGCTGCGGGTCGATGCGCTTCGCGGCATTGACCAGAAACGCCCGTTCGACCGGCCGCGAATGCGCGTACAGAAATTCGCCGAGCGGCGCGCGCACCGCCTTCAACGTTTCCGCGACACCGGGCAGCGCGCCGTTCTCGAGCCGCTCGTCGAGCGACAGCTCCGCACCGATCTTCGCGCCGACGGGCGCCATCACCACCAGCGTCGCCGCCAGCGCGAGGCCCGCGATCGCCGTGTTGCCCGGCGCCTGCTGCACGCCGAGCGCCGAGCGCAACAGCGTCAACACGATGCTGAACTTGGTGAACGACGTCACCATCACGATGGCGAACGGCAACAGGCCGAGCAGTGTCAGCAAGCCGATCAGCGAAACAGGTTCGAACGGGCTGTTCATGCATCCGCTTCCGCGTGAGCCTGGGCAGCATGCGTAAGCGCCGTGATGCGCACGCCGAGCGCGTCGTCGATATCGACCAGTTCGCCGCGCGCGAACGGCACGCCCTGGCACAACAGCGTCACCGCGCGCTCGCGCACCGGAATCTGCAGCGACAGGATCGAGCCGGTACGCAAATGCGTGAGTTCATGGACCGACAGCGACACGGTGCCCAGCACCGCATCGAACGCGAAGGTCAGCGCGTCGACAGCGATGAACTCGCTGGTCATTTCGCGCGATTCGCGATCGTCTTCAACCAGTGGACGATCTACCAAGATTTGTTCTCCAGAGACTTTCAGCACAATGCGGCGTGCGCCGCTACGCAGCGGCACGCGCAGATACCAGGCTTCGCGATTCAGCAGCAACGCATCGCCCGGGCGAATCCGCCGCAGCCGCGCCAGCGTCAGCGTCGGACCGGCCATGCAGATCGGCACCGGCACGCGCAGTTGCGCGACCCGCTCCGCATTGGCATGCCGCGGCGCCGGCCGGTTCTGCAGCCATTGATCGACCGCCTCGCAGTAAAAGGAAAAATGCGCCATCCGCCCGCTGTGCCGATGCGTAAGCGACATGCCGTAGGCGCCGGCGCGCGGCGCGGCATCGAACGCAATGCCGGTCAGCTCGATCGAGAAGCCGAACAGGCCTTCGAGCGCGCCTAGCCAGTCTTGCAGCGCGTCGTCCACCACGCCGCGCAAACTGTCCGCGGTCTGCGGCAGCGCCGCGGACGGCAACTCGGGCAGCAACGCGCGCGCGTCGCAAACCAGCACGAACGGCTGCCCGGAAGCATTGCCCGACAAGCGCAGCGGATAGCGCGCGCGGCATGGCTCGAAACGCAGTTCGAAACGGCGCACCCCTACGCTGACCGGATAAGGGGCGCCGAAGTGCAGCGCGGCCACGTTGTGCCGTTGCGCGTCAGCCTGCGACAGACTGCGCATACCGATCCACGGGTTCATCGCGTATCGACTCCCTGATCTTCTGCGTCCACCTTGATCGCGTCGATCACGTCGCGCAGGCCGCGTTCGATCACATCGAACTGCCGGGCGAGCGTGTCGTCGAGCGAGCGGTACTCGCTGAGCATCGCCGCAACCGCGTCGCGAATGCCGCGCTCGAGCGCGCTCAGCTGCATGCGCAGGCTGCCGTCGATGACACCGCGTTCGGTTTCGATCACGCACGAGTGCGGCGGCAATCCGGCGTCGGCAAGCACCGTAAATAGCGGCGCGGCCACTTCCTGCTCGAGGCGCGCAATCAGGCGCCGCGCCTCGCCGTAGTCGACGCTCGACACGCGCAGCGACAGCACGCGCTGCGCGCGCGACGCGGCGATGCAGCGCCGCAGCTGGTTGGGCAGCGCTGCGGCCGGCGGCAGCTTGCCGATGATGGCAACCAGCGCATCGACGGCGACGCGCACCAGGCGCTCCTCGACGCAGCGCGCGACGTACGACGCGGCCGCATGCGGCACGGCGAGGTCGCGTACGGCCGCCGCGCGTCCCGCGTCGTAGGCACGACGCCACGCGCGGCGCCTGATTTCCCGCACGCGGGCCGCATGGCGCGCAGCGGTATGCGCCGCCTCGTTCGCGCGGGTCGCTTCGAGCGTGCGCAGATTGTCCAGTTCGGCGAGATCCGTCGACGATACGTAGCCGTCGGATTCGACTCGCCAGTGGCCTCGTTTGCAGATCAGCATGCTTCACCCCGCAGGGCTTCGCTGTGAGCTGCTTCGCTGTGAGCCGTCCCGGTCTGCGCGGCTTCGCCGTGCATCGCTTCGGTCTGCACCGCTGCGCCTCGTGCCGCTGCGCCTCGCATCAGGCGCCATGCGTCGTCGACCAGTGCGTGCGCGCTATCACTCGCCAGCTCGTCGAACCGGTAGCGCGCCGCGCGGCTGGCGATCTCGCGCGGCATGCGCAGCTTCAGCCACGTGTGCTGCATCTGCCCGCTGTCCGCGAAGCCGCGCAGCGATAGCGCCAGCCCCGCAGCGGTCATTTCGCGGCGGTCGAACAGATCGAGCGTGAGGTCCAGTTCGAGATCGTCGCGTGCGCCGCGCGGATGCTGTTGAATGGCACGCAGCATCTGCGGCGCCACGTTGCGCGCGAACGCGAGATGCGCGGAGGCCGTCACCATGCGACGCAACGCCGGCGCGCAGGCAAGCGCTGCGCTGACCCGAAACAGCCTCGCGCAGACGCTGCGCGGCAACCTGCCGAGATACGGCGGCAGCTGTGCAAAGTCGAGCTGCGCGAGCTGCGGATAACGCGTCAGCAACTGCGCGCTCGCCGCATTGAGCGCGCGCTCGCCGCGTACCGGCGCGGTGCGCATCAGCCAGCTGTGATGCGCCCATGCGCCGACGGACAACACGGTTGGCTGCCTCATCGTGCTTCTCCTTTCGCATCGTCCGCAGGCGCCGATGCGGCGCCGTCCGACAGCGGTTGCTGCTGACCGCGGCGACGGCCGCGGCGCCGGAAGAAGGTCGGCGAAAACGACCGCACGCCGCTGCGCCATACCCATGCCGACACGCCCAGCAGCAATGCCGCAACGGGCAGGCCGAGCAGCACCAGCGCCGCGCTGCCGCGTTCGTTCGCGTCGCGCCGCTCGAAGCACGCGCTGCTGCTGCCGCATGCGTCGCCGGCCGCGAGGATCGGCGTCACCGGGATCAGCGTCAGGTTCACGCGCTCCGGTGTCAGACCTTCGACACCGCCGGCCACCAGCGCACGGATCTTGTCGCGCATCAGCTCGAGGTTGTAGTCGGTTCGGTAGCGCACCATCACCGACGCGGAAGGCGCCGCCACCTGGCCCACTACCGGATCGCGTTCCGGTTGCACGATATGTACGCGCGCCACCAGCACGCCGTCGATCTTCTCGAGCGTTTCCGACAGCTCCTGCGCGATGCCGTAAATGAAGCGCACGCGGTCTTCGTCCGGATTCGAGATCAAGCCCTGACGGCTGAACAGATCGCCGAGATTCGCGTGGCCGCCGCGCGGCAGCGCATAAGCGCCGGTCAGTTCCGTGGCGGCGACCGCGTCGCTGCTGTCGACCGACACGCGCCACGTCTTGTCCGGATTACGCGCTTTCACGCCTTCGATGCCGTGATGACTCAGCACCGCGACGATACGGTTTGCCTGGTCCTCGTCGAGCCCTTCGAACAGCGACGTCTTGCAGGCGGCGAGCAGCAGAAGCAGCGGCAACAGGGTCAGCAGGCGCCGCATCAATTGCCTCTAGCCAGTGTTTGCAGGCCGTTGGTCAGCGCGTCGGAGACCTTCTTGGCCAGCATCACCGTTTCGGTGTGCGTGTTGAGATCGTGTCGCAGCCGCAATGCGTCGGCGACCTGCAGTGGGCTACCGGACGCGGCACGCCGGACCTGCGCGTCGAGATCGGCCGCCGCTGCATTGCGGCTTGCTTCGAAGTCCGCGAGCCACACATCGCCTGCCGACGATTGGCCGTCGTCGAATTGCGCGCGCCGCGACGCTGCCCGCACTACCTGAGGGCCCAAATGAGCGTCCGACTGAGCGTCCAGACGAGCGCTCACATGCGCGTCGAGCGGCAAGCCTTGCGATGCTATCGATGCGTCGAACGACGATGTCGCAGGCAAAGTTTCAGCAACCGTCATTGCAATGACGGGAATGTGCGGCACCATGTTGTTGTCCTTCCCTTGCTTTCTTTGCTGAGTGACGTGAATGCGCTCGCGGGACCCACGCCCGCGAGCCGTGTGCGGATGAACGCGATGTTTCGCAAAGCGTCCGGGCGGACGCTTTGCACCGGGTGACCGGTGGCGGGTTAGCGCAGCAGCGCCATCACCGCCTGGTTGCGGGCGGATTCCTTGGTGGCCTCCGCCTGGGCCGCCTCCGACATCTTGTTGGTGGCCTTTTTGGCCGCTTGCGCATCTTCCGGCGAGCCGCTTGCCTGAGCTCTGCTGGTCGCCGCGTCGGCCTCATTCTGCAGTTGCGACAGCGAACCGCCGCCGCCGAAACCGCCCTGCCCGTAACCGTAGTTGTTGCCCAACGGGTTCATTCCATAAATAGCCATCGTCGATCCTTCAAGGTTGATTGCGCGCATTTCTCAGAGCAGATGCTCTTGACCGCCTGTAGAGCTGCGCGCGGATGCTCGGCAAGCGGAACGGGATGCGCAGACTGCGCGTCCGTTTCTTTTCACGGGTAGCGGCACGGCCACACGGCCTGCACGTCAGCCAGGCAAGGTGCTCAACACTTGCCGGCCCCCGCCCCGCCTTTCGTAAAGAACTCGTACACGGCGCCATCGTCGTCGCGCACCACGACCGCAAGGCACTCCGACACCTGCGTCAGCTTGCCGAGGCGCAGCCGCGCGCCGGCGAAGTACATCGCGCCTTGCTGATCGGCCAGCCACGCGCCATGTGCGGAGCGCACCAGGTTCATGCCGATGGCTTCCAGCGGAATACGCACCGGCCCCTGCGGCAGCGTGCGGCCGGCGAATTTCAGGCCCTGCAGGCCATCGATCTCCGCGCGCGCGAGACGCTCGACGCGCCGGTAGTCCCACGATTCCGGCAACAGGAAGCCGTCCTCGGCCGGCAGGCTCACCGTGAATGCGCCAGGCTCGGCTGCTTCGATCTGTGCGCGCCGGTAGTACCGGTCGAGATAGCTACGCAGCTGGTCGCGCAACTGATCGAGCACCCGCACCCGCAACACCGGCGCGCGCTCGGTGCTGCGCGCGCTGAGCGCGAGCGCCGCCAGATCGGCATAGCTCTGCACATAGCCTTCGTAGATCGGCGCACCAGTCTTGTTGTCGACGTGACGGCGCACCAGCCGGAACGCGGGATTGTCCGCATGCGGTTGCTCGTTCGCGCCGGACAGTCGCGACAGTTCGTAGGTCACGCCCGCCGCCGCCGCCAGCACGACGACTGTCGCCGCGCCGTATTTCGCGGCGCGCGGCAGCGCGGCACAGCGCCGCGCGGCCCATGCGAGCGGCGCATGGGCGCGCAGCCATGAGAACTCCGCATTGCGCATTGCCTGCGGCGTCAACACCTCGCTGCCGCTGAACTGCAATGCGACTGCCCCGACGCTGAACGAAGCGCCATAGCGCAACAGCGTCGAGCGCCCGGTGCGCAGCGGATGTCCGAATACGGTTACGCCGTCCGCGTGCGCGGTCAGCGACAGACGCTCGCTGACGAGGCGGATCGTCGCGTGATGCGCGACGACGCCCGCATCGACCAGCACGAGACCGACGTCGACGCCGCTGCCGATGCTCAGATCGTGACCGTCCGACAGCAGCACGCTCGCCCCCGCGTGGAGGCCGCCCGTGACGACGATCAGCGCGTTCGCGCTCATCGCGAGCCTTCCTGAGCCGTGGTCGGTGCGTAGCGCGGCGATTGCGGCGGCAGCGCGCCGGGGCGCGCGAGCGACAGCAGCGCACCGGTCACTGCGGCGTCCGCGGCTGGCACGCGCACCAACGCCGGTGCCGGTGCCAACGCTGGTGCCGGTGTGCCGGCAACCGGCGCAGCAGCCGTCGTCGCAAGTGGCTCGGCGAGCGCGTTGCGCGGCGTATCCCCGTTCATACGTTTGAGCCGCGGCGTGATCAGGATCAGCCGCTCGAGCCGCTGAGAAGTCTCCTGCTTGCTGCGAAACAGCGCACCCACATACGGAATGTCGCCGAGCACCGGCACCTGCGACTTCGCGGTCTCATTGCGCTCGTATTCGTAGCCGCCAATCAGCAGGCTTTCGCCGTCCGCCACCACCGCCTGGGTCTGGATCGAATGATTGTTGACGCGCGGAATGCCGTCGACCGTCATCGTCGAATCGAAGCCGCCATCCTCGATCTGCACGTTCAGCAGAATGTTCTTGCGCACGTCGCTCGCCGACTCGACGCTCGGCGTAACGCGCAGTGTGAGACCCGTATCGACGTTGTACAGATCGACGTCCTGATTACCCGCTACTCGCACGTACACCGAGTTGCGCGACGACAGCACCGCCTCCGAGTTGTTCAGCGTCAGCACCTGCGGCCGCGACAGGATGCGTGCCTTGCCGGTCTCTTCGAGTGCGCGGATGCGGGTGAACAGGTAGTGCGCGGAATCGCCGATCAGCGTGGCGAGATTGACGCCGGGCAATGCACCCGGCACCAGCATCGAAGCCTGACTGACGGACGGATACGCATTGATGTCCGCACGAAACGCGCCATCGGCTCCTGAAACGCCGCCGCCCCAGCGTATGCCGAGTTCGCGCGCCGCATCGGTCGCTACGTCGATCACCACCGCCGTGATCTCGACCAGATCCTGCGGCTGATCGAGCAGTGCGATCGCCCGTTCGTAGTTCGGCATCATCTCGGGCATGTCGTACACGACGACCGAATTGGTGCGCGCGTCCGCGACGATGTTGCGGCGCGCCGGCGTCACGTCAGATTGCGTGCGCTCGATGCGCGGTTCGTCGAGCACGGTGGCCGATGCGCTCTCTGCGGGTGACTCGGCGGTGCCGGCAAGACCGAAACCGCGCAGGCTCGGCAGCGGCGGCGGTCCATTGCGGGCGGCGCGTGGTTCTTGCGCCGGCGCGCGGCCGGGACGCGTCACGTACGCATCGCCCATCAGCTTGCGCAACAGCGAAGCGACACCGGGCACAACCTGCGTGCGGCCGCCTAGCGCGTATGTGATGTCCTGCGCCTGGGCATAACGCAAGCGGAACACGCGAATCTGCGTTTGATCGAACGGGGCTTCTACGACGGTTTGCTGTCGGGCTTTTTCGATGGCGTCCGCAATCGCGTCGACGAAACGCGCGGGGCCGGTGGCTTTTGCCGTGGTATCCGAATAGCGCACCGGCAAGTGCGTATCGTCGAGTGCGAGGCTCGACAGCAGGTTCGCGACGGCTTCGCGCTTCATCGGCGCAAACGGAATAGTGCGGGTTTTGACGTCGCCCGAGGCAGACACATGTAGCGTCCTGCCGTCGAAATACCAGCCTAGCCCGTAGGCCTCGGCGAGCTTCGCAAACACGCTGGCGGGCGGCTCGTCGAAGGTGCCGTTGACCGTGCCTTTCACGTTCCTTGCGATATCGACCGGTACACCACCGGCACTCGCTACGTCCTTCAACACCTCGGTGAGTTGCGAGTTACGCGCGAAGTAGTGCATCGGTGCATTGCGCCACGGCGGCTCGACTGCGCTGCTTGCGCTCGCATGCAATGCAATCCATAGCAGCGCGATGCGCCGCATTGCGACACGCGGCGCTACGCGCCGGCACGCACTGCCGTACCGCTCTTTTTGTACCTTGCACCACGTCATAAAGATTCCCATTCATCGTCCGGCGAAAGGCCGGCTACGTCATGGCGAAACTTTAGTTGTGCGTGCATTTATCGCGGTCATACAAATATATCACCGGAGTCCGTCGAACTGCGCGAGGATAGTCGACACACCAGAGGCGAAAACAGCAGGGTCTATCAATCAATATGCCTAACTAAATTTCCTCTGGACGGCGGATTGCAGAAAGTTCCACTTTGCATTTCAAACCATAACTTTGAGCAGCTTCGAAATTTCTGAGCAGGTTCAAATGGCAATTACACAGTATTGCAATTTCAGCGCCGACCTGGCGCGTCCCCGACAGAGATCCGTGCGTGTCAACGGTCTCGCCACTTGCCTGAGGCTTGAAGAGGTCTACTGGACCATCATCGAAAAACTCGCACGCGAAGAGTCGTTGACCGTGGGCAAGCTGATTTCGCGTTGGGCGCTCGAGATGGATCTCGCACACGAAGACGTGTGGAATTTCACCGGCTACGTACGGGTGATTTGCGTGGTGCAGTTGATGAAACGCGCCGGTTCGATGCCGGCCGCCGGCACCAGCGGCGCGCCCGGAATGGCCAACGCGCGCGACGTTCAGTAGGGAGCGCTTTACGAGGCGAGGCAAAGCGAGGCGAAGCGCAGCCACTTGCTCATTCTGAAAATGGAGGACTCATGTAGCGGCCACACGTCCACAACAATCGACCATCACCTGGGTTTCTGATTCATGCCCCTGAAGGGGCGCACATCGAAAGGAAATACGCATGTCAATTCAAGGTCTCTCCGCTTCATTCGCGCAGCAGCCGGCAGTCGCCGCGGTTCAGGCAACGCCGGCGGTTGCGACCAACTTCGCAATAGCAGCACCGGCCGGCCAGGCCGCGAGCGTGGCAATCCACTCGCCCGACGGCGAAATGACGCCCGGCACGCAGGCACCCATACTTGCCGTGGCGGCGCAGCCCAAGGTGTTCGCTCCTGACGATGCGGCGCCGCAAGCTGCCGCAGGCGGCGCCGCACAGGGTGCACCGGATGCGCAGGGCGGCGGCGCGGATCAGGCCGGCGGCGGTGGGGCGGACGGTGCGGGCGCGCTCGGCAAACTGCTTTCGAGTCTGCTGAAAATGGTCGCGGAAGAGGCACCGAAACTCGCCAAGGTAATGGGCGGCGCAACGGGCGCATAGGATCCGCGTGCCGGCAGGAACGCTGCGCCGCGTCAGCCGCCTGACGGGTTGAGCGTCGCGACGCCGCCAGGCCGGTCTATGCCGCGGTCTTGGCCGCCGCTTTTATCTTGACCTTCTTCCCGATCGGCCTGCCACGTGCATCTGGTGCAACGGGCAGGCCGTCCGCCCTGCGATCAGCCGACGCTGTTCATCGAGCTCCGGCTCCGACATCGCTCCGGTACACGTAGTTCTCGCTGCCCGGATGCTTCTTTTGATAAGCGTCGACCGCTTCGTCGCGCAAACTGGCGACCCGCTGCTCCGCGTCGATCCTTCTCGCCACCGCAGGAACATCAGCGATCACAATACCGGCCAACGAAAGACCGATCGAGATCAACGGGCCGAACACCGGCACGAACGAGCTCATTCCTCCGACCAGACCCAATGCGCCCGCGGCAAGACTGAACTTGTCGTCCGTTGTAACCGAACCGTTCGACACCTTCTTGATGTAGTCATCGATGCGCGCGCCGAAATCGGCTGCTGCGAATGCCGTATTGAGTACCGCCGGGCCGAGTTGTGCCTTTAGGGCGGGCGAAATCTTCAACCACTCCGGGACGTTTTCGGTCGGACCCGAAATCGCCTGCTGATATTTGAGAAAAGCCGAGCGGTAGCCCGTTTTCAGCTTCTCAAGCTTGCTGAGCTTTTGTTCCGGTGACAACTGCGCCAGCTTGCCAAGATCGCCTGCCGCTACAACCTGCTCGTTCAGCACCTGCAGGCTAGTGGCGGCGTCTTCGGTGGCAAGCTCGAAGCCTTGCGCAAGTTCTTCTTCGCGGCGTCGATAAGACAGCAGTCTGGCGCCAAGTTGCTTCGCCGCTTCTTCGTGCGATAGCCCAGCGACCGCTGCGTCGGTGTATTTGCCGGATTCCAGCTGGTCGCGAATCGGCTGCATCTGCTCTTCGAGTTGCGTGAAGTCCGATTCCCGTTGCGTTTTGATGGTAGAAACGTTCCGCCGGGTGGCCGCGACCAGTTCCTCCGCAAGATCGAGTTTTCGCTGCGCCTGTTCGGACAATTCCGCGAGACGTGCAGGCTTTGCTGCGTCCGGTGTCTGCTCCAGCTGCGCGACCATCTGCTGGATCTGCTCGTCGCGCATCGCATGAAGCTGTGCTTCGAGCCGTTCGACGTACGCGCGCTCGCTTTGCGCCATGGCGACTTCATGTTCTTGCGGCGACAGCGGCGGCGTATGCGCGAGCGCAGCGTCGACGCTGGTTTCGATCGAAGCGCGCTGAATCGGCGTGCCGCTTCCGGCCTCGTGCAGCAGATCGTCCGTCGAATGGTTCGACGCGATCGATGGCACCGGTGTGGACACGATACTGTTTTGCTTGCCCAACTCGAGCTGCCACTGCTTGACCAGATAGTTGCCGACGTCCGCACCGAGGCCGGCGAAGACTTCGGTAATACCTTCGCCCATCAATGCGGTTGCGGAGACGATGTCGTCAGTGGCGTCGCCGCCCTCCTTCAGCTTTTTCTGCGCTTTTTCGATGTACGACACGGCCTTCGAAAAATTCGCCGTGGCCGAGTTCAGCCGGGTGAGCCCGAGCGTGCCTACGCGAATGCCGGGCGGCACGATGCCGCCTTTCACCTGCAGCCTCTGCAGCACCGTATCGACGACCAGCTTCGAATTGTTGAAACGGCTCTCCCCGAACAGCAGCTGACGCACGATCGTGCTCGCGTATTTGGCGTTCGCGTTGTACTCGGCGAGTGTGCTTAGCTGTTTGGGCTTTTGCGCATCAGGCGCTTGCGCCGGCCGCTCGGCCGGTTCCTTCGCGCTATTCCGCCGGGGCGCTATGGATTGGGCGGCAGCACTGCTCGTTTTGTCCGTCGGCGGCTCTCCCGCCGCGTATGCGTGGCGCTGCGCACTTTCTGCTTTCATCACGTCTCCAGAGTCGAGTGTGCGATTCCCTTCGAAATGCGAACCGTCTTCGCACGTTGGACGGCGATTCATTTTGATTCGCCACCCGTCTCGTCCCGACGTGATCCTGCATTTTCAGCGACACTTTTCGCCGTTGCGGGATCACGCGTTGAGGGTTCGCCAGCTAGCTCAAAAAAGATACTTCTCGCGACGCAACAGATATTTGCCAAACTCCAGCTTATATTCATTAGAATGCCAAACCAAGTCGCCCATCGAGCGTCCTAAGAACTTGAATCCCATATCAGACTAAGCAGGGGAAGAATGAAGGAGCACATCGTCAATGACTAATCTCAATATCCCCGTCGAAGTCACCGCTCGCGACACGCGCCGTCGCGTCATGGCCATTGTCGGCGCGTCGTCGGGCAATCTCGTCGAGTGGTTCGATTTTTACGTGTACTCGTTCTGCGCGCTGTATTTCGCGCCGGCGTTCTTTCCGAAGGGCGACACCACCACGCAGCTGCTCAATACCGCCGGCGTATTCGCCGCG
>DATLOW010000326.1:0-3456 GCA_035536055.1 Paraburkholderia sp. | reverse complement strand
GATGAACGGCGAGCACATCACGTTCCACCTGAGCCCGGGCACGCATCGTCTGGCGGTGTCGACGCAGTTCGATCCGGTGCGCGAACTGCAGTTCGTCGTGACCGCCGACCCGCGCTATACGAACCGCGCAAGCGTCAGCTTCGACCACGACCACCGGATCATGCTGCAGCGTGTCGCGCAATAGCGCACCGGCGAACCGCGCCACGCCACACCGCGCCACACCGAACCCGATTCGACAGATCGCCGCCAGCGCCCTAACATCGCGCGTACTGTCGAGGGCGAAGGCGCGCGGCACCCGCCCCGCGTGGCCTCGTCATCCTGTCCGTATCTGTTTGTAAGGTATTCACCATGTTGATCAATTGCGCTGCGTACCAGGACGGCCGGAAGCTGGCCGATATCGAAATCGACGACATCAGCGTGTATGTGGCGAAACCGGAGTGCTTCGTATGGGTCGCGCTGAAGGATCCCGGTCCAGGCGAGCTCGAAGTGATGAAGCATGAGTTCGGGCTGCACGAACTGGCGATCGAAGACGTGCGCAACGGCCACCAGCGGCCGAAAATCGAAGAGTACGGCGAGGTGCTGTTCGCGGTGATGCACACGCTCGAACTCGACGACGACGGCGAACTGCTGATCGGCGAGGTCGACGTATTCGTCGGCAACAACTTCGTGCTGTCGGTGCGCAACCGTACCCGGCACGGTTTCCAGGAAGTCCGCGCGCGCTGCGAGCGCGAGCCGCAGCTGCTGCGGCAGGGCGCCGCGTTCGTGCTGTACGCGCTGGCCGACAATATCGTCGACCGGTATTTCCCGATTCTGGAAACGCTCGGCAGCAAGATCGAAGAGATCGAAGACCGCATCTTCTCGAAGCACACGCTCGCCGCGTCGCGCGCGATCATCGAAGACCTGTATTCGTTAAAGCGCCGTCTGGTGACCATCGAACATCACGTCGCGCCGCTGCTCGAAGGCATCAGCCAGCTGACTGGCGGCCGCATTCCGACCGTCTGCGACGGCATGCAGGCCTACTTCCGCGACATCTACGACCATCTCGACCGCATCGTGCGCACCATCGAAGGCCGCCGCGAGATGATCGTCACGGCGATCCAGGTGAACCTCGGCATGATCTCGCTGGCCGAGAACGAGGTGACCAAGCGGCTTGGTTCGTACGCCGCGCTGTTCGCGGTGCCGACGATGATCGCCGGCATCTACGGCATGAACTTCGAAAAGATTCCCGAACTGCACTATGCGTATGGCTATCCGATCTGCCTTGGCGTGATGGCGGTGGTCGATCTGATCCTGTACTGGCGCTTCCGGCTGGTGGGCTGGCTATAGTGCGCAACCTGTCGCACAGCCAGGCGGTGTTGCGCGTTGTCTTCGCGCTGTGCGGCGCAACACTTTCAATCGTTGACATGAACGACGCGATGCGCCGAGAATGAACGCCGCAAACGTTTGCGATCACTGATAAATAAGGCTTTATGGCTTCAGGGTAGACCCCCGGCCTGCCGCACACTAACAACAGGAGATAAAAGCAATGAACCAACGCATTCGTCGCCGCGTGCTTGCCGCCGCAGTTGCCTTGACCGCCGCCGTTGCATTGCCTTGTACGCCGGTCTACGCGCAGGCCGCCAAAAAGCCGAAGGTCGCACTGGTCATGAAATCGCTCGCCAACGAGTTCTTCCTGACCATGGAAACCGGCGCCAAAGACTATCAGAAGCACAACTCGGGTTCGTTCGACCTGATCACGAACGGCATCAAGGACGAAACCGACACCGCCAACCAGATCCGCATCGTCGAGCAGATGATCGTCTCGAAGGTCGATGCGCTGGTGATCGCACCGGCCGATTCGAAGGCGCTCGTGCCGGTGGTCAAGAAGGCGGTGGACGCCGGCATCATCGTCGTCAACATCGACAACCGGCTCGACCCGGACGTGCTGAAATCGAAGGATCTGAACGTGCCGTTCGTCGGCCCGGACAACCGCAAGGGCGCGGAGAAGGTCGGCGATTTTCTCGCGCAAAAGCTGAAGGCGGGCGACGAGGTCGGCATCATCGAAGGCGTGTCGACCACCACCAATGCGCAGCAGCGTACCGCGGGCTTCAAGGATTCGATGCAGAAGGTGGGCGCGAAGGTCGTGTCGGTGCAGTCGGGCGAGTGGGAAATCGACAAGGGCAACGCGGTCGCCTCCGCGATGTTGAACGAGTATCCGAATCTGAAGGCGCTGCTCGCCGGCAACGACAACATGGCGATCGGCGCGGTCTCGGCGGTACGGGCTGCCGGCAAGCAGGGCAAGGTGTACGTGGTCGGCTACGACGACATCAACGCGATCAAGCCGATGCTGAAGGACGGCCGCGTGCTCGCCACCGCCGATCAATACGCGGCCAAGCAGGCGGTGTTCGGTATTGACACCGCGTTGAAGGCGCTGTCCGAGCACAAGAAGCAGTCGCAACTGTCCGGCGTGGTCGAAACGCCGGTCGATCTCGTGACCAAATAGCAATGCCAAGGCAACATCGCAACAGCAGCACCGCAAAAGCAGCAGTTAAAGCGCAATAGCGACGGCAATGGCGTGCGTTAAAGACGAATGCCATTGCGGGCATGGCGAACGATAGCGGACTAACCATGCGCGATGAATCGCCAGTGTCGAATTTCACTGCGGCTTTTCAATAAACATTAAAGAATTCTGTCGCGTAGCCGTTATCGAGTTAAGCGTCATGACGGCCAACGCGGCGCATCTGTGCGTCCGGCATGGTGCGCGTGGGGTATGCGCCGAACGGGCGGCCCGGTCTTGCCGGGCCATCCGTTCGCAAACGGTTCGGGGGGGCCGGCGCATACCCTGCGCGCCACGTGCCGACATGACATGCGTGGCTGCCCGGTGCCGCTTCGTTCGCTGCAGATCTCGAGCGGACCGAGCTTGCCGCGGCGGTTAGAAATCTCGAACACAATGGATTTGACCGATCACGACGCACTGCCTGCCGTCTTGTCCGTGACCGGAATCGGCAAGACCTACGCCGAACCGGTGCTGTCCGATATCGCGCTCACGTTGCGCGCGGGCGAAGCTCTGGCGTTGACCGGCGAGAATGGCGCCGGCAAGAGCACCCTGTCGAAAATCATCGGCGGCCTTGTCGCGCCCACTGCCGGCACGATGCAACTGGGCGGCGCGGCCTATGCGCCGGCGAGCCGCACCGAGGCCGAGTCGCTCGGCGTGCGCATGGTGATGCAGGAGTTGAACCTGCTGCCTACGCTGTCGGTGGCTGAGAATCTGTTTCTGAACCGTCTGCCTCGCACAAAGCTCGGGCTGGGCTGGATCGACCGCAGTACGCTGCGCCGCGATGCGCGCGACGCGATGGCGCAGGTCGGCCTCGACGCGATCGACCCGGACACGCTGGTCGGCGAACTGGGCATCGGCCATCAGCAGATGGTCGAGATCGCGCGCAATCTGATCGGCGATTGCCGCGTGCTGATCCTCGA
>DATLOW010000325.1:0-8761 GCA_035536055.1 Paraburkholderia sp. | reverse complement strand
GCTCGACGAAATGCGCGAGCCGCCGCTGTTGCGCCGCTATGCCTCGCTCGACGACGTCGCGGCGCGTCTGATCAAAAACAATGCGCGGCTCGATGCGCGGCGTGCGCGCTTTCTCGCGCAGCATTGGTCGAGACCTGATGGCGAGGGCGGCTACATGCTGCTTGCGGACCCGGCGCACAAGATTCGCGGCCCGTTGCTGTACCGCGTCGACGAAGTGATGGCCGTGTGGTCGCAGGTGCGCGCGAAGGTGCTGCATGTCGAGGCAGCCGGTTCGCCGACGCTGGCAAGTATCGCCGGCGAGATTCCGCTCGACGAATTCAAGGCGCGTTTTCGCGCGTTTCCCGACTGGCGCGAAAAGATCGTCGACGACGCGGGGCATATGGTGCATCACGATCAGCCGGAGCAGATTGCGGCGTTGATCGAGGCATTCTGTGCGTGAGCCCGGCCGGCTCGTGGCGGCGTGTGACACGCACATGACTTTTTGCGCATAAGGATTGGCCGCCGTGTCGGGCGCGCCAGTTGCGGCACAGAGCTTTGCAAATCCTCTGCGTGCGCTTACTGCGTTGCAGTAAAATGGCCAGACAACTTTTCAACACAGCGCTATCCACGCCAGCGCCCCGAACTCCGTAATGAACGCCGATCTGCATTGCCATTCCACCGTATCCGACGGGCAACTCGCGCCCGCCGAGGTCGCGCGCCGCGCGCACGCCCATGGCGTGACGCTGTGGGCGCTAACCGATCACGATGAGATCGGCGGCCAGCTGGAAGCGCGCGACGCAGCACAGCAGCTCGGTATGGACTACCTGGGTGGTGTCGAAATTTCAGTCACGTGGGCGTCGCGCACGGTGCACATCGTGGGTTTGCATATCGACCCGGCCTGCCAGACGCTGATCGACGGCCTCGAGCGCACCCGTAACGGCCGCGCCGCGCGCGCCGAAGCGATGGGCGAGCAGCTTGCGTCGCTCGGCATTCCGGATACGTACGAAGGCGCGCTGAAGTACGTGTCGAATCCTGACATGATTTCGCGTACGCACTTCGCGCGCTATCTGGTCGACAGCGGTTGCTGCGCATCGACGCAAGACGCGTTTACGCGCTATCTCGGCGACGGCAAGCCGGGTTATATCGCGCATCGCTGGTCGAAACTCGCCGATGCGGTCAAGTGGATCCAGGCGGCGGGCGGCGAAGCGATCATCGCGCACCCGGGCCGTTACGAGTACACGCCGCTCGAGTTCGATGCGCTGTTCAGCGAGTTCATCGATCTGGGCGGCAAGGCGATCGAAGTGGTCACCGGCAGCCATACGCCGGAGCAGTATCGCGAGTATGCGGACGTGGCTCGCCGCTTCGGTTTCGAGGCGTCGCGCGGGTCCGATTTTCATGCGGCGGGCGAGGGGCGCGTCGAGCTGGGCGGCCTGCCGCCGCTGCCGTCCGACCTGAAGCCGGTCTGGGAACGCTGGCTGTGAGGCTGCGCCGCGCGGTGCGGGCAGGATTGGCGGCGCGCCACGGCAACCTGACAGCAACAAGCCGGCAACGAGGTGTCGAGCGGGCGGCAAGCAGGCTGCAAGTGTCTGCAGCCAGGCGGTAAGCAACCTGAAGCTGGCCTGCAAAACAGCAACCGCAGTGAAACGCGCATCGGCATGTGCCGTGCAACAGGCAACGGCATTCCCGTCCCTCGAACCCATCATCATGTCCCAATACTTTCGGCTCCATCCGGATAATCCGCAGCCGCGTCTGATCAAGCAGGCCGCGCAGATCGTCTGCGGCGGCGGCCTGGTCGCGCTGCCGACCGATTCGAGCTATGCGCTCGGCTGCCGGCTCGACGACAAGCAGGCGGCTGAGCGGCTGCGCCGGATCCGCGGTCTCGACGACAAGGCGCTGCTGTCGTTGCTGGTGCGCGATCTGTCTGAGCTGGCGAGCTTTGCGATGGTCGACAACCGCCAGTACCGGCTGATCAAATCGGTGACGCCGGGCCCGTACGTGTTCGTGTTGCAGGCTACCAAGGAAGTGCCGCGGCGCCTGTCGCATCCGTCGCGCAAGACGATCGGCCTGCGCGTGCCCGATCACGCGATCACGCTGGCGCTGCTCGAAGCGCTCGGCCAGCCGCTGCTCGGCACCACGCTGATCATGCCGGGCGAAACGCGGCCGCTGAACGATCCGGAAGAAATCCGCGAGCGTCTCGAAAAGCAGGTCGATCTGGTCATCGACAGCGGCGCGTGCCCGTGCGAGCCTTCGACGGTCATCGATCTGACCGGCGAAGAACCGGTGCTGGTCCGGCCCGGACGCGGTAGCCTCGCGCCGTTCGGCCTTGAGCAGCCGGCGTGATGACCCCAGGTGATGGCGCTTCGATGGCGCGTAATCGTCGCGTGATGCAGTCTGGTCATGCCGCAAAGAACGCGGGCGACGCAGAACCGCCTGCGTGCAGAACTGCCCGCACGCACCGCGCACGCGGCAGCGCACGCGCGGCAAATCCGAAAAAAAAGCCGTAATGCCGGAAACAGCGCGGCTGCGCCCGGCGGCATTGTTACAATAACCCGCTATGGATTCTTCCCTGATACAAACAATCGTCGTCTACGCGCTGCCGGTGATTTTCGCCATCACACTGCATGAAGCCGCCCACGGTTACGTCGCGCGCATGCTCGGCGACAACACGGCGTACGTGCTCGGCCGCGTGTCGTTCAATCCGATGCGGCATATCGATCCGCTCGGCACCATCGCGATCCCGCTGCTGCTTTACTTCGCCACCAGTGGCGCGTTCATGTTCGGCTACGCGAAGCCGGTGCCGGTCGCGTTCGGCAATCTGCGCAATCCGCGTTGGGGCTCGCTGTGGGTCGCACTCGCCGGGCCGCTGTGCAATTTCGTCCAGGCGCTGGTGTGGGGCGTGTTCGGCGTCGCGCTGGCGGCGTTCAACGTCGAAGAGCCGTTCTTCACGCGGATGGCCGCGGCCGGCGTCGGCGTCAACCTCGTGCTCGGCGTGCTGAACCTGTTTCCACTGCCGCCGCTCGACGGCGGTCGCGTGCTGGCCGCGCTGCTGCCGCCGCGGCCGGCGATCGCGCTGTCGCGCATCGAACCCTACGGCTTCTTTATCGTGATGGCGCTGGTCATCACGGGGACGCTGACGAAATTCTGGCTGCGGCCGCTCGTCAGTCTCGGCTACGATGCCGTGACCGCCATCCTGACTCCTCTCGTATCGCTTTTCTGATCAGACCATGTACCCAGACAGAATCTTCTCCGGCATGCGACCGACCGGCTCGCTGCACCTCGGCCATTACCACGGCGTGCTGAAAAATTGGGTGCGTCTGCAGTCCGAGTACCCGTGCTTCTTTTGCGTGGTCGACTGGCACGCGCTGACCACGCACTACGAAACGCCGGAGGTGATCGAGAAGAACGTGTGGGAGGTGCTGATCGACTGGCTCGCGTCCGGGATCGATCCGGCGCAGGCCACGCTGTTTATCCAGAGCCGCGTGCCGGAGCACGCGGAGCTGTCGCTGCTGCTCGGCATGAGCACGCCGCTTGGCTGGCTCGAACGCGTGCCGACCTACAAGGAGCAGATGGAGAAGCTGAAGGACAAGGATCTGTCCACCTACGGCTTTCTTGGCTACCCGGTACTGATGGCCGCGGACATTCTGCTGTATCGCGCGTCGCTGGTGCCGGTCGGCGAAGATCAGGTACCGCACGTCGAAATGACGCGCGAGATCGCGCGCCGCTTCAACTACCTGTACGGTCGCGAGCCGGGTTTCGAGGAGAAGGCGCTGGAAGCCGCGAAGAAGCTCGGCGGCAAGCGCGCGAAGCTGTACCACGAGCTGCGCAATTCGTATCAGCAGGAAGGCAACGACGAAGCGCTCGAAAAAGCCCGCGCGATGCTGCAGGAGTCGCAAAGCCTGTCGATGAGCGATCGGGAGCGGCTGTTCGGCTATCTGGAAGGTTCGCGCAAGCTCATTCTGGTCGAGCCGCAGGTGCTGCTGACCGAAGCGTCGCGCATGCCGGGGCTGGATGGCCAGAAGATGTCGAAGTCGTACGGCAATACGATCGGGCTGCGTGAAGACGCCGAGACCATCACGAAGAAAGTGCGCACCATGCCGACCGACCCGGCGCGCGTGCGCCGCACCGATCCGGGCGATCCGGACAAGTGTCCGGTGTGGCAGCTGCACCAGGTCTACACCGACGAAACCACCCATGAGTGGGTGCAAAAGGGCTGCCGCAGCGCGGGCATTGGCTGCCTCGAGTGCAAGCAGCCGGTGATCGAAGGCATTCTGCGCGAACAGCAGCCGATGCTCGAGCGCGCGCAGAAATATATGGACGATCCGTCGCTGCTGCGCGCGATCGTCGCGGACGGCTGCGACAAGGCGCGACGCTTCGCGACCGAGACGATGCGCGACGTGCGCGAGGCGATGGGCCTGTCGTACAGCTGATGAGCGAGGCGCCACAACCCGCAGCCGGCGCGCCCGTGCCACACGGCCTGTCCGATCCGTCGCGCTGGGTGCGGCGCTGGTCGCATCTGGTCGCGGCGGGCGGCGCGGTGCTCGACGTCGCGTCGGGAGCCGGGCGCCACGCGCGCTGGTTTGCCGCGCGCGGTCACCCGGTCACCGCGATCGACCGCGACGTCGCCGCCCTCGCCACGCTGAGCGACACCGCGAATGTCGCGACGCTCGCCGCCGATCTCGAAAATGCCGCGTGGCCGCTTGCCGCCGGCGCCACGTTCGCTGCGATCGTCGTGACGAACTATCTGCATCGTCCGCTCTTTCCCCAATTGTTGAGCGCGCTTGCGCCTGGCGGCGTGCTGATCTACGAAACTTTCGCGCAGGGCAATGAAACGGTCGGCAAACCGTCGAATCCGGCCTTCCTGCTGGCGCCCGGCGAGCTGCTCGATGTCGTACGCGGACAACTACGGGTGATCGCCTTCCAGGACGGTTTTTTCGAAGATCCGCGCCCAGCCTTCGTGCAACGCTTGTGCGCGGTGCGCGAACCGGAAAAATCTGCTCCGGGCAGCGGAATATGGGTTCCCCCGCGTTACGATTTGGCCGGCTAATCCGCTACAATTGCTGTTTATTGAATAAATTCATCGAGTTTCAATGACCAACGTGAACGACAGTATCCGGATCCGCGGCAGCATTCCCGCCATCGTCACCCCGATGCACGAAGACGGCAGTCTCGATCTGCCGGCGTTCCGAAAACTGATCGACTGGCATATCGAGGAAGGCACGAACGGCCTCGTGGTGGTCGGCACCAGCGGCGAATCGGCTACGGTATCGGTCGACGAACACGTATTGATGGTCAAAACCGCGGTCGAGCATGCGGCCGGCCGCATTCCGGTGATCGCCGGCGCCGGCGGCAATTCGACCGCCGAAGCGATCGAGCTGACGAGGCACGCCAGGGAAGTCGGCGCCGATGCGTCGCTGCAGGTCGTGCCGTACTACAACAAGCCGACCCAGGAAGGCATGTATCGCCATTTCGCGAAGATCGCGGAAACCGTCGACCTGCCGTTGATCCTTTACAATGTGCCCGGCCGTACGGTGGCCGACATGTCCAATGAAACCATCCTGCGCCTCGCGAACGTGCCGGGCGTGGTGGGTGTGAAGGAAGCCACCGGCAATATCGACCGCGCCGCGCATCTGATCAAGTCGGCGCCCGCGCATTTTGCGATCTACAGCGGCGACGATCTGACCGCGGTCGCGCTGATGCTGCTCGGCGGCCACGGCAATATTTCGGTCACGGCCAACGTCGCGCCGCGTGCGATGGCGCAGTTGTGCAAGGCGGCGCTCGCTGCCGACGCGAAAACCGCCCGCGAGATTCATCTGAAACTGCTGTCGCTGCACAGGAACCTGTTTATCGAATCGAATCCGATTCCGGTCAAGTGGGTGCTCCAGCAGATGGGCCGTATGGAAGGAGGTATCCGTTTGCCTCTTACGCCGCTCGATGCGCGTTACCACGACGTGGTGCGCGCGGCGATGCACGAAGCGGGGTTGGCGGGTTAAGCGTGCAGCGGCGCACAGCGCAGCCGCTCGGGCCTGAACCCGGTATTTTGTTTAACACGACGATCAAGCTTGTGTTCGGGGCCCGAACCAAAGCAGCGCGTACCAGCATCACGAAGGACCACATGAAACGTTCCGCTCTCTCTTCCCACGCAATGCGCCTCGTGGCGGTGGCGCTTGCGGTGTCGGCGCTAGCCGGCTGTGACACGCTGAACGACGCGCTTTCCACGGACCGGGTCAACTACAAGGACACGCCGACTGCGCCGCCGCTCGCCGTGCCGAGCGATCTGACCGCCGCGCAGATCGATCAGCGCTACGTGGCGCCGCCGGTCGGTACCGCGCTCGGCGGTGCGCCGCAGCGCGCGCAGACCGCCGCCGGCAACCTGACCGAAGGCGTGCCGAGTGCGCAGGATCCGTTCGGCATGCACGTCGAGCGCGATGGCGACCGGCGCTGGCTGGTCGTCGACGGCCGCACGCCGGATCAACTGTGGCCGCAGTTGCAGGAGTTCTGGACCGAAAACGGCTTCTCGCTGAAGACCAATGCGCCCTCCACCGGCATCATGACCACCGACTGGGCCGAAAACCGCGCGAACATTCCGGACGACTGGTTCCGCCGCACGATTGGCCGCGTGATCGACTTCGCGTATTCGTCGGGCACGCGCGACAGCTTCCGCACGCTGGTGTCGCGCGACGCAAGCGGCCAGACCGATATTTCGATCACGCACAGCTCGATGGAAGAAGTGCTGACAGGCTTCGACAAGACCGGCTCGAAATGGGTCGAGCGGCCGCGCGATCCGGCACTCGAAGCGGAGTTTCTGGCCAAGCTGATGCAGAAGTTCGGCCTGACCGACGCGCAGTCGAAGCAACTGCTGACCGAAGCGCGTCCGGCAACGGCCGCGGCACAGGTAGCAAATGGCTCGACGCTCGATCTCGCCGAATCGTTCGACCGCGCGTGGCTGCGTGTCGGTCTTGCACTCGATCGCACCAACTTCGCGGTAGACAATCGCGACCGCGAAAAGGGCATCTACTACGTGCGTTACGCCGATTCGCTGCAGGAAGTGAAGCGCGAAGGCCTGCTCGGCAAGCTGTTCTCCGGCAGCGGCAGCTCGAAGAAAGATAGCCACGAATACCTGGTGAACGTGCGTCCGAAGAGCGACACGCTGACGCAGGTCGCCGTGGTCGATGCGAACGGCCAGGTCGATACGTCGTCGGACGCGCAGCGCATCGTGACGCTGCTTCACGCGCAGCTGAACTAAGGCGGGCCGTGCGGTTCGCCAGTCTGGGCAGCGGCAGCGAAGGCAACGCGCTGGTGGTTGAAGCGCAGGGCGGGACGACCACCACCCGCATTCTGGTCGATTGCGGTTTTTCTGCGAAGGAAGTCGAGCGGCGCCTTGCGCGGCTCGACAGCGGCGTCGAGCAACTCGACGCAATCCTGATCACCCACGAACACAGCGACCACATCGGCAGCGCGCTGACGCTGGCCCGCAAGTGGTCGATCCCTTTGTACATGAGTTGGGGCACCGCCCGCGCAGTCGGCGCGGATGACGCGGACGTCGATTTGCATGTGCTGTGGGGCGACGAGGCCGTCGCGATCGGTGAGCTCAGCGTGTTGCCTTACACGGTGCCGCACGATGCGCGCGAGCCGCTGCAGTACGTGTTTTCGGACGGCGCGGTGCGTCTTGGCGTATTGACCGACGTCGGCACGTCGACGCCTCATATCAGCGCGGTATTGAGCGGCTGCGATGCGTTGATGCTCGAATGTAATCACGATCTGCAGATGCTCGCGGCGAGCCGTTATCCGCCGTCGCTGAAGGCGCGTATCGGCGGCAATCACGGCCATTTGAACAACGATGCGGCAGCGCAGATTCTCGCCTCGCTGGATCGCTCGCGGCTGCGTCACCTGGTCGCGGCGCATCTGAGCCAGCAAAACAATCTGCCGGAACTGGCGCAGGCGGCGATGGCGGCGGTGCTGGGTGGAGCGGCTACCGACGTCGTGGTGGCGTCTCAGGACGAAGGTTTCGACTGGCTGGCGGTCTGAGCGACGCATGCCGCGCGGGTTGGTGCGCAATCGGCAAAAGAAAACGCCCGTGACGAGTGATCGTCACGGGCGTTTTAGCTTGTCAGGCGGTCGCGGTGCGCTGCAGGCAGCGCGCCGCAAGCTTTCGCATCAGTTCCGGTTGCCGCCGAAAATGCCAAGCAGCGCCAGCAGATTCACGAACACGTTGTACAGATCGAGATAAATCGCCAGCGTAGCCGTGATGTAGTTCGTTTCGCCGCCGTTCACGACGCGCTGCACGTCGAACAGCATGTACGCCGAGAAGATCACGATGGCGAGCACCGAGACCGTCAGCATCAGCGCGGGCAGCTGCAGAAACACATTCGCGACCATCGCGAGCAGCAGCACGATCACACCGACGAACAGCCACTTGCCGAGACCCGAAAAATCGCGCTTGCTGACCGTGGCGATCGTCGCCATCGCAGCGAAGATCACGCCGGTGCCACCGAAGGCGAGCATGATCAGCGACGGACCGTTCGAAAAGCCGAGGATGAAGCTCAGCAGCCGCGACAGCATCAGGCCCATGAAGAACGTGAAGCCCAGCAACACGAACACGCCGGCGGCGCTGTCTTTGGTGCGCTGGATCGCGAACATGAAGCCGAACGCGATCGCGAAGAACGCCAGCATGCTCATGGCCGGGCTGGTGGCGGCAAACAGCGAGAAGCCGGTCGCGACGCCCACCCATGCGCCCAGCACCGTCGGCACCATCGACAGCGCAAGCAGCCAATAGGTGTTGCGT
>DATLOW010000324.1:0-16767 GCA_035536055.1 Paraburkholderia sp. | reverse complement strand
CGCCGCCATCACCGCAAGTGCCGCAGACGGCACGGCGAGCCGCGCCCGACCCCAATGCCACCCATGACCGCTTGCAATGCCATCCCACGCGCCAGCCTACCGGCATCGGCTGGCGTTACCGCACCGTCGCCCTGCTCGTCGCCGCCGCGTGCTGCACCACGCCGGCCGCGGCAACCCCACCCTCAGGCAGCCTCGCCGCCGCACCCGCCGCGCCGCTCAGCGCAACCGCGCAGCCTACACGCGTCGGCGTGCAGGTGAAGCTCGAGACCTTCACGCGCGACGACGCACAGGCGATCCGCGCAGCCGGCTTTTCGTTCGTGCGGCTCGGCATCTGGACCAATGCGCTGCACGACGCCGCGTATCGCGAGCGCATCCGTGCCGCGTTCGACGCGGCCCGCAGCGCTTCGCTGCCGGTGGTCGCGACGCTGCGCACGACCCAGCCGCTCGCAACGGGCACCTACGGCGCCGCGCGCGACGAAGCGCTGGCGCTGGCCGGCCGCGCGCTGGCCGATGCGGTCGCCGACGTCGAGCGCGAATTCGCCGCGCAACTGGTCGCGATCGAGCTATGGAACGAGCCGGACCTCGGCAAATACTGGCCGACCGGCGACGTGCTGCCGACCTTCGCGCCTTATATGCGCGCAGCCTGCGCGGCGCTGCGCGCGCAACCGCGCAGCGTGCCGCTGTACGGCTTCGGCTTTGCCAGCGCGCCGCTCGCCGGCACGCTGCCCGATGCACTGCTCACTTCGGTACTGGACGGCCATACCGGCTGCCTCGACGCGGTGTCCTATCACGCGTACGGCATGACGCCTGTCGCAATCCGCGAAGCGGCCCGCGACATCGAGCAGCGCCATCGCCTGCCGGCCGTGATCACCGAATGGGGCGTGCCTTCCGCGGGGCTGCTGCGAGACCCTGCGGACCAGGCGCGCCGCATGCGCGATTTCGCCGCGGCGCGCGCCGATCTGTCCACGCCGCTCGTGTCGATTTATGAATGGAAAGACACGCGCAGCGGCGACAACGCGCGCGAACGCAGCTATGGACTGGTCGATGCGTCCGGTCGACCGAAGCCCGCGCTCGGCGCATGGCGTGACGCGCTGCGCGTACGCTAGGCGATATCCGTCATCTGCCGTGCCCGCCGCGACGGCGCGGCGCGCGATCGGCCGGCACCGCTGCGGCTGCATCGCGATCCGCGTCGCGCATCGACCGGGCCCGCGCGGCGTCGCCGGTGCACCACTCGTGCAGCAGTGCCATCGAAAACAGCGCGATGCTCGACAGATGCCGGATGTAGCTGCCCAGATCCGGCTCGAACAACATCGACACGCACACATGCGCGAATACGACACACGCGCACAGCCGGTACGCGAACGGCAACCTTGCGCGCGACCCAAGGCTGCGCAGCGCCGGCCACACGGCGAGCACGACGAACAGCTGCATCGCCAGCTCCTTCGCGCCGGGCGAAAACAGCAGCGCCAGATTGAGGCGCGCGGTCGCATACAGATAGTCGTAGACGAACGCGACCCACGACAGCGGCGGCAGCGGATTGTAGAAGCTGGTGCGCGCCCCGAACGGTGACTGATACACCAGATAATCCACCGCCATATCGCGCGGATGCAGCAGCGCGAAATAGACGCTGGCCGGCGCAAACGCAACGCTGCCCGCGAGCGCGACGATCAGCACGACCCTCCAGCGCATCGACAACTGCTGAAACAGCAACGCACCGGCCGCCAGCACGACGATCAGCAGAAAATACGGCCGCACCAGCAGCGCAAAGGCGCTGTACAGCAGCAGCGCCACGCACGGCGCGAGCCACGCGCGGCGGCTCCGCGCGGCCCAGAAGATCGCGAGCGACATCATCACCACCAGCGTGTCCTTGCTCGCGACGAACAGGTTGAAGAACACGCACGGCAGACAAAGCAGCAACGCCGCCGCGCACAGGCCAAAGCGATTCGCGCGGCACAGCATGGCGCGCATGAACAGCGCGCCGGTCGCGACTATCAGCAGGTTCAGCAAGGTCGGGCCGAACATCCGGTAGAAACTCGCCACCGCATCGAACGACGAGCCCTCGTAGGTGCTCGAGCCGGACATCTGCGCCTGGATCTTGTCGGCATCGCGAAAGATAAATTCGGGCAGCAGTGCCCCCGCTTTGGCGAACACCAGGCCGTACAACACCACGCTCGCGCACGTCACGAGTCGCACGACCCCGCGGCTCAGCCTCGGCCCGGCCATCAACAGCTCACGCACGTCGTTCTCCGCCTGACCGTCCGCCGTCGCAACGCCGGCCAACCGGTGCGTTGCCGAACACGACCCACGCGAGCCAGCCCGTCACCAGCACGCTTGAAGCCAGATGCGCGAGCGCCACGCCGAGCATCCCGTGATGCGCGACCAGCCGCCCGCCGACGAGCACGCCGATGCCGGTCAGCACGGCCATGCCGAGCGCGACCGGTTTGCCCTGCTGCAGCGCGATGGCCGCCATCCACAGCAGATCGGCAAGCGAACGCAGCATGAACGACACCAGCAGGATCGCCAGCACGGCGAGGCCCAACGCATCCACCGGTTGATGCGCGAGCCTGAAGAGCGGCCCGCTCAACGCGGCGAGCGCGAGCGCCAGGCCGGCGGTCAGCAGCAGCGCGGACCTCAGTGCGTGGCGCAGCGTCGCGGCAAATTGCGCGGGTGCATTGACCGCGGCTTTCGCGAGGCGCGGCCCTGCCGTCACGACGAGCGACGCATAGGCGATCGTCTGCACCGCGTTCGCGCTCGCCCATGTGAACACGTAGCGCCCAAGCGCGTCGCTGCTCAGGTACGGCGCCGCAATGAAGCGCTCGAGATACTGCAGACCGGACATCAGGATCGTGGCTGCATAGAATGCCGCACCGGCCGCCAGGACGCCGCGCATGCGCGCACCGAATGCCGCAGCGTCGACCGGCACCGAGGCCGCCGTCGCGTCACCTCGCGCCACCCGCTCGATCACCCGCCATGCCCAGCCGATCACCGCCCCATTCGCCGCGATCCACAGCCACAACACCGGCTGCAGATCGCCGATCGCACCGCAATACAAGCCGCCGATCGCCAGGGCAGCCCACACACCGGTGCGCACGAACAGCATCAGCGAAGCGTCGCGCGTCCGGTGCAGCGAAAACACATAGGAATTGACTTCGAGCGCGTAGTGTTCGGCGAGCGCCACCAGCACCACTTCGCCGAGCACGGCCGGCGACGCCACCGGCAGCGCACCGAACCAGCCGCCGCGCCACGCAGCAAAGCCGAGCGCCGCGATCAGCAGATAAGCGATGCCGTAGACGCGCCGCAGCGCGCGCGCATCGCCGATCGCCGCGACCGGCTGTACGCCGGCGAGCCGCCGGTTCAGCTCGGCGGAAAACCCGAGCCCCAGCACCTTCGAGGCGACCACCGACGCCGCGACCGCCAGACCATAGTCACCCACCGCGGCGAAGCCGAGCGTACGCGCGATGACCACCGTCAGCGCGAATTTCGCGCCGAGCGACACGACGCGCAGCAACAGCCGCATCAACATGCGTCGCGCTCCTCGCGCAGCTGCGCGGCGCGCCGCAGCGTGTCGACGATGCCGGCCCGGCTCGCGCGAATCGCCGCGAGGCCGCCCGCCGCGGACTGCCAGAAGCCCGGCACCGCATGCGCGGCGAAGATGCGCGCGGCGACTGCGTCGGCATCGAAACTGGCGGCATTCGCCACCCAGTCGCCGACCTGCAGATCGCCGTAAGCGCCGAAGCCCTTGCGCTCGTAGCTCAGATGGAACGCCGGCACGCCGTGCAGGATTGCTTCGAGTGCGCCGTGCAAACGCACCGACACGACGACGTCCGGCGTTTCGCCGGCCAGCAGCTGCTTGAGGCTCGGCAGCGGCGCATCGATACCGAGCTGGCGATAGTACGCCGCATCGTCGTTGCCGCGGCCGGTGCTTTGCACCGCATAGCTGAGGCGGCATTGCCCGGCGAGCAGCCGCGCCAGCCGCCGCACCGCCTGCGCGTAGTGCAGCCGCTTGTGCTGATCCCAGCTCGGCGCCTCGCGCAATACCAGCGCGACATGGCGCACCGCGCCGTCGCGCTGCGCCGCGCGCGCGAGCACCGCGTCGTGCTGGCGCTCGAATTCGAGCACCGCGAGATCCGGCGCGCGCGTGGCGTTGCCGGCCCTTGCCATGAACGACAGCGAGCGGTCGTCGCGCACGAACACCGACGAAAAACCGCCGAGCAAGTGCGTCAGACGCGCGCCGAATCCGTCCGACAACCCACTGCTGCCGGCCAGCGCCGGCCCGATGCTTTGCGGCAGATACACGGTGGGCTTGCCCGCTGCGCGCGCCGCGCGCATCTGCAGCATATGGCCGATCTCGAGCTTGACCGCCTGCGCCGCGGTGCGCGCGCGCAGATACCCGCCGCCGACGCCGACCACCAGGTCGGCCGCGTCGAGCCGCGCCTGCAATTGCGCAACGCCATGCGACGCGCGGCCGGCACAGGCCGCCAGCGCCTGCCGCACGCGGGCGGCCCCCGCATGACCGAGCACAGGCGCCGCGTACACGTCGTCGTACTCGGGAAACGACGCCGGGTCGGCTGCGATCACCGCCACCCGGGTCTGCGCGCCGAGCGCTTCGCGCAGCAGCGCAACCGACAGATCGACCAGCAACCCGTCGCCGGAATTGCGGCGGCTATATGCGTGCAGCAGCACGACCTGTTTGACCGGCCTCATCGAACCGCCTCCTCGATCACTTCGTGATAAACGTCGAGCGTGCGCGCCACCATCTGGCGCGCTGAATAGCGCTCGACGGCGCGCGCGCAGTTGGCTGCCATCCGGCCGCGCAGCGCGGCATCGTCGAGCAGGGCCAGCAGCGCGTGTTCGAACTCGTACAGTGCGTCGTCGTTGGCGACGACGAAACCGATGCGCTCCTCGGCAACCAGCGCGTCGGCGCCGGCCACCCGGGTCGTGACGATCGGCACGCCGGCCGCCATCGCTTCCAGATACACGTACGGAAAACCTTCGTAGCGGCTCGGCAGCGCGAACGCATCGAACGCGGCGAAACAGCGCCGCGCGTCCGGCACGCGCCCGGCAAACCGCAGGTTGGCGGGCAAGCGGTGCGCCGCCACGCCGGCGGCCTGTTCGATATCGCCGGAGCCGATCAGCGCGAACTGCAGCCGCGCGCCGGCCACCCGCCCGACGCGCTCGGCGAGCCGCACCAGCCGGTCGACGCCTTTCTGAAACTCGAGACGGCCGACCACGCCGACCACGAACGCATCGGGCGACAGACCGAGCATGTCGCGCGCAACCTCGCGGGGCAGCATCGCGAACGCCGGCACGCCGTTGTAGATCGTGCTGATGCGCGCGCGCGGGATGCGCAGCGCGTCGTGCAGGTGCTGCGCCTCATCGGCCGATACGGCGATCAGCCGCTCGCTGCAAAACCGCCCGAGCAGCGCTTCGATCGAACCGTAGAAACGGCGCGCGGCTTTGCGCAGATACGGGTTCAGCGTATAGACCGCGTGCGGCGTATAGACCCTGCGCCACGGGCCGAAGCACAGCCGCGCCAGCACACCGGCCTTCGAGCTGTGCGCATGCACGACGTCGGGCTGGATACGCGTCAGCGCGCGAAACACCTGCACGAACGAAAGCAGATCGCGCCACGACACGCTGCGCTGCATCGGCAGGCGCGTCACCGAACTGCAGCGCGCCAGCACGTCGGCGTTCAGGATGCTCGCGTCGAAGCGCTCGTTGAGCGGCGCGATCAGATGCACGTCGACACCGTGCGCGGCCAGCCCGTCGATCAGATCGGCGAGATGCACCGCGACCCCGCCGCCCGCCGCCTCGACCACCAGCGCGACCCGCAGCGCACGGCGCGCGCGTGGCGTGGCATGGTCCATCTGTCCGCCCGGCGCCGCGGGCCGTGCCGTAGCGCGCTGCGGCGCGGCATCGAGGCCGGCCTCCGCCTGTTGAAAAGTCGCCGCGCCGCGCATCATCGGCTCCAGCGGCCGCGCAGCGCATCGAGCCAGCCTCGTTGCGCGCGGGGCTCCTGCTGGCGGCTATAGTCGTAATGCGTAAAGCGATAGCTGCCGTACTTGCTGCCGTACGCGAGGCGCGCCGAGCGCGCCGCCACGCCGTTCAGCACCACGCCCGATGCGCGCAGTCCCGCATGCTCGAGCCGCTTGAGCGACTCGCGCAACTCGCCGATGCGTGTCTCGCTCGCTTTCGCGACCAGCATCACCACGTTCGCGCAGCGGCCGAGCAGCGCCGCATCCGCCACCGCGAGCAGCGGCGGCGCATCGATCAGGATGTAGTCGTAGCGCGCGCGGAACTGCTCGAACAGCGTGCCGAGCCGCTCGGACATCAGCAGTTCGTCCGGATGCAGCGCCGCCCCGCCCGCACCGATAAAGTCGAGCCGCGGGTGTTCGAGACGTTGCACCGCGTCGCGCTCGGTGGCGCTGCCGGCCAGCAGTTCGGCCAGTCCCGGCAGCGCCGGCGCGCCGAAATAGCGATGCAGATGGCCGCGCCGCAGATCGCCGTCGACCAGCAGCACCCGCTTGCCGCCGGTCGCGAGCAGCGCGCCCAGATTGGCGGCGATAAAGGATTTGCCGGCGGACGGCGCTGCGCCTGTCATCAGCAACGTCGGGCAGGCGCCGTCGAAGCGCGAGAAATGCAGCGCGGTACGCAGGCTGCGCAGGCTTTCGACCGCGGCGTCGCGCGGCACGGCTTCGGCGAGCAACGATGCGCCGAGACGGGCCGCCGCGGGCTCGCCATTGAGCGTGCCTTGCGCCACCGAAAACGGAATCGATGCGAACACGTCGAGGCCGAGATTGCGTTCGATTTCGTCGGCACTCGTCACGCCGCCGAACAGCAGATCGCGCACGAACGCGCACACCATGCCGATCATCAGCCCCGCCAGCACGCCCGCGGCGATCACCACCGCACGCTTGGGCCGCACCGGATCCTCGGGCGCTACCGGCGCATCGACGACCCGCACGTTGCCGACCTTGCCGGCCTTCAGCAGCTCGAGCTGCTGCGCGTTGTTCAGCAGCGTCGTGTAAAGATCGGTGTCGACCTTGACGTCGAGCATCAGCCGCGCGGTCTGTTGCTGCAGATCGGGCAGGCGCGCCAGCGCCGCATCGACGCTCGCCTGTTGCGCGCGCAGCGCACCGATCTGCCGGTCGATCGCCACCATGCCCGGGTGTGCGCCGTTAAAGCGCGTCGCCAGTTCAGCGCGTTTTTGCTGCAGCGTCAGCAGCGCGGTCTTCGCCTCGACGGACTGTTGCAGCGCGAGCTTCGCCTCTTCGTTCAGATCGACCGTGCCGCGCGCGTCGCGCAGTGCCGTGTAGCGCTGCTCGGCTTCTTCGACCCGCCCCTTCACCATCGGCAACTGCGCATGCAGAAATGCCAGCGACTGCGCGGCGTCCACCGACTTGCGCTCGACGTTCTGCCGCACGTACTGATCGCCGATTTCCTGCAGCGTGCGACGCAGTGCCTGCGGGTCGCCGCCGGTCAGCGTCGCGACCAGCACGCCCGACTGCTTGACCTTTTCCTGTACGTCGAGTGCGGCCTGCAGATCGTTGATGGTCTTCAGGCGCGAATGGCGCCGCAGCGTAAAGCGCGTGCCCGGCTGCGCATCGGCGCCGTTCACCAGCAGCATCACCGGACCATGGCGCGTGGCGAACGCGGCCTGCGTGCCGATCGTGCCGGCCGCCTGGTTGCCGGGCGTGTCGAGAGCGGAGCCGGCGAGCCGGTAGCGGCCGCCTTCGCCGAGCGTCAGCGTAAAGCTGTCGTCTTCGAATTCCTGCGGGACGTCGAAGCGCACCACGTCGATACTTTCGTCACCCCACGCATAACCGCCGATGCCGAACACGCCGGGCGCGGTCACACCGCGATTGAAGCGCGACACGAAATCGCCGATCACAGGAAAACGCTTGGGTGTGGCGTCGATATAGAGCCGCAGCGTGTCGACCGTATTCGTGATGACGAGCCGCGACGCGAGAATCTGCGCCTCGGCGGCCGCCGTCGCATGGATATCGAACAGCGAGCCGACGTCGCCGACTACACTGCCGGTCGCCGCACCGGCCGGCGAGTCTTCGACCTGCACGACGATGTCGGCCTGATACTGTGGCTGCGAAAGGAACGACCACGCGGTCGCGGCCAGCCCGAAGCACAGCGCGATGCAGGCGATCAGATAGCAGTTCGACACCAGCGTGTCGATCACCGACACGATGTCGAATTCGGCTTGGGTTTCGGGGTGTTCCCCGTGCACGGACAACATGGCTCGATTCCGGATTGCAGATTGAATGAACTGAAGCGGGACGACGGTTGCGCCCCCCGCGGTCAGGTCTCTAATGCGCGCCGCTGCGGGGTGGCACAGCGGGTGACATAGCGGGTGGCTCAGCGGACGGCATGCCGGGCCGCATGACTGGCGGCACAGGCGCGGCGAGTGCCGCGATGCGGCCGGCCCATATGTCGATGGCGCGCGCGATCGACGCCGCGCACGCGTCGAAGCCGGCACGCGGGCCGCGATACGGGTCGTCGATATCGAAATGGCGCGCCGCGCCTTGCGCATCGAGCGCGACGCCGAGACCGAACACGCGCCCGCGCGCAAACGCGAAGCGCTGTTCGATGAAGCGGCGCTGCGCATGCTCCATCACCAGCACCAGCGCGGCCTGTTCGCACAGCGCCGCATCGAGCCGGCGCGCGCGATGCGCGGCGAGGTCGAGGCCGTGCGCGCGCATCGCGTCGCAGGCACGCGGGTCGGCCGGTTCGCCGTCGCGCGCCGCGATGCCCGCCGACACCACCGGCCAGTCCGGCATGCGTTGCGCGAGCAGCGCGGCGGCCATCGGGCTGCGGCACAGGTTCGCGTGACACACCACCAGCAACGTCGCACGCATGATCAGTTGCCGAGCGCGGCGCGTTCCACCGCATAAGCGGCGCTTGCGCTGCCGGTCAGTTGCGAAATCACGCGGTTCCAGCGCACCACGCCGGCTGCATCGACATATACGATGTCGTCCGGCTGCAGCGGCACCTGCTGCGCGAGCGCCAATGCGAACGGCGTCTGCGCGTCGAGATGAAACACGCGCAACGGCGTGCTGCCGTTCGCTGGACGCACCAGATAGATCTGCGCCGGGTTGCTGGTGGCGGGGTTGGCCGCCGCCTGGCCGAGCGCCTGCGCAAGCGTCAGACGGCCGTCCGAACGGAACGGCAACGGCCCGGGCTTTTGCACTTCGCCCATCATGAATACGCTGTAGTCGGTCGCGGGCGGCACGCGCACTTCATCGCCGTCGATGAGCGCAATACGTGTCGCGTCGAGCCCGCGCTCCGCGAGATGCGGCACGTCGATCCGATAGCGGCGCCCTGCACGCATCAGCTCGACGCGGCTCAGATCGCCACCGGCCGTCGCGCCATCGGCGACGTGCAGCGCGTTGGCCAGGGTCATCGGCACGTCGGTGACCGGCTTGACGCCGGGCGCGTGCACTTCGCCGTTCACATAGACCTTCTGGCTGCGAAAGCCGACCACGCGCAGCGAAATCTGCGGGTCGCGGATGTAGGGTGCAAGGCGCGCGGTCAACAACTGCTGCGCGGCAGATTCGCTGAGGCCCGCCACTTTCAGGCGCTTCGCATACGGAAACTGGATCGTGCCGTCGTCGCCGACCACGAAGCCCGGCACCGTCTGGCTGGTCAGACCGACGCTCGCCGGCAGCGCGCCGCTGGTGGCGCCGATGTCGTACGTGAGGTTCGGCACGACCAGTTCCGGATGATCCCAGACGATCACCGACAGCACATCGGCCGCACCGATGCGATACGGCTTCGGCGCGGCAACCAGCGCGAGCGCATCGTCGTGCGTCGCCAGTGCCGTGCGCGAGGCCGGCGCTGCATCGGCCAGCGAGGCCGGCGTAATTTCGATGACCGCAGGCGAGCTTTCATCGCCGCCCGGGTTATTGGCTGAGTTGCCGGTTGCATCGACATGCATGCCCGGCGCAATCGCGCACGCTGATAGCGCAGCGCACGCGGCAATGGCAATCGCCCACGCGGTAAATCGGACTTCCATCATTCGCTTCTGAAAACAGGGCGACGCAGCAACGCGTGCTGCGTCAGGATAAAAGCGAATGCGCGCCACATGGACCAGCAAGCCTCGCCTTGGAAAGCCGACAATCGTAAGCGTGCGGGCCGCACAGCTTCGGCCAATATCCGCACCGTTTTCGCCACGTGTTCATCTCTTTTTTGTCAGCGCTGGCAAACGGCGCACGGCGGTAGAACAGCGGTCGAACAGCCGCCGTCGCACAGCATCGGTGCACTACGTGCGATATGCATCGCGCGTCGTTGCAGAAGTAATGTCCTGAAACACTTTCAACGCTTCTGTCACGCGCGCGCCGGAACTCGTGCTGGCCGGCGCGGGTCAGTTCGGAGGTCGCGCGGCATCGTGTCGCGTCATGCTTTACATGCTTCGCCCGATAACCATGCAAAAAACGTCTTCACGCCTGGTAGAACTCGACTTTTTCCGCGGCCTCGTGTTGCTCGTGATCGTCGTCGACCATATCGGCGGCAGCATCCTGTCGCGCTTCACGCTGCACGCGTACGCGCTGTGCGACGCCGCCGAAGTGTTCGTGTTTCTCGGCGGCTTCGCCACCGCCACCGCCTATAACTCGCTCGCCGCAAGGCACACCGAAGCCGCCGCGCGGCAACGCTTCCTGAAGCGTGCGCTCGAGCTATACCGCGCGTTTCTGATCACCGCGGCGCTGATGTTGATCGTCACGGCCGTGCTCACCGCGCTGAAGGTCGACGGCCCGAATCTCGCCACCGTCGACTTCGACGACCTGCTCGACATGCCGGGCAGCGTCTTCGCCGACATCCTGCTGTTGCGCCGTCAACCGTACCTTGCGTCGGTATTGCCGATGTATCTGTTCTTTGCGCTGTCGGTGCCGGCGGTGCTGCCGCTCGCGCGCCGCAAGCCGTGGCTGTTGCTGGCGGGCAGCGTCGCGTTGTGGGCCGCCGCGCCGCTGCTGGCCGGCCGCCTGCCGATCGAAGACGGCGCGCAGTGGGACTTCAATCCGTTCGCATGGCAGCTGATGTTCGTGCTCGGCGTGCTCGCGCGCTGCCAGCCGCTTTATCAGCGCGCGAGCGCGCATCGCTACGGCTGGGTGGTCACCGCGCTGGCGGTGTGCGCGGTGACGGCGGGCGCGTATTACCGGCTGTTCGTCGAAAGCACGCCGTTCGATGCGTCGTTCAAGCAGAACCTGTCGCTGCTGCGCGTGCTGAACTTTGCCGCGCTCGCATGGCTCGCGGCCCATCTGACGCGCGCAGGCTGGGCCAAACGCGCCGCCGAACGGCTGCCGTGGATCGGCCAGATCGGCCGCAAAGGGATGCTGTGCTTCGTCGCGGGCACGGTGATTTCGCTGCTGGTCGATTCGCTGCTGTACAAGGCGACCGACGGCTATCTCGACGTGCCGCTCGGGCTCGTCGCGGATGCGGTGGCGATCGGCGCGCTGATCGCGGTAGCCAAGGCCGCCGTGCCGATTGCGCGGACCTTCGCGCCGCGGCTAGGCAGCTCGTCGAGTTAGGCGCGGGCTTTCCTCTTTAGCCGGGTCGCCGCGGTTCGGCCATGCGCGCCGTGCGCGGCGCTATCTCGTGTCATGTCCAGACTGTTTCGCTGGCTAACCGTGTTGCATGAAAACCCGGGCGCCGAAGCGGCGCCCTCCGCTTACGCGTCGTGCACGAACTCGCTCCACAGCACCATCAGCACGGTCATCAGCGCGGGGCCGATAAACACACCGAGCAGCCCGAAGGTTTCGGCGCCGCCGAGAATGCCGAACAGCACCAGCAGAAACGGCAGCCGCGTCGAACTGCCGATCAGCACCGGCCGCACGAAATGCTCGGCGATAAACACCACGATAAAACCGAACACGACGAGGCCGATGCCGCCCACCGTGGCGCCGTTTACGAACAGCCACAGTCCGGCGCCGCAAAACACCAGCGGCGCGCAGAACGGCAGCATCGCCGCCACCGCGGTGACGAAGCCGAGCAGCGCCGCGTGCGGCACGCCGATCACCGCATAGGCGATGCCGAGCAGCGCGCCCTCGCCGATCCCGACTACCACGAGGCCCGCGACCGTGCCGCGCACCGCCGCGGCCATGCGTTCGGCCAGTTGCGCGCTGTTCGCGCCGAACGCGCGCCGCATGCCCCTCAACACGGCGCCGGACAGATTGGGCCCCGCCTGAAAGATGACGAACAGCGTCACCAGCGTGAAGCCGAACACCATCAACGCATGCGCGGCGCGCACGCCGAACTGGCGGCCTAACGACACGACCGTGCCGCTGTGCAGCCCCTTCATCGCCGGTGACCCCTTCAGCGGCTGACCGAGGTTCGCTTGCCACCAGTTCGCGAGCGGCTCGGAGCCGAACGGCAGATGCGAGATGAAATCGGGCATCGCGAGGCCATTGCGCTCGACCTCATGCAGCCAGACGATCAGATCGTGCGCTTCCTGCGCGGCCTGCGCGATACCGATACAAGCGGGTAGTACGAACAAGAGCGCGATCGCTACAGTCAAGAACGTCGCGATCGTGGTTCGGCGGCCGGCGAGCCCGGGCTGCCGCTCGAGCTTGCGCAGCAGCGGCCACAGCGCGATGGCGATCACGCACGCCCACACCACCGCGGGAATGAAGTCGCGCACCACCCACAGCGCCAGCAGCAGCAGCGCCGTGTATAGCGCCGCTGACGCGAAGCGCTGCATCTTCAGGCGACTCTGTGCGTCCGTCTCGGCCGGTGCCCGCGAGGGACGAGCAGGAGGAACTGATGGGGGGCGTGGAATCATATGGGGTCTTCATCCGTTAACAGGGAGGCGAGGTGTGTCCACCGACGTGCCGAAGTCTGGCGCGTGGTTCGCACTGCCGGCCGGTCCGCACATCTTAAATGACCTGCGAGGCCGGCCCGGCGGTACGCGCAGCCTCGCGCGGCATACAACAGCTTGTTGCAGATGCGGATATCGCGGGTGACTCAGCACGGTTCGCCCGGCCTGCGGCGCGAGCGGCGATGCGCGCCCGCGATTATTGCTGAACATGCAACAGTATTTCAACGCCCGCACAATGGCTTTGGCACGCCTGCGGGTCTACATTCGGGCACACCCCTATTTACGGAGCCGGCAATGACGACGTTAGAGTGCGTACCGCTGATCGGTGCCAACGGCTTGCGCATCGAGATTCTCGAGCGCTCCGAGAACACGCTGGTGATCCGCTGGGTCGAACCCGGCAAATGTCATTACGGCGAACAGCGTTGGCGCCGCCGCTCGGCACACACTTCGGGCACCTGCGCGGTTTCGCGCCGCAAGATCCGCCGCGGCGACGCGGTCTTCAAACCGGCCGAGCGGCCCGCCCCGCTCAATGCGGCCGCGATGATCGCAGCCGACATTCTTACCAATCTGATCAGCAATCTGTAGTGAGTCTGTAGCGATACACCTGTTCCGTCATCACACTGTCATACGCGTGATTGCCGCAGTGGGCGGCGCCCCTCTGCTGCGCCGCTACCGGCCGCGCGAGAGGCCGATCACACGCCCCGTATAAGCAGGCGGCGCCAGCGCGGCCGCGGCGGCCGCCAGTGCGTCGAGCCGTAGTTTGACATCGCTGTCGAACTCCGCCGCGCGCGGTCCGCGCGTATCGACGTGCAACATCATCTGTTCGCTTGCGGCGACCGGCGCGTGCTGCGGATCTGCGAACATCTCGAGGTACAGGTGCAGACGTTTGGCATCGTGCGCGACGAGCCGCGTCTCCACCCGCAGCGCGGCGCCTTGCCGGGTCTCGCGCAGATACAGCAGATGCGCTTCGAGCGTATAGACCGAACGCTCGCGCGCGCTGCGCGCGGCCGCATCGAGGCCGATCAGATCGAGCAGCGCATCGGTGGCGTAGCTAAACACCAGCATATAAAACGCATCGCGCATATGGCCGTTGTAGTCGACCCATTCGGCGCGCACGATGTCGCGATAAGACGGTAATGCCACGGGCTGCAGCGTCATGCGGCTCTCCTGTTCCGGCGCCCCGGGCGGCTCCCGCCCCCCTCTTCTGAAGCGCGCTCAATGCTTGCACTAGAATGATTGCAGCGCCGGATAGCCGTGTGGTCCGCTGCGCCGTTTTGCACACGATAAGGTCATCCGGCGGCTCCACAATACCGGACTCGCCAGACGATTACGCCTACCTGCATGCCCGGTCCGGTCACGCGTCGCATCGTCCGGCCGGCAGCATCCTGTTGGAGGTTACCGTGATCACGCAATGGCTCCAGACTACGCACAGCATGTCGCGGCTCGCGCTGCGCGGCGCGCCACTGTCGGCCGCGCAACTGATGGCGAGCGCGCGCGCCAGAACCGGCCTGCACGATTTCGGCCCCGAGCCGATCGAAGACGCGCTCGACAGATTGCAGACCTCGTTTCGCGAGGAAGCGCATCTGAACCTGTTCGGCCGCCTGTCGACGCATTGGGACAATCTGCGCCTGCTGACCAACCTGCTGATCCTGCGCGAGCGCGAACTGGCCGATCCGACGATTTTGCAACGCCCGCTCGAGCGGCCGATTTTCGTGCTCGGCATGCCGCGCAGCGGTTCGTCGTTCCTGCACGCGCTGCTGGCCGAGGACGAAGCGAGTTTCACACCGCGCTGCTGGCAGGCCATCTATCCGTATCCGGATCATCCCGCCGCGGGGCGCCACGCGGGGCCGAAGAAGGTGCAGAAGCAGTTCGATTTCTTCAACTGGCTCGCGCCCGACCTGCACAACGTGCATCCGTTCGATGCGTTCACGCCGCAGGAATGCACCGAATTCACCGCCCATAGCTTCCGCAGCCTGCGCTTCGAGACCACGTATCACGTGCCTTCGTACAAACGCTGGGTGCAGCAGACCGATCATCTGCTCGCTTACCGCACGCACCGCCGCTTTCTGCAGCATCTGCAGCGCAGCGCCACGCAGCGCTGCGTGCTGAAATCGCCGGACCATGTGTTTGCGATGGATGCGCTGCGGCAGGTCTACCCGGATGCGCTCGTCGTGTTCACGCATCGCGATCCGCTGAAGGTGCTGCCGTCGGTCGCGCGGCTCACCGAAGTGCTGCGCCGGCCGTTCGCGCGGCACGTCGACAATCACGAGATCGGCCGGCAGATCGGCACCGACTGGGCGCGCGGCGCGCAGCAGATGATCGCGGCGGATGCGCTCGGACTGTGGGCCCCCGAGCATGTGTTTCACGTCCACTACAAGGCACTGACCGCCGATCCGGTCGGCACGGTCACAGACATCTACGCGCATTTCGGCATCGAGTTCACGCCGCGCTTTCACGACCGGCTCACGGCGCAGGTCGCGCGCAAGCCGACCGGCGGATACGGCAAGAACGTCTATCGTTTCGCCGATTACGGCCTGAGGCCCGAAGAAGAGCGCGAACGTTACCGCGGCTATATGAGCCACTTCGACATCGACGAGGAAGTGGCGGTCCAGTAACCGGGCGCGCGGCCGCGCGCGCCGTTTTCGTTGGTGGAGGCGCGTTGTACCAACGCATAAGCGCGCGGCGCGCCGACTATCCGTTGGTATAACGTGCACCGCACGCTGCGCGCTTGCGCATCGACCGGCTATGCCGGCGTATCGGCACGCGACGCCATCATCGAACCTGCGGCGTTCCTTCGTATCCCTTTACGCTCGCGCGCCGCGCACTTAAATTTCATTCAACGCAAACGCCAGCAACCCGCAAGCGTGACACGCAGCACACACACTTGTCGGGCACCGCGTATTTCAGCGAGTCCCGGCTTCGACGACACGAATCAGTTAGCGATGCGATTCGTGTCCTCCGGTCAACGGCGTTGCGCGTGATCGACCATAGCATCGCCGTTCCATATCCATTCCGGAGGAATTCACCATGAAGAAGCTTTCCCTGTTGGTTGCGCTGTCCACGATTTTTCTGAGCGCGCCCATCGCGTCGTTCGCACAAGGCAGCGACATGTCCGCCGACGGTGCCACGGTTCACGCGACGCAGCCACAAACCGCAGGCGCATCGGCGCAAGCCGCCACCGATTCCTACGGCGGCACGACGAGCGGCTCGTCGGCCGCGGGTTTTCACAAGCATGCGGCGAGTCAGGCATGCGTCGGTCCGGTGAGCTACTGCAACATTTATTTCGGCAGCTGAGCGAGCTGTTCGCATGACGTTTCATCGCTGTTTGCGTAGCGGCTGACCGCCGCGGTAGCGCAACGCAGCTGCAAGCCGGACGTGCGGTATGACGTCCGGCTTTTTTGCGGCTTTTTGCGGGGTTTTTCCGCGGCTTTAGCGATCCGCCTTCACCCGTTCCGGCGCATACGCGACCATGACCGGATCCGCGAACGTGCGCGCTTCCATGTTGCGCAACACGTCAGCAGCGCCGCTGGTGCGCGCCGCCCCGCAGCGCGGTACCGAAACGTTGCAGGCCATCGCGGTCTGCGTTAAGGTGAACCTCCGACAAACCCGGTTATGCGGCTCGCCGAGACCGCGCCCCACTCCGTCCCGAGGTTTTCTCATGGCCGATACCGACACCGACCGCGCGCCGCTCGCGCCCGCGTTCGCGGCGCAGCAGTTCTCGCTCGACGTGCTGCTCGAAAAATACGCGAAGGGCGACGAACGCAGCGCCGACGACGTCTACCGGCGGGTCGCGCGCGGCGTCGCTCTGGCCGAGCCGGAAGCGCTGCGCGCCACCATCGAGGCGCGCTTCGTCGACAACCTGCGGCACGGCGCGCTCGGCGCGGGCCGCATCATGAGCGCAGCCGGCACCGACGTCGCGGCCACGCTGATCAACTGCTTCGTGCAAC
>DATLOW010000323.1:0-8489 GCA_035536055.1 Paraburkholderia sp. | reverse complement strand
CGCAGCCACGCGTTTTGCGAATCCCACGAGTGGTACATCGCCATCGGCCGCTGCGTGACCGCGGCGAGCGGATAGCGCTCAAGATCGGTCGTGTCGCGTTCGAGCGGCTCGTACCAGTACGGCAGCGGATCGAAGTAACGCGCCACACGTTCGCGCAAATGCTCGGGCGGCTGACGCCCGGCGGTTTTGCCCTGCGCCGCAAGACGGAATTTCTGCATCACGTCCGAATACAGATTGATCACGATCGGCTGCGGAAACTTGCGGAAGCCCTTCTCGACCGCGAACTTCAGGTAAGGGCCGTTGCAGCCGCGCATGTACTGCAGCGTTTCGGGCAGCGTGTAGTGATACACGCAGTTGTGTTTCGCGTATTCGTCCCATTGCCGCGGGTTCGGTTCGCCAACCAGCGCATCGCTGCCATCCTTGCCGCGCCAGCCGATCAGAAAGCCGACGCCCGAGCCCGGCGCGGTTTCGTGATTGACGATGAACTCCGGATAGCCGCTGTATTTGCGCGTGCCGTCCGGCTTCGTAAAGGCGGGAAATTTCAGCCGGCTCGCCAGTTCGATCAGCACTTCCTGAAACGGCTTGCATTCGCCGGTGGGCGGCACGACCGGCACGCGCACCGAATCCACCGGGCCGTCGAATTCGGAAATCGGCCGGTCGAGCATCGACATCGCGTCGTAGCGTTCGAGGTACGTGGTGTCCGGCAGGATCAGATCCGCGAAGGCGGTCATCTCCGACTGGAACGCATCGCAGACGACGATAAACGGAATCTTGTACTGCCCGTCCTCGCGCTTGTCGGCCAGCATCTTGCGAACCTCGACGGTATTCATCGACGAGTTCCACGCCATGTTGGCCATAAAGATCATCAGCGTATCGATCGGATACGGATCGCCGCGCCAAGCGTTGGTGATCACGCTGTGCATCAGGCCGTGCACCGCGAGCGGGTATTCCCACGAAAACGCCTTGTCGATGCGCACCGGTCCGCCCTGTTCGTCGACGAACAGGTCTTCGGGCGCCGCGGGCCAGCCGAGCGGCCCGACCGCAAGCGGCGTGTTCGGCTTGACGTCGCTCGGGCTATTGGGCGGTTTCGCCGAAGGCGGCACGGCGCGCGGAAACGGCGACTTGTGCCGGAAGCCGCCCGGCCGGTCGATCGTGCCGAGCAGCGACATCAGCACGGCCAGCGCGCGAATCGACTGAAAGCCATTCGAATGGGCAGCGAGGCCGCGCATCGCATGAAACGCGATCGGATTGCCGGTCACTGTTTCGTGCGTTTCGCCCCATGCGTCGGTCCATTGAATCGGCAACGTAATCTTGTGATCGCGCGCGGTATCGGCCATTTCGCGGGCGAGCCGGCGAATCGTCGCCGCCGCGATGCCGGTAATCTGCTCAGCCCATTCCGGCGTGCATTCGGCCGCGCGCTCGCGCAGCAATGCAAACGATGGCGTGACCGGCGTGCCGTCTTCCAGCGTGTAGCGGCCCGACAAGGCCGGCTTGACGCCGCGCGTGTGATGCAGCACCGCGCGCTGCGCTTCGGCATCCCACCACAGATGATTCTGCGGAAACAGCGGATTGCTTTCATCCGCGTTAGCATCGCGCACGAACAGGCCGAAGTCGTTGCTGCTGTCGTTCATGTTCAGCAACTCAGCCGCGTTCGTATAGCGCGCAACGAACTCGTGATCGAAGCGATCGGTGACCAGCAGTTCGTGGATCAACGCCATAAACAGCGCGCCGTCGGTGCCCGGCCGAATCGGAATCCATTCGTCGGCGATCGCCGCATAGCCGGTGCGGACCGGGTTGATTGCGATAAAGCGCCCGCCCGCGCGTTTGAACTTCGAAATGGCGATCTTCAGCGGGTTCGAATGGTGGTCCTCGGCGGTGCCGATCATAAAGAACAGCTTCGCCCGATCAAGGTCCGGGCCGCCGAATTCCCAGAATGAGCCGCCGATCGTATAGATCATGCCGGCCGCCATATTCGCCGAACAGAAGCCGCCGTGCGCCGCGTAGTTGGGCGTGCCGAACTGCTTGGCGAACAGGCCGGTCAGCGCCTGCATCTGGTCGCGACCGGTGAACAGCGCGAACTGCTTCGGGTCGGTTGCGCGCAGATGCGCAAGACGCTTTTCGAGCATGTCGAACGCGACGTCCCACGACACCGGTTCGAACTGCGCGGTGCCGCGTTCGGCGTCCGCCTTGCGCCGCAGCGGCTGGGTCAGCCGCGCGGGCGAATACTGCTTCATGATGCCGGACGAACCCTTCGCGCAGATTACGCCCTGATTCAGCGGATGCTCGGGGTTACCGTCGATGTAGCGCACTTCGCCGTCGCGCAGATGCACACGGATACCGCAGCGGCAGGCGCACATGTAGCACGTCGTCGTTTTGACTTCGAGCTTTTCGTTCTGGGTACGCGCGTGATGTTCCATTGCTTGCCTCGGTTGCACAGCCGAACACCGTCCCAGATAGCGGGCGGTTCGTCTGCTTTATCCTAGGGGCGATATAAGCAAATGAAAAATCGTTATTTCAAATCTGAGGTATCCACGCGACCGATATTTCGCGCTTCGTCAACACGATGCGACGAAGCGGCTCGCTGCGCCCGCTGCGCTAGGCGCTCAGCAGCGGGCCGCCGCGTACCGGATGCGTACCGGTCACGCGTCCGAGCGCCGCGCCGGTGGTGACGAAACGCACCGCGCGCCGCATATAGAACACACCGTCGGACTTGCTGACGATCGTCGTGGTCTGATCGGTCAGCGGGTCGACGATGTCGAACAATGGATCGCCGATACGCACGTGCGCGCCGACTTGCGCGCGATGCACCAGAATCCCGCTCGCGGGCGCATACAGCTGTTCACTGCCGGCCAGCGGCGTAGCGGGCATCGGCAGCTCGGGCAGCCGCCGCGCGACGCCGCGAATCGATTGGCGCAAGGTCAGGTAGTCGATCACGGCGTCGGCATCCTGTTGCGCGATTTCATACGACACGTCGCGCTGGCCGCGACACTCGACGGTCACCGCGAACGTGCCGGCAGCGAGCGGCTTGCTCGCCGGCAGCGCGCGTTGCAGTTGCCACCACAACAAACTATGCGCTTCGTCGAACGACTGGCCGCCGGAATCGGTAGCGAGCAGCGACGCTTCGGCGCCCAGATAGCAGGCGAGCGGTTCGAATTCAGGCCAGCCCGCTTCGCTGGTATACAAATGCATCGCCGCTTCCTGCGAACAATGCAGATCGATCACGACGTCTGCATCGTATGAGAGCTTCAGCAGCTCGAGCTGCAGCGAGTCGAATTCGGTGAGCGGCGTGTGCCGTTCGAGTTCGCTGCCGATGATTTGCCGCACGATGCGCCGGTTTTCCAGCGGATCGGCGCCGAGCGCATCTTTTGCGCGCTCGACGAGCGGCGCGAGCGGCAGGAAATGGCGATTGAAGTTCTTGCCGCTATTCAGATCGAAACGCCCGACGAACTGGCCGAGCACGTATTGCGCAAGCCCGATCGGATTCGCGGCGGGCACCAGCACGATGCGCGCGGCGAGCGCGCCCTGCGCCTCCAGTTCCAGCAAGCGGCGCTTGAGCAGCACCGCGGTCAGCATCGCCGGCGTTTCGTCCGCATGCAGCGAGGCCTGGATGAAGATTTTCTGTTCGCTATCCGCCGGGCCGAAATGAAAAGCGACCAGGTCGCGATGCGTGCCGATCGCGGGCGATAGAAGCGGAATCGATTGTGAATTCATGAAGGGCGATGGAAACCGGAGGAGCCGGCGTCATGCTACGGCGGTTCGGCGCTTTCGTCACGCAGCCGCAGCTCGATTTATTCTTTCGATACCGCGCGCATCAGACATTCAGAAAGTTTGTCGAAGTGCCGTAAAGCAGCCTGTGTCAATTCGATCTGCTTGCGCCGCGAGTCTTCGGTATCGCTCAACATGATCCAGCCTTTGTCGCGCATCGACTTCAGCCGCGCATGCAAGGTGGCCGGCGAGCCGAGCTCGCTTTTGCCCATCATGTCGCGCACCGACAGTCGTTCCTTCTTCTGGCCGGCACGTGCGACGAGTTCGAGAATGCGCTCTTCGAGCGGATCGAGCGACGGGAGGGACGGCAGGCCGCGCAATGCTTCGGCCAGCTGCAGGAAACGCAGGTAGATGTCGGCGGGCCGTGTCATTGGAATAGAGTCCGGTGCCGCGCCGGCTGCGTCGGGAAAAGAGCTAACATCGTAGTGGTCTGTCTACGCAAGAAACGGGATTTTACGCTGGTGTCAAGGTTAGGTTTGCATGCCGGGTCGGCAATCGGCACCGCGGTCGTGTTCGTCATCGCCCTCTGGACCAACGAGCATCTGTTCACGCACTCGCAATTCGTACGCGGGGTGAACTGGATCTACCTGCCCGCAGGCATTCGCCTGCTCGCCACGCTGCTGCTCGGTTTCGACGGTGCGCTCGGCTTGCTTGTGGCAAGCTGGCTCGTCAACTTCTTCTACTTCTTTCCGCACGACTTCATGCGGGCATTTGCCGGCGGCATTCTTTCCACACTCGGACCTTATGCGGCCTATCGTCTCGCGCGCGAACGCTACGGGCTCGAAGCATCGCTGCGGAATCTCACCGGCAAACGTTTGCTTTTGCTCGCAGGCGCTTATGCGTTTGCCAATGCGTTACTGCATCACATCTGGTTGGCGCTGCGCGGCGAGACTCATGATCTCGCCATGCGCTTCGTCGCGATGATGGTCGGCGACCTGTCGGGCACGTTGATCGTGCTCTATGCGCTCAAAACCGTACTGTCGCTGTTACGACTGCACGCGCGCCACACTCGCACGCTCGACTGACGCGCGCAATATACCGCAGCGCCCGCGCGCATGCATCTGTCGTGTGCGCGGGCCCGCGGTTGCGCGGTCTGCCCGCTATGCACGCTACGCCCGCCGCGCCTCGAGCGCCTGCAAGCGCTCGACCAGGCGCGGCCAGTCGACCGCGAGCAGTGGGATTGTGAGGTCGCCGCGCGACCGGTATGTGAAGAACCGCATCCAGCCATCGACGAACACCGCGCCGCCGGGCGACACGAGGCACGGCGGCCGCGCGACGTCCGGATAGCGCTGCGTGGGCATCTGCGCGGCGAGTTCGTCGAGTTGCGCGCTCAGTTCCGCCGCCTGCGCCGCACCGGCGCTCCCCTGTTCGCCAAGGTATCGCCGCACGACCGCTTCGACGCAATCGGTGGACGCTTCCACATACGCAACGCGGATGTCGTTCAATTGCGGCGCGACCGTTTCGTAGTCGCGCGCATCGCCGGTCACGCGTTTGAACGCCACCAGCTTCGCGGCAATCGGCAGTGCACCGAAGCATGTGCTGCCGTGCGCGAGCGCCTGCTGAAAATGCGGATAACACGCGAGCCAGTCAGATGGAACGCGACTGTCCGTGTCGTTGGAGTCCTGTTTTCGATAAGGGACAGCGCGTTCCGGCCGAGTCATCTCTCTCAGGTTCATCGGTATAAAAATTATAACAATATTGAGATAGAGCGCAACGGCGTTTGTGCGAGCTGCCGCCCGTCCTCCCCGCTACAGAAACCAGAACGGTCTGGTTGCCCGTATCCACACCTTACTGGATGTTTAACGGTCGGCCGGGCAAGAACTTGAGCGCGACGGCCGGCAATTAGAGCTTCAGTTCGAAGATGCTGTCGATCTCGACCGGAATGCCCATCGGCAGCGTATGCACGCCGAGCGCGCTACGCGCGGGCAGCTTGTCGCGGCCGAACAGGTCGAGCAGCAGATCGCTCGCGCCATTGGCCACTTGCGGATGTTGCGTGAACGACGCCGCGGCGCGCACATAGACCGTCAACCGGCTGCAGCGGTCGATCCGGTCGAGGCCATAGGCATCTTCGACACAGGAGAGAATCATCAGCATCGTCAGTCGCGCCGCATGCTGGGCCGCTTCGAGCGTCATGTCGTCGCCGACCACGCCGACCAGCGGCTTGCCGTTTTCGAACGGACCGAGACCGGACACGTACAACTGGCTGCCCGACACGGACACCGTCTGGTAGGAGCCGAGCGGCTTGATCGGTGCGGGAAGCTCGAGGCCGAGCTGCGCGAGGCGGGCTTTCAGGGTCATCGTCGGTGCTCCAGGAGGTTGAGCGGGCATGCCGCACTATGCGGAATGTACATCGCCTGGAACACCGAACGGGCGCGCTTTATTCCGAAGCCGAAATAAAGCGCTAAGGGCAACGCGTTACGGCCCTTCGCGTGAACTAGCGTGCACCGGTCGGGTGCGCAGAGAACCGCAAAGCGCCGCAGAAGCGCGGCTTCCGCTTCGGGCTATGCGTTCGCTTCCGCCGCGTAGCCGCCACCGCGCTGCTGGCACTGCAATGCCAGCGCGGCACTGTCCGCGTCGTTGCTGCGCAGCGCCGCAGCCGCCGTCAGCGCGCCGGGCGTACCCGGCGTTTCGCGGCCGCGCAGCGAGCAACCGGCGGTTTCGCGCACGAAGATCAGCGCCAGCATGCCGACCGCGCACGCGGCCATCATGTAGTAAGCGGGCACCAGCGTCGTGCCGGTGCGCGCGATCAGCCAGTCGCTCGCCATCGGCGCGGTGCCGCCGAACAGCGACGTCGATACGTTGTACGCGATCGCCATCCCCGCATAGCGCGCCTGGGTCGGGAACATCGCCGGGAACATTGCCGAAATGCTCGCCAGCTGCGGCACGTACAGCAGGCCGAGCACCGCAAAGCCGATCAGCGCGCCGGCAATGCCATGCGACATCAGCATAAACATCGGCACGGCGGCCACGAACAGGCCAATCAACGAAATCCACCAGACGTTCTTGCGGCCGATGCGATCCGACAGCGAACCCGAGAACGGCAGCAGCACCATCATCGTCAGCATGCCGAGCAGCGGCACCAGCAACGACATGTTGTCGCTCAAATGCAGCTGCTGATGCATGAAGGTCGGCATATACGCGAGCAGCACGTAGTTGACCACGTTCAGCGCCACGACCAGCCCGCCGAGCAGCAGCATCGGCCGCCAGAATTGCACGAGCACCTGCTTGAGCGGCAAACCGGTGCGCTCCTCGTGATGCGCGGCCTCGGCAAGCTCGCGGAACACCGGCGTATCTTCCATACGCGTACGCAGATAAAGCCCGATGATGCCGAGCGGCGCCGCCACCAGAAACGGCAGACGCCAGCCCCACGCGTGCATCGTGTCGCTACCCATCACCAGCGAGCAGCCGAGCATCAGGAACGCGCCGAGCGAAAAGCCCGCGAGCGTACCGAACTCGAGGAAGCTGCCGCAAAACCCGCGCTTGTGATCGGGCGCGTACTCGGCCATGAAGGTCGCCGCGCCGCCATATTCGCCACCGGTCGAAAAGCCTTGCACGAGACGCAGCACGATCAGTAGCGCCGGCGCCCACCAGCCGATGTGCGAGAAGGTCGGCAACAGCCCGACACACAGCGTGGCGATCGACATCATGATGATGGTCAGCGACAGCACATGCTTGCGTCCGAGACGATCGCCGACCGGCCCCCAGAACAGCCCGCCGAGCGGACGCACCAGAAAAGAAATCGCGAACGTGGCCAGCGCGAACAGCGTGGCCTGCGCGGTGCTGCCGGGAAACAGCGCGGCCGACACGTAACTCAGGCCATAGCTGTAGATACCGTAGTCGAACCATTCGGTGGCATTGCCCATTGCCGAGGCGGCCATCGCGCGCTTCAGCGATACCGCGGGCGCGCGTCGAACAGGGTCTGCCGTCAATGTGTGCGCTGAGCTCATTGGACGTCTTCCGTAAAACGTGGATCGGGCGGCGCCGCGAACGGGCGCCGAGCTATGAGGCCACGATACAGACCGTGCGCCGCGGATCAGGTGTGTTAGGACAATCGGAATACTGGGGATTTCCCGCACGCGGCATACCCGCCGCACACTGCACGCGCGCCGCGATCTGCGCCGTAGCGTGGCTTGGCGCGCAGAAAGCGGCCGCGCCGCGATGCAAGAATCCAGGGGTTTTCACGGGCACCATGCGCGCATGGCCGGCAATATTTACCAGGGAACCGTGTGATGAAGCAACTCGCGATAGCGCTGGCGTTGAGCATCGTCTGTTTCACCGCGCAGGCCGCGGAAGCCAGCTCGTCGGCCGGCGTCGACGCGCTTGGCACCGGCAAATTCATCGACACGATCGGCATCAACATCCATGTGAACTACACGGACGGCGCGTACGCGGACGTCGGCAAGGTCGGCGAGCGGCTGCAATGGCTCGGCGTCAAGCACGTGCGCGACAACACGCCGGGCACCTCCGCGCCGCTGTCGGCGTACATCCATCTGGCGAAACTCGGCTTCAGATACGCGTTCATCATCGACGACAATTTCCCGCGCGCGCTCGAGCTGTATCGGCAGATCAACGCTGCGGCGCCAGGCAGCATCGCGGCCATCGAAGGCTACAACGAGATCAACAACTGGCCGGTCACCTATGCGGGGCTCAGCGGCCAGCAAGCCGGTCTCGCCGGGCAAAAGGCGCTGTACGAGCTGGTGCGCAGCAAGCCGTGGTTCACCAAC
>DATLOW010000322.1:0-37274 GCA_035536055.1 Paraburkholderia sp. | reverse complement strand
CGAAGGCCTCGATTTCCCGCCGCTGCCGGGCGAACTCGGCAAGCGGATCTATGAAAACGTTTCGAAGGAAGCGTGGCAGGCCTGGCTCAAGCAGCAGACGATGCTGATCAACGAGAACCGCCTGAATATGGCCGACCCGCGCGCGCGCCAGTATCTGATGAAGCAGACCGAGAAGTTCTTCTTCGGCGAAGGCGCCGATCAGGCTTCGGGCTACGTGCCGCCGGCGCAAGGCTAAAGGCTAAAGGCGGAGCACGCAGATGGCGCGGGCACGCCGGGTTCGACGCCCGGTCGGACGGCAAAGAGGTTTCCGCCACGGCGCGTCGATGTCACGGGACCTCCGCCCGCGTCCACCGCAGCACAACCGGATCCGCGCATTTTTGCGCGGATTTTTTTTGCTTTTTTTCAGCCGCTACAACGAACCAACGCAGGTTTAACCAGCCTCGCGAAAATCGCTGCATCCCCCGCCTGGTAACGGATACGGCGGCGGCTCGCCACCACGCCGGACGCCTACCAGGTATGCGGTTTGCGCGATCCTCGTCCATCGTGCTATCATGTTCACCGTTTTAACAGTAATTCACCTTCATTTTCGCCGTCCGATCAAAAATCGGCCGTAGCTTTGTGCGCCCGGGTTATCAATCGCGCGCCAAAGATTCACCGGTACGTACCGGACAGTAGTTGTTCAACTCGAAGGCTTGCAGCGTTTCGTTCAAGCCTTTCACCGGTGCATCGCAATCCGCCGCATCAGCGCACACCGCGGCCGCATTTCCGGATTGCCAGCACCATCCTGCATCTGCCCCCCAAGCAAGGCCAGGCGGATGCAACCCTGCAGCAGTACCTGAACGAGTGCACTTTCGCGACGACCTGCGCGATGCACCGGCGTTGCCTTTGCACGCCTGTGCTGGCCTCGCGGCCCACGCCGGCCGTCGACGAAACCGCACTTTCCCAGCACCCGTGGCTCGACGCTCACGCGTTAGGCCGCAGTCATTGGAGATTTTGACCTTGACCGCTTCCAGCAACGGCTTCTGGCGAAACAACAACAACGAAAAGCGTCTTTCGCTCGACGACATTACGATCGTCGACAACAGCCTTCTCAAACGCGCCGTCGGCGCGATGGCCCTCGGCAACGCAATGGAATGGTTCGACTTCGGCGTGTACAGCTACATCGCCGTCACACTCGGCAAAGTGTTCTTTCCGTCGAGCAGCCCATCCGCACAGCTGATCGCCACTTTCGGCACGTTCGCGGCGGCATTCCTCGTGCGGCCGATCGGCGGCATGGTGTTCGGGCCGCTCGGCGACCGCATCGGCCGTCAACGTGTGCTCGCAATGACGATGATCATGATGGCCGTCGGCACCTTCGCGATCGGCCTGATTCCAAGTTACGGCTCGATCGGCATCCTCGCGCCGGTGCTGCTGCTGGTGGCGCGCCTCGTGCAGGGCTTTTCGACCGGCGGCGAGTACGGCGGCGCGGCGACCTTCATCGCCGAATTCTCGACCGACCGCCGACGCGGCCTGATGGGCAGCTTCCTCGAATTCGGCACGCTAGTCGGCTATATCCTCGGTGCGGGCACGGTTGCGGTGCTGAGCGCGACGCTGTCGCAGCAGCAACTGCTGTCGTGGGGCTGGCGTGTACCGTTCATGATCGCCGGGCCGCTCGGACTGATGGGCCTGTACATCCGGATGAAGCTGGAGGAAACACCCGCCTTCAAACGCGAAGCCGAGGCGCGCGAAACTGAAGAAAAGGCCCGTCCGAAACAGACGCTGCGCGAACTGCTCGCGCAGCAATGGAAGCCGCTGCTGCTATGCGTCGGCCTCGTGCTGATCTTCAACGTGACCGACTATATGGCGCTGTCGTATCTGCCGAGCTACCTGTCGGCGACGCTGCATTTCAACGAAACGCACGGACTGTTTCTGGTGCTGCTCGTGATGGTGCTGATGATGCCGATGACGCTGTTCGCCGGCCGCCTGTCCGACACGATCGGCCGCAAGCCAGTGATGCTGGCCGGCTGCGTGGGCCTGTTTCTGCTGGCGATTCCGGCGCTGCTGCTGATCCGCGTGGGGACCGTGCTGCCGGTGTTCGCCGGCCTATTGATCCTCGGCGCGCTGCTGTCGACCTTTACCGGCGTAATGCCGTCGGCCCTGCCGGCGCTGTTCCCGACCCGGATCCGTTACGGCGCACTGGCGATCGGCTTCAACGTGTCGGTGTCGCTGTTCGGCGGCACGACGCCGCTCGTGACCGCATGGCTGGTCGAACGCACCGGTAATCTGATGATGCCCGCGTACTATCTGATGGGCGCTTCGCTGATCGGCGTCGTGTCGGTCGTCGCGCTGCGCGAAACTGCGCGCAAGCCGCTGCTCGGTTCCGCGCCGTGCGTGGCGTCGCGTGCCGAAGCGCATGCGGTGTTGCGCGGCCAGCGTGAAGCGGAGGAGCTCGATGAAGCGTATGTGGCTACCGCTGCAGTGCGCGCATAAGGCGGACGGCTGAACGCGTGCGCGCCGCGTAGCGGGCGCGCGTGTCGATCAAGCCGGTTTCGCAAGCAACATGTGATTCAAACGGGTCAGTTGCGCAACATGCGCGGCTGACCCGTTTTCGTCGTGCGTCGATGCTGCACAGTGGCGTGAACTGCGAGCGCGAACCGGCGGCACTGTTGCGACAACACCATGCGCCGCGCGTCGCGCTCAATCCGGCGCGTACTTGAATTCAGGCAACGCCTCCAGCGACGTCTTCGTCGCGTCGGGCAGCATGACTTCCTTGTTGTTGATCTGCAGGCTGTTGAAGGGCACCGCCACATAGTGCTTGCCCATGCCGAGAAACCCGCCAACCGACAGGATCGCAAACGCATTGCGCTCGGACGGCGACAGGATCAGATCGTCGATCGTACCGATGCGATCCTTGTCGCGGTTATAGACCGTCGCACCGCTCAGCTTCGACGCGCGGAACCCCGCGCCCATCTGCACCACGTCGACGCGCCGTTCGGTGACTGCTTGCGGCGCGCCTTGTGCGAATGCACCGGTGGTCAAAGCCGCCGCGAGCATACCTGCAAGAACCGCTTTCACTGGCCGCTGGATCATGGCTCCTCCCTGATGCGCCCGAGCCGGCGCAAATAATCGATGAACCGGCGGACCGCGCATCCGTGCAACGCAGGTAAGGATTTTCCGTGCCGCCTTTTTACTGTTACGGGTAGCAAGGCATGTGCCGCGGGATGCGCGGGCATACGGGACACGCTGCGAGCGAGGATGAGGGAGCATGCGGCGGCCTGCGCCACAGGCGCCACAGGCACCACACGCGCGCAAGCCGCGGCATCGGACAACTTCACGCGCGCCGCATGCGGCACTCAAGGCACGAGCGTGTGCACCGTTGCGCACGCAGCGCCGTCTTCGACCAGCAACAGGCCGGCGGAGATCGGCAGCTTGAACCGGCGCGGCCCCGCGCTGCCCGGATTGACAAACAGCACGCCATCGCGCTCGTCGATGTGCGGCTTGTGCGAATGCCCGGTCACCACCACGCGTACACCGTCGCGCCGCAGGTCCGCCGGCAAATCGGCGATGTCGTGCACGACCAAGATCTTCACACCCTGCACGGTCAGCGTTGCCTGCACCGGCAATGAGGCAGCCCATGTGCCGCCGTCGTTATTGCCACGCACGGCGGTCACCGGCGCGATCTGCCGCAGCGCGTCGAGCACGCCGGGCTCGCAGATGTCGCCCGCATGCACGATCGCGTCGCAACCCGCCAGATGCGCGAGCGCTTCGGGCCGCACCAGATTGTGCGTGTCCGAGATCAGACCGATGCGTGCAATGGACGATGCAGTGGAGATTTTCATCGATATTGAGGCGCGGGCGCCGCGTCATTCCCCGATCAGATGTTCGATGCGCCGATCGGGTATCAGCCACATCGCCGCGACAAACGTATAGAGCGCGGCCGAAATCCACGGCGCAATGAATGCACACACCGCCCCCACCAGATACAGCACCACCGAAGTCTTGCCCTTGATGTCGCGGCCGAGCGCGCGCGCCAGCGTCGAATCCGGCCCGTGCTGGCGGATCATCACATGCGCGAGAATGAAGTACGCGATGCCTGCCATAAACAGCACGATGCCGTACGCCGCGGTCGGCCACGCGGCCAGATGACTTTCGCCAAGCCAGTGCGTGACGGCGGGAAACAGCGACAGCCAGAACAGCAGATGCAGATTGGCCCACAGCGTGCCGCCGCTCACCTTCTGCACCGTATGGAACATATGGTGATGGTTGTTCCAGTAGATACCGACATACACAAAGCTCAGCACGTATGCGCAAAAAATCGGCACCATCGGCCGCAGCGCTTCGAGGTCGAAGCCTTCCGGCACCTTGAGTTCAAGCACCATGATCGTGATGATGATCGCGATCACGCCGTCGCTGAATGCTTCGATCCGCCCTTTGCCCATCTGCCGGTTTCCTTGTTGTGGTTGACGCATCACGATGCGACATAGGCAAACGCAGGCAGGCAGCGCGCACCGAAGGCCGGTACGGCGAATTGTCTGCACTGCGCATTTGCGCTACACCTCTGCACTGCGCGCTGATTATCGGCGATCCGCTTCGGCGTTGTCGAGATCGGCCGAATGGTAGATAGCGAGCCACACGCTCGGTGTGTCAGGATCTGTCCATGCAACCCGATGGCGGCGATGCGCATCGATCAGCACATAGTCGCCGGCGCGCATCGCGTATGGCGTCGGCTCGCCTTCGAATTCGAGTCGCGCGGCGCCTGACAGCAGCAGCACCCATTCGGCCCGCGGGCTGTCGTACCAGAAGTCCGCCGGGCTCGCATGGCCCATCGATACGATGCGTTCAATCGTCAGTTCGCCACGCGCGACGAGCACGTCGACGTGCTCGTCCGTCCCATGTTCGACAGGGCTGTAAAAATTGCCGGCGCGGCCGGAAAGTGAGCTCAAGTGAAACCCCGTTCAAACAAGCGGCTTCAGGCCATCGAGCAGCGTCGGCACCAGTTCGCTGATGGTCGGATGGATGTGCATTGCGTATTGCAGCGTCGTATAAGGCGCGCGGGCCGTCATGATATCGATCACCGTGTGAATCGCTTCGTCGCCGTCCACGCCGAGTATCGTGGTGCCGAGTATCTGTTTCGTTTCTGCGTCGACCAGCGCCTTCATGAAGCCGTCGGTCTCGCCCTTCTCGCGCGCGCGGCCCACGCGCGTCATCGGCATCGTCGAGATCAGCGCCTTGCGGCCCGACTTGCGCACCTCGCTCTCGGACATGCCGACCCGCGCGAACGGCGGATCGACGAATACCGCGTACGCCATGATGCGCTCGTCGGCGCTGCGCGTGCCGCCGTCGAGCAGATTCGCCGAGACGATCTGGAAATCGTCATACGACGTATGCGTAAACGCCCCGCGCCCGTTGATGTCGCCGATTGCCCATACATTTTGCGCAGTGGTGCGCAACTGTCCGTCTACAGCAATCATGCCGTGCCGGTCGGTCTCGATGCCGGCGAGCTCGAGCCCAAGATCGTCGGTGTTCGGCCGGCGGCCGGTGGCAAACAGCAGATGCGATGCGTCGATGGCCCCGCCTTGCGCAAGCGCGATGCGCACACCATCGTCCGGCAAAGGCTCGACGCGCACCGGCTCGGCGCCGAAGCGAAACTCGACGCCTTCGCGCGCCAGCACCTTCTGCACTTCCTTCGCGAAGTCCGCGTCCTCGCGCGCCAGCACACGCTCGCCGCGCACCAGCACGGTCACGCGGCTACCGAAACGGCGAAAGATTTGCGCGAATTCGAGCGCGATATAGCTGCCGCCGACAACCGTCAGATGCTCGGGCAACTCAGTCAGATCGAGCAGCGACGAATTCGTGTAATAGCGGATCCGCTCGAGCCCGTCGAGCGCCGGGATCACCGGCCGCGTGCCGGTGTTCAGAAACACTTCGTCGGCTTCGAGCTCGGTGCTGATCTGGCCGCTGTCGCGGTCGTGAATCGCGAAGCGGCGCGGCCCGGTAAAGCGCGCGTGACCGTTGAAGACGCTGACGTTGTCGGTGCCGCGCAGCCATTTTTCGACGCCGGTGCGCGACTGTCCGATGATGCGGTCCTTGCGTGCCTTCACCTGCGCGAGATCGACACCGACCGTGCCGCCCACCAGTACGCCGTAGTCGGCCGCATGGCGCGCCACGTGTGCGGCGCGCGCGCTCGCCACATAGGCCTTGGTCGGCGTGCAGCCGACGTTCACGCAGGTGCCGCCGAACAGCTCGCGCTCGACGACCGCGGTCTTGCGGCCGCTCTGGCCGAGGCGCACGGCAAGGGGCGAACCGCCTTGCCCCGTACCAATCACGATTGCGTCGAAATGCTGATGAGGCATGGCGGCTCTCCTGAACGTGGTGACGGATCAGGAGCATCTTACGCTTGGCCGCTATGCGCGGCAGACGAGCGGCGCGAAGGGGCACGCACCGGAGAACGCGCGGCTAACCACGGCGGCCTCGCGAAGATCCGAAGTGCTCCACGCAAACCGCAGCGGGCCCACGAAGATCCGAGGTGCTCCACGCAAACCGCAGCAGGCCCACGAAGATCCGAGATGCTCCACGCAAACCGCAGCGGCACACGAAGATCCGAGATGCTCAAAGCACCGCAGCGGGCCACGAAGCTCCCAAACGCCCCCGGCGATCCACAGCGAAGCGGCTGGGCTGACACAAACCGGCACACGCAAGCGCAAAGTGCCGTCAAAACGAAAACCGGGCGCACACGGCGCCCGGTTTCCTCGACGACCGCCGGCAGCAGCCGGCCCGACGATCCAACACTCAATACAGATTCAATGCAGCCCCTGCGCGGACGAACAGTGAATCAGGCAAATCAGTTCGCGCGAGCGCTGTAACGCGGCGCGTGCGCCGTTCGCCGCAACTACGGCGCCGACCTGGCCCAGATTGAAATCGGTCGACACCATCAGTTGCATCAGCGACAGCATCGGCAGCACCACCGAAGGGTGATACAGCTGGCGTTCGACAAATGCTTTCATGACGGTTCCCCAAAAGAGCAGCAGCGCTGTAGCTAAGGCAGCACCGGTAATGACTATTCGATTGGGGCAATTGTAGAGACGGGGGCGGCGTGGATAAATGGCAGAAAATCGAAGTCACTTGTCGCGTGGAGATAACAATCGGCGCCACGAGCGGACCGATGCGACCAGAAGCGGCCGCGAGCAGTGCCCGGCGGTCCACGGCGGCGGTCACGGGCAGCCACAGGCACGCATAGGCACGCACAAGGCCCACAAGCTCCCACAAGCGGCGCACACCGCAACCGGAGCGCGCCCGCCATACGGGACTCAGGCTTACTCGAGCGGTGTCGCGACGAATTCCGGTAACGCTTCCGCGCGCCCCGAGAAGGCGGCAAGCGCCGGATAACGCGCAGGATCCACCACGCCAGGCAGCATGTACTGCGTGAAGCGCCACGCAATCGCAACGGTGATATCGGGCTGCATCACCCGTTCGCCGAGCAGCCAGCCATTGCCGCGATGTGCGGCCAGCGCGGCTTCCAGCTGGCCATACGCGCCGTGCAGTTGCTGCTGTACGCGTTCGAGCCAAGGCTCGTGCCGCTTCTCCGCTGGCCGCAGCAGGCTCTCGTAGACACTGTGCATCGTTTTTTCGCATGCGGCGAGTGCGAAGCCGATCAGATGCAGCGCCTTTGCCTCTACGCCGATGTCGTCGGGCATCAGGCGCCGCTGCGGCGCCGCGATGCGCTCCAGATGCTCGAGGATCAGCGACGAGTCGATCAGCGTCGTACCGTCGTCCATCACGAGCGTCGGCGCTTTGACCGCCGGGTTGATCTGCGCATATTCATCGAAATGACGAAATACCGATAACGCGCGATGCTCGTATCGAATGCCGTACATCGCCAGCGAAATCGCCACGCGGCGCACGAAGGGGGAATCCAGCATGCCAATCAGTTGCATATTGCACTCCGCATAGAGAAATATCGACTCATGAGCACGGCCACCCGAAGTATTCGCTGCGGAACAACGGTTCGTTGGCACCTGCGTTACCGCCTTTCGGCATCGTCAGTGCCGGCTCCGACATCTGGCCACTTTGATCGAGCGTCAGGCAGCAGCCTGCCGGCTGCAGCGGCCGCAACGCCGCCGACCCGGCGGTAGATGCAGATCCAGACGCGGCAAACGACAGCCGACCGTGCATCCTTTATTGATTTATTGAAAACGAATATACCCGCAACCGCTTTGCCTCATTCGGCCCGCGCCGAGGATAAGCGATTAAAGTCCGCTTTGCCGCTGCCGTCATCCTTGGCATGGACAAGAACGAATATCCCGAGACCGAACCCGGCGCGTCAGCGTATTACGCGGCAATGGCGATCGAACATAGCGTGCGCGCCATTCGCAAAGCCCAAGGCAAGAAAAATCCCGAAGACTGCGTGATCCGCTCGCCCGAATGGGCGGCCGTGGAACAGGATTTTCTGAATGATCTGGCGCGGGCTTTGGACAGCCGGCCGGATAGAGGTATCGTTTAACGACCCGGTCTTCGCCGCAGCGGCAAACCAGTCGTGCCATGCGTGCGGCATGAGCGATACCGCTGGAAGGACCCTGGTACCGGGGACCGGACTCGAACCGGCAAGCTGTTAAGCGGCGGATTTTCGTCACACCACGTCTTTCGACGCCGGCTTGCGTAAGGCGAACCATCGCCGCAGTCAAACCGTTCGTGCGCTGGACTATGCCTTCGCCATTGCCGCGCTGCCGCAGGTCTGCCACCCGCGCGCGCCGCCTTAGGCGCCCCCCGTCTAGTCTCTACACCTTCCGCACCGGCGCCTCATGAGCGCCGGCGGGCTTGGCTCGGCGTTGCCGCGGCGGCCGTCGGGCCGTCCAGGGGGTTCGCCGAATTTGAGGGGTTCTGCACCGGCCGTTTCCGGCTGGGCACTCAAACATTCAAGTCCGCTATGTTTACCAATTTCATCACCCCGGCAAGGGCGGACGCGATTCTACCATCGCCTGCGCGGCCGCACCAAAGTAGCGTGTCAGCCGTTTGTACGTCACGCGATCGTCATATTCGTTCCCGATAATCCGCGTCGACGAAAACGTTTACATCGGGCTCTCGGACCTATGACACCGACCATCAAGGACGTCGCGGCGCACGCGGGGTTTTCCATCGCGACGGTCTCGCGCGCGATCAATGCGCCGCATACGGTCAACCCGGTCACGCTCGAAAAGGTCCGCCAGTCGATCGACGCGCTCGACTTCCGGCCAAGCCCGCTCGGCCGCCAGCTGCGCGGCGAGCGCAGCCGTCTGATCGGCGTGGTGCTGCCGACGCTCGCCAATCCGGTCTTCGCCGAGTGCCTGCAAGGCATCGACGAACTGGCGTCCGCGCAAGGCTTCCGGCTGATGCTGATGACCACCCAGTACGACAGCGAACGCGAGCGTCACGCGATCGAAACGCTGCGCGAACAGCGCGTCGAAGGCCTGATCCTGACGGTGGCCGACGCCGACACCCACCCGCTGCTCGACGAACTGGACCGCTCCGGCCTGCTGTACGTGCTGATGCACAACGACACGGTGCGCCGCCCGTCGGTTTCGGTCGACAACCGGCTGGCCGCCTATGAGGGTGTGCGCATGCTGATCGCGCACGGCCACCAGCGCATCCTGATGCTGGCCGGAACGCTGGCCGCATCGGACCGCGCGCGGCTGCGCCACGTCGGCTATACGCAGGCGATGCAGCAGGCGGGCCTGACGCCGGCACCGGCGCTGGAAATCGATTTCAACGCGGACGAACTGGCGCCGTCGGTGCTCGCGCATCTGACGAACGGCCGGGACCGCCCGACCGCCCTCTTCTGCAGCAACGATCTGCTGGCGATGGTCGTGATGCGCGGGCTGCGCCGCGCGCGTTTCGACGTGCCCGGCGATATGTCGATTCTCGGTTTCGACGGCCTCGCGATGGGCGAGCTGCTCGCGCCGCCGCTCGCCAGCATCGGCTCGCCGAACCGCGGCATCGGCTGCGCGGCGTGGAGCCGGCTGATCGCGCGCATCGACGGCACGTACGCGGACCGGTCGCTGTCGCTGACCTTGCCGCACACGCTGCGCGAAGGCGCGACGGTCGCCGCGATTTCGCATAGCGCCGGCGCGCCGCTCGCGGCGCGCACAGCGTCGGCCTGAGCGCCACGCGGCTCGCCGCCTGCTGGCCCGTGCTCGTCCTTCTCACACCGCCCTGGAGACCGCTGTGAACCTGCCCCGCCTGACTACCCTGCACAAGCTGCCGCGCTTCGCGCGCGCGCTCGCGTCTTTCGCCCAATCTGTCACGGCGTCTTTCGCGACCGCCGCGACCGCTTCTGTCGCCGCATCGGCGGCCACCTTCACGCTAGGCACAGCGGCCGCGCTCGCATCGCTTGCCGCCGCGCCGCTCGCGCACGCCGAACAAACCGCGATCTGCTACAACTGCCCGCCCGAATGGGCCGACTGGGCGAGCCAGATCAACGCGATCCAGCAAAAGACCGGCATTCGCGTGCCGTTCGACAACAAGAATTCCGGCCAGGCTATCGCACAGCTGATCGCCGAACAGAAAAGCCCGGTGGCGGACGTTGTGTACCTGGGCGTTTCATCCGCGTTCCAGGCGAAGGACAAAGGCGTGATCGAGCCGTACAAGCCCGCGCACTGGAACGACATCCCCGCCAATATGAAAGATCCGCAGGGCTACTGGTTTGCGATCCATTCGGGCACGCTCGGCTTTTTCGTCAACAAGGATGCGCTCGAAGGCAAGCCGGTACCGCGTTCGTGGGCCGATCTGCTGAAGCCCGAATACAAAGGCATGATCGGTTATCTCGATCCGTCGAGCGCGTTTGTCGGCTATGCGGGCGCGGTGGCGGTGAACCAGGCGCTGGGCGGCAGCTTCGACAATTTCAAGCCGGGCCTCGACTGGTTCCGCAAGCTGAAGACCAACGCGCCGATCGTGCCGAAGCAGACCGCCTACGCGCGCGTGCTGTCCGGCGAAATTCCGATCCTGCTCGACTACGATTTCGACGCGTACCGCGCGAAATACAAGGATCACGCGAACGTCGAGTTCGTGATTCCGCAGGAAGGCACGATCTCGGTGCCGTACGTAATGAGCCTCGTCAAGGGCGCGCCGCACGACGCCAATGGCAAGAAGGTGCTCGATTTCGTGCTATCCGACGAAGGCCAGAAGCTGTGGGCGAACGCGTATCTGCGCCCGGTGCGCGTGGGCGAAATGAGCGCCGACGCTGCCGCGAAATTCCTGCCCGCCACCGACTATGCGCGTGCGAAAGCCGTCGACTTCGCGAAGATGGCCGATAAACAGCAGGCGTTCGGCGAGCAGTATCTGCAGGTGATGCATTGAACGACCTCACGTTCCCGCTGCGTTGGCGTATTGCGCTGGTTGCGCCGGCGCTGGCGGTGTTCGTCGCGTTCTGGCTGCTGCCGATCGTCACGCTGGTGCAACTGAGCGCGGGCGGGCATCTGTTCGCAACATACTTTGCGCTGCTGTCGAACCCGCGCTATATGCAAAGCCTCGGCGCAACGGTGCTGCTGTCCGCGGCGGTCACTGCGGCGACGCTGGTGCTGTCGGTGATCGCCGGGCTGCTGCTCGCGCGCCGCGAGTTCGCCGGCAAACGCACGCTGCTCGCGCTGCTGACCTTTCCGCTGGCGTTTCCCGGCGTGGTAGTCGGCTTTATGGTGATCATGCTGGCCGGCCGCCAGGGCCTGATCGGCGCGCTGACGCTGAAGCTGACCGGCGAGCGTCTGGTGTTCGCGTACTCGATCGCGGGACTGTTTATCGGCTATCTGTACTTTTCGATTCCGCGCGTGATCGTCACGGTGATAGCCTCGGCGAGCAAGCTCGATGCATCGCTCGAAGAAGCCGCGCGCTCGCTGGGCGCGTCGCCGTGGCACATTCTGTGCGACATCGTGTTGCCGGCGCTCGCGCCGGGGCTGATCGCGGCCGGCGCGGTGTGCTTCGCAACCGCGATGGGTGCGTTCGGCACCGCGTTCACGCTCGCCACCGACATCGACGTGCTGCCGATGACGATCTATACCGAGTTCACGCTGTCCGCGAATCTGGTGACCGCGGCCGGGCTGTCGATCGTACTCGGCGTGGTGACATGGGTCGTGCTGGCGCTGGCGCGCACTGCCACCGGTTCGGCCGTGGCGGCCACCGCATGATGCGCCGCCTGACGTCGCTGCGTGGCTGGCTGGCCGCGGGGCAATGGTTCGTCACACTGGCGCTGTGCGCGTTCCTGATCGTGCCGGTGGTGATGTCGATCGTCGCCGGTCTGACCGTCAATTATTTTCGCGGCGTCGCGAGTGGCCTGACGCTGCGCTGGCTCGGCGAGGTGTGGACGCAGTATCACGCGTCGGTATTCCTGTCGCTCGAAGTGGCGGCCGCGACGCTCGTCATCACGCTGGTCACTGGCGTGCCGGCCGGCTACGCGCTCGCGCGCAGCCAGACGCGCGCCGCGCGCGTGATCGAAGAACTGCTGGTGCTGCCGATCGCGCTGCCCGGCCTCGCCTCCGCGCTTGCGCTGCTAGCCGTGTATGGTGGATTTACAGCGTTCCGGATGAGCGCGGCGTTTATCGTCGTGGGGCATGTGGTGTTCACGTTGCCGTTCATGGTGCGCGCGGTCGCGGCCGTGTGCGCGAGCGCCGGCCTGCGCACGCTGGAAGAAGGCGCGGCCAGCCTCGGCGCAAGCTTTACGCAACGCTTCGCGACGATCGTGCTGCCGAATATCCGGCCAGGTATCGTCGCCGGCGCGCTAGCGGTGCTGACGCTGTCGATCGGCGAATTCAACCTGACGTGGATGCTGCATACGCCCGATACCAAGACGCTGCCGGTCGGTCTCGCCGATACGTATGCGTCGATGCGGATCGAGATCGGCAGTGCGTACACGATCGTGTTTTTCATCATGACGATGCCGCTGCTGGTGGCGATGCAGTGGCTCGGCGTCGATGCGACCGGGCAGCGGCGCGCGATGCGGAAGAGGCGTGGGGCGGCTTTCGCAGTGCCGTCAGCTTCCACATTCGCTTCGGCTTCGGCTTCGGCTTCGGCTTCGGCTTCGGCTTCGGCCCCGGCTTCGGCACCGCCCTCGGCTTCACCACCCGCCTCTGCCGCAATTCCCGCCTCTGCCGCGGCGCCGGCTCTCGCTTCGACCTCGGCGTACACCGCCGCTTCGTCGCGCATCGCGACGGCGGCCTTGGCCGCGCCGCCCGCCTCGACCTCAGCCGCTGCCTCAGCCGCCGCCCTCCGCACGGCCCGCGGCCATCACGACGACCTCGCCCCATGAAGCTCGCCCCCGTCCCGATCACCCTGTCGAACTGCGCGAAGACGTTTCGCGGCACGCGCGTGCTGGAGCCGCTCGAACTCGCGATCGGCGCCGGCGAAACGCTGGTGCTGCTCGGCCCATCGGGCTGCGGCAAGACCACCACGCTGCGCATCATCGCCGGCCTCGAAACGCCGGACGCGGGCGGCCGCGTGTGCTTCGGCGACGACGACGTGACCGCGCTGCCGATCGAGCGCCGCGCGGTGGGCATGGTGTTCCAGAACTACGCGCTGTTCCCGAACCTGAGCGTGCGCGGCAACATCGGCTACGGACTGAAGATCCGCCGTGTGGCGGCCGACGAAACGCGCCGGCGCGTCGACGAGCTGCTGGCGATGATGCGCCTGACCGAACACGCGGATAAAGCAGTCGATCAGCTGTCGGGCGGCCAGCGGCAGCGCGTCGCGCTGGCGCGTGCGATTGCGCCGCGGCCGCGCGTGCTGCTGCTCGACGAACCGCTGACCGCGCTCGACGCGCGGCTGCGCGACGCGCTGCGCGGCGAGATGAATGCCCTGCTGCGCGAGCTGGGCATCACGACCGTCTACGTGACGCACGATCAGGCCGAGGCGATGGAACTCGGCGACCGGATCGTCGTGATGAGCGCGGGGCGCATCGAGCAGACCGGTACGCCGCGCGACATCTACTACCGGCCGGCGAACCGCGCGGTCGCGCAGTTTATCGGCACGGTCAACCGGCTTGCCGGCAGCTGGCGCGACGGCCTGTTGACGACGGCCGGCGGCGCCGTGCCGGCCGCGTATGCGGCAGCGTGCGCGCCGACGCAACAGAGCGCTACCGCGCGACACGACACTTCGATGCAACCTGGCGCTCGGGCGCAACACGGTGCTTCGACGCAGCATAGCGCCTCGATGCATCACAGCGCTTCAACGCAGCATAGCGCGTCGTCGCAACACAGCGCTCCGGTGCAACACAGCGCTCCGACCCAACACAGCGCACCGGTTGCCGCACAGCCCGCAGCCCAAACCGTCCACCCCACGCACGAAGTGTTCTTCCGCCCCGAAGACGCATGGCTCGCCGACCCATCCAGCGCACAATTGCGCGGCACCGTCGAACACGCGGCGTTTCTCGGCGAACGCACGCGCCTGACGATCGGCGGCGCGGCGCCCGATGCGCTGATCGTCGACGTCGCGGGCCGCGTCGAGCTTGCGCGCGGCACCCCGGTCGGTCTGTCGATCGCGCCACACGCGCTGCTTGCGCTATCGTGAAACCATTTCCCGACGCGCCGCGCGCAGCCGCGTGGCTGCGCCGTTCGCCACGCTCTCCTCGAACCGTCAGGCATTCCCATGCTGCTAGCCCAGATCAGCGACCTGCATATCAAGCGCCCCGGCGCGCTCGCGTACCGCCGCGTCGATACGGCCGCGTATTTGTCCCGCTGCGTTGACGCGCTCAATGCGCTCGCGCCGCGCCCCGATGCGGTGATCATCACCGGCGACCTCGTCGACCAGGGCGATCCGGAGCAGTACGAGCATCTGAAACACCTGCTCGCCCCGCTCGCCATGCCGTATTACCTGCTGGTCGGCAACCACGACGAGCGTGCGGCATTGCGTGCCTGTTTCGCCGAGCGGCAAGAGTTGCGCGCTGGCGGCGACTTCGTGCAATACGCATTCGACGTCGGTCCGTTGCGCGTGCTGGCGCTCGATTCGCTCGTGCCCGGCGCGAGCCACGGCGATCTGTGCGACGCGCGCCTCGCGTGGCTCGCCGCCCAGCTCGATGCCGCACGCGACAAACCGGTGCTGGTCGCCCTGCATCATCCGCCGTTCGTGTCAGGCATCGGCCACATGGATCGTGTGCGCCTCGCACCGGCCGCGGCGAAGCGGCTCGAAACGCTGCTCGCACGCTATCCGAATGTCGAGCGCGTGATCTGCGGGCACGTGCACCGGCCGATGTTCATCCGCTTTGCCGGCACGATCGCGTCAGCCGTGCCGGCGCCCGCGCACCAGGTCGCGCTCGATCTGCGCGACGACGCGCCTTCGGCATTCCGGATGGAGCCACCTGCGTTTGCGCTACACCGCTACGACCCGGCGGATGGTCTCGTCACGCACCACGCGTACGTCGAAGCCGGCGACGGTCCGTATCCGTTCTACGAGTCGGAAGGCACGCTGATCGACTGACGCCACGCGGCCGTGCACGGCGCGAGGCAGCGATGCGCTCGCATGGCGCACGGACCGACTGGCCGCCCACCGGCTACGCGCGGCGTCGCACCGACACCGCGCTAGCACTGGGCCGCTGCACCAACAATGCGCAATCGGCGCGCGTCCGGTATCATCGGCACGCTCGCCAGCCATCCCCCCGGACAACGCGATGCCGGCGAGCCATCGCCTTCGCCGTTTTCTTCCCGTTTAGCCGGAATCCGTCAGCCGCCCCATGTCCAGTTCCGAAACCTCTGTGCCGTCCGAACGCTCGCTTACAGGCCTGCTGCTGCTTCTCGCGACGATCGCCGGTATCTCGGTTGCGAACATCTACTTCAACCAGCCGCTGCTTGACGACTTCCGCCAATCGTTCCCGCACTCCGCGTCGTGGGTCGGCGCGGTGCCCGCCGCCACCCAGCTCGGCTATGCGGCCGGCATGCTGCTGCTCGCGCCGCTTGGCGACCGGTTCAACCGCCGTGCACTGATTCTGTGGCAGACCGCCGGCATCTGCATCGCACTGCTCGCGTCGGCGCTCGCGCCGAACCTGGCGGTGCTGGTCGTCGCCAGCCTCGCCACCGGCATTCTGGCGACCATCGCGCAGCAGGCCGTGCCGTTCGCCGCGGAACTCGCGCCACCATCGGCACGTGGCTCGGCGGTCGGCACCGTGATGAGCGGCCTGCTGCTCGGCATCCTGCTCGCGCGTACCGCGGCGGGTTTTATCGGCGAATATTTCGGCTGGCGCGCGGTGTTCGGCGTATCGATCGTCGTGCTCGGCCTGCTGTCGATCCTGATCGTGCTGCGCCTGCCGCACAGCAAACCCACGTCGCAGCTCACCTACGGCCGGCTGATGGCGTCGATGTGGCATCTGACGCTCGAACTGCGTGGTCTGCGCGAAGCCGCGCTGACCGGCGCATCGCTGTTCGCCGCCTTCAGCATCTTCTGGTCGACGCTGACGCTGCTGCTCGCTGGCGCGCCGTTTCATCTGGGACCGCAGGTCGCAGGCCTGTTCGGCATCGTCGGCGCGGCCGGCGCGCTCGCTGCGCCGCTCGCCGGAAAATCCGCCGACACACGCGGACCGCGCGCGGTCGTCACGTTGTCGATCGGACTGGTCGCCGTGTCGTTCGTCGTGTTCGCGTTTTCGGGCGCGAGCCTCGCTGGGCTGGTGGTCGGCGTCATTGTGCTGGACATCGGCGTGCAGGCCGCGCAGATCTCGAACCAGTCGCGCATCTACGCATTGAAGCCGGAGGCGCGCAGCCGCGTCAATACCGTTTATATGGTCGTCTATTTCGTCGGCGGCGCGATCGGGTCGGCGATCGGCGCAGTGGTCTGGCCGAGCTTCGGTTGGGTCGGTGTCAGCATCGCCGGGCTCGTGTTCACGGCGATCGCCGCATGGACCCATCTGCGCCTGACGCGCGAAGAGCCGGTCGGACCGGCCTGAAGGGACGCCCGCGACTTCGGCCACGCATCGGCCGCACGTCGCCGCAGTACGTAACGGCAGCCCGCAGTTGCAGCACGCAGCCACCGCACTCAGTTGCTGCAGTCAGTTGCTGCAGTCAGCTGCTGCAGTCAGCTGCAGCAGTCAGCTGCAGCGCACAGCCGCAGCACCGCCAGCCACGCCGCGACAGCACTTAGCCGCAGCGACAGCACGCAACACCACGAGCAACGCCGCGCGCACTCAAGCCACCGCGCCCGCTACCGCCGCGTTATCGCCGCGTTATCGCGTATTCGTGAAGCGCATCGATCGCACGATCGAATTCGAACGATTTGTCATAGAAGTGCCGCACCCCGTACTGCAAGCAGCGTTCGCGATAGGCAGGCAACGCATGATTGGTCAGCACCACCGCAAACATCGATTCGATCATCCCTTCGCGCTGCATGAACGCCAGCACCGGTACGCTCGAGCCGCGCTTCAGCTGCAGATCGACGATCACCGCATCGAACCGCTCACCGTTCAGCAACGCGATCGCCTCGTCGGCGGAATCGGCGTACGCGGCCACCTGCAGCACACCCGACGCGTCGATCGCTTCGGCAATGCTGCGGCGAATCAGCGGCGAATCCTCGATCAGCAGCACGCGCAGCGGCGCGTAGCTGGGTTCGTGCTGGGTGGTGGCGGGATCGGCGTTCATCGCAACTCATTCCCTCGTTCGCGCAGCCCACGGATACGGCTCGCGCGGTTCATTCGATCAGCCCGTTCTTGATCGCGTAGTACGTAATGTCCGCATTGGTGGCGAGTCCCATCTTCTCCAGCACCCGCGCGCGATACGTGCTGATGGTCTTCACGGACAGATGCAGCTCCTGCGCAATATCGGTCGGAATCTGTCCGGCCGCAAGCTTGCAGAAAATCTGGAACTCGCGCTCGGACAGCAGTTCGTGCGGACGTTCGGCCGCCGGCCGCTCGAGGTTGTTCGCCAGCATATCGGCCAGCGTCTCCGACAGATAACGATGACCGCGCGCCACCGCGCGGATCGCGCGCACGATCTCGTCGGGCTCGCAGTCCTTGTTCAGATAACCGTTCGCGCCCGCGCGCAGCAGGTTGATCGCGTACTGGCTTTCCGGATAGCCCGACAGGATCAGCACGCTCTGCTCGGGCCGCACCTGGCGGATCACGCGTAACGTGTCGATACCGTTCTTGTCCGGCATCGCGATGTCGAGCAGCACGACGTCGAACGCCTGCTCGCGCACCAGTCGGATCGTCTCGTCGCCGGTCGATGCCTCCGCGGCGACGCACATATCCGGCTCGTCCGCGACGAACTGTTTGAAGCCCCCTCTGACGATCGCGTGATCGTCGGCAATCAACACTCGAATCATCGGCTCGGTTGCGCTGCGGTGCGTGTAGTGGAAATGTGGTGGAACTCGGTCCAATACGGACATTGTAGTCAGTGCGGCGCCGTGGCGGGGGTGCTGCGGCGCCGCGTACGGATATCACATGCGCCGCGCGGCTGCCGCCGCTTGCCCGCAGCGCCAGTGGCACCCGCACACGGCGCGCCCTCGCTCAGCGGCCCGACAGCAGATCCGCCATATCGTCCGCGTGCTCTTCCTCGACGGCCAGAATCTCCTCGAAGATGCGGCGCGTCGTGGTGTCCGCGTCGCCCAGATAGCGGATGATCTCGCGATAGGTGTCGATCGCGATGCGCTCGGCGATCAGGTTCTCGCGGATCATGTCGGTCAGGTCCGAGCCTTCCTTGTACTCCGAGTGCGAGCGTCCGGTCAGCGTATCGGGCTTGAAGTCCGGCGCGCCCCCCAATTGCACGATGCGCGCGGCCAGCATGTCGGCATGCTGCTGCTCTTCGTTCGCGTGCTCGAGGAACTCCTGCGCGACGCCTTCCGAGTTGATGCCCTTGGCCATGAAGTAGTGCCGCTTGTAGCGCAGCGTGCAGACGATTTCCGTCGCGAGCGCGCCGTTCAGCAGCTTGATCACCGTATCGCGATCGGCCGCATAGGTTTCGGTGACCGGACCTTCGTCCATATCCTTGCGTGCCTGCGCGCGGATTTTTTCGAGGTCCATCACGAATGGACCTTTCTTCGCTGCAGCTGCCTGTGATTGAGATGTCGTCGACATGAATCGGCTCCTTATGCGGTATGTGGGGTAACGCGTCGGGCCGCCCGGGCGGGCCCGACGCGCGAAACGTAACGGCTGCCGCGGCTAGGTTCGAAACACGCCGAGCAGCAGCGTGACGACGAACACCACGAGAAAAATGTAGAACAGGATCTTGGCGATTTCCGCGGCGCCAGCCGCGATGCCGGTAAAGCCGAACACCGCGGCGATAATCGCGATCACGAAAAATACGAGCGCGTAATGCAGCATGGTTTCAACTCCTCTCTCGTACTGACGGTGATTCCCGTGTGGGCTGAATCTGCAGGTCGGGCAAGCGGCGTGCATCGCGACGCCGCAACAGAGACGCACAGCAGCGGCGCTAATCGACGATCTTCTTCGTCACGACGAAGCCGAGCACGAGGAACACGACGCACAGAATCAGGAATACGACGAACAGAAACTTCGCGATGGCTGCCGCGCCGGCCGCTACGCCAGTGAAGCCCAGCAAGCCGGCAATCACCGCCACCACGGCGAAAAACAGTGCCCACTTCAGCATGATCTTTTCCTCCCCTTCGACAGTCTGGTTGACAGTGTCATCGTAGTGAGCACGGAACGGGCCCGCATTCCGGCGCGCGCCGGTTTTCGTGTGAGAATCCGCTGACATTGGCTTACAAGCTGCGTGCAGGCGCTCGCGCAGCCGCGTCGGGGCCGCTTTTTGGCGGCTTCCCGGCCGCTTCCCGGTGGCTTCCTGGCAACGTCCGGGCCGCACTCGCGACGGCATGCGGCCAACCGCCGATGCATCGCCCACCGCGCTGCGATGCGCCCGCAAAGCGCGCGACGAGCGCTAAACTGGATAGATTCCCGGCCATTTCACAGGAGCCTTCGTGCCCAGCCTCGCAGGCAAAAGCTTCACCGCGCAGCTCAACGACTGGATGAAAAGACGCAGCTGGGCCATAGCGATGACGGTGGCGATCGTGATCACCGTCGGCGGCCTCGTGATTCTCGAAAGCGCGCGGCAGCGCATCGCCGCGGAGTACGAAACGGCACTCGAGGCGCGCGGTATCAGCGCGCAACTGAGCGAGCTGGCCAGTCAGTTCGCTCAGCTTGCCGCGCACCAGAACGCGTTTCTGCTGACGAAGCAGGCAGGCAGCGTAGACGCCTATTGCGCGAGCGCGACGCACATCCGGCAACAGGTACAAGGGCTCGACGCGTGGTTCCGGCGTGCCGGCGAACGCGCGGACGGTGCCGAAATCGCGAGCTTCGCGCAGATTGCGCAATTGCTCGATGCGCGCATCGCCGAAGGTGCGGCCGTCTTGCGGCAAGCCGCGCCACAACCGCTCGGGCTCGCCGCGTGCGGCGCGGCCGAGCCGCCCGCGCATGCGGTCGACGCGGCGCTGGTCGGCAGCATGCTGGCGCTGCTGCGCGACAACGAAGAGCGTCGCGCGCAACACGCACTCGATGCGAGCCGTGCCGATCAACGGCTGTCGACGTTGTGCGCGGCCGGTCTGTCGGCACTCAACATCGTGCTGTTCATTCTGCTGTTTCGCAACCTGGGCATCCAGATCGACAGCCAGGCACGCGCACAAAAACAGTTGATCACGCAACAGGAAGAGCTCGACCAGCTGGTGCACGAGCGCACGCGCCAGCTCGAAGCACTCGGCTGGCACCTGCAGGCGGTCAGCGAAAACGAGAAGACGCAGCTGGCGCGCGAACTGCACGACGAACTCGGCGCGATTCTGACCGCGAGCAAGATGGACGTCGCGTGGGCCAGGCGCAAACTGAAAGACACTGCGCCGGAACTCGCCGACAAGCTGCAGCGCGCGCTCGCCAATCTCGATCAGGGCATTGCGTTGAAGCGCCGCATCATCGAGGACATGCGGCCCACCGTGCTCGCCAATTTCGGCCTCGTCACCGCGCTGCGCACGCTCGGCGACGAAGCCGCGCAACGCAACGGCTGGACCCTCGATCTGCAACTGCCCGCCGACGACGTCCAGCTCGACGAGCAGATCGAGATCGCGCTGTTTCGGGTCGCGCAGGAGTCGCTGACCAATGCGGCCAAATATGCGCACGCCTCTCAGGTGACGATCGGGCTCGCGCTGCACGCGGGTCAGGTCACGCTGCATATCGCGGACAACGGCGTCGGCATCATGCCGGCCGATCTGACGCGCACCCATACGCACGGCCTGCTCGGCATGCGCCAGCGCGTCGCGGCGCGCGGCGGGCGCTTCGAAATCCAGCGCGGCGCGGCAGGCGGCACCGATATTCGCGTCGAGTTGCCGCTGCCGCTCGTGCTCGATGCGTCGGCGGCCAGGCCAGCGGCGCAAGCGGCCTCGTTCGATGCGAACGCAACCATCGCCGCGCGGGAAGGACCCGCGCAGGCAGCGCCCATGAGTGCAGCGCCCGCGCATGAAGGCCGTGCGCGCGCAGGCCGTTCCCACAACCGGACCGCGCAAGAAGGATCTGCACAACAAGGCTTCGCGCAACAAAGGACCGCGCACGAAGACCCGGCGCAACAAGACCGCGCGCACCAACTACCCAGCGACGACACCGCGCACACGTAGGACTACACCGACAACAAAATCGCTACGCCGCCTACAGCGCGGCCGTAACCCGGCCCTTATGATGAAAGCAGACCGGATTGTCTCGCGCAGTCACCCCGGTCGGACAAGACGCGCGTCGCCACGCCCGAGCGTCGGCTCGCGAAGCTACCGTGCATCTTTATCAAGGGGAACGCTCATGACTCGACTCATCGCTTTGCTTCTGATTGCGGGCACTGCCGCGCTCGCCGGCTGCAACACGGTTTCCGGGGCCGGTCAGGACATCTCGAAGGGCGGCCAGGCTATTTCGAACTCGGCCGAAAAGGCGAAGTAACCCGCGGTCCGCATCCGCGTCGAGCGGGCGCGGCGCATCCGGCGTACTGCTGCCGGGCTTGATACTCCTGTTTGGCGCCGCGTTCGATCGCGGCGTTTTTTTTGCAACGGCATCTGCCAACCACCTGCCAATAAAAACGACCCGCCAATAAAAACGGCGGCCCGCTCGCGCGGACCGCCGCCACTCCCCCCTGATGCCGCGTCGTTATTGTCCGGTCAACGTATTGGTCAGTTCGAGCGCCGGTTGCGACGTGTTGCCGCCCTGCGCGATCAGCATATGAATCTGGTTCGGCAGCAGCTGGCTCAGCACACCGCTGATCGGCACCGACGTGATCAGCCAGTCCGCGTTGTTGCCGAGCTGGAACGTGCTCGACTGGAAGATCACGGTCTTCGTATTGGCGGTCGTCGCGATCAGCACATAGGTGCCGCCGTTGATATAGATCGAGTCCTGACCGCTCGCCGGCACCGCGTTCTTGAACGATACGGCCGCGATGGTCGGGCCGACCGTGTTGACGTCGGTGCCTTGCGGCACGATGTAGATGTCGACGTTCTGTGCATTCACCGTCGCATTGAATGCACGCACGCGCGCGCTGCTCGACAGCAGGCCCTTGTCGAACGGATCGTCGATCAGGCCGATGTCGGGTGTGAGTCCGGGCACCGCGAGTACCGTGTACTCATGCCCCTTCGCGACATCGGAGAAGCTGCCGCTTGCCAGCGGCGTCGTGGTGCCGGTCGCCGCATACGCCACCGAGGTCTGCCCGGTGTTGACATTAGCGAAGTTGGTCACCTGCTTGTAGCTGATACCCGTCTGCAGCGCTGCGCCGTTGACGAGAAAGTCGACCGTTGGACCGCCCGGAAATGCATGGACGAAACGCATCACCGGGTTCGTCAAACCGAGTTCCTTGCCGACGTCATGGCCCGAGCCGCCGCATGCCGCGAGCAGGGCTGCGGCGCTGCAAAGCGCCGCAATGGTTCGGATGAGCTTCATGTGCCACCTCACTGATGTGGGCTTGCGCCCATTGATATGCGGCTTGCCGTGCGCGCCAGCGTGTGCCGGCGGCTCCGAACAGCGGCGTGCCTTCGTATCCCTGATTGCGGCCGGTTCGCGAAACGCGACCGGGGTTCGCATGGTTCGGACGAGCCACTACAGCAAGCGCTGTGCCGTGCGCGCGAGCGGCACGCGGCACACGCGTGTCAACCGTGCGGCGTCAAGGACTTAGGATGATTAGAAGTGTTCATCGGCGCGGCCCGTTGCATGGGCACCCTGTGTGGCCGCACGCGGACCGGAGGATGGCCCGTGCCTCCTGCGTTACATGCGCGTGCAGGACTTACCGGAACTCCCGCGAGGTCGGCTCATGCGTCGGGCAGGCGTGCGCGGCGCCGGTAGTCGAACCAGAACGACAGTCCGACGCTCGCGAGAATCACCGCGGTCGCGAGCACGGTGGAGCGCGTAACTGGTTCGCCGAGCAGCAGCGCGCCCAGCGCCACTGCGACGAGCGGATTCACGTACATGCAACTGCTCGCGATGATCGGACTGGTATGGCGGATCAGATAACCGTACGCGACATAGGCGGCCATCGTGCCGATCAGCATCAGATAAAGAAACGCGACGACGGGCAAAAAGTGCAGTTCGAGCAGCCGTTCGCCGGATACCCACGCGACGCAGGTCGATACCGCGCCGCCGAGACCGATCTGCAGCGCGGTCGACAGGAACAGATCGGATGGCAGCCGCAGGCGGCCAGCCAGATGCGCGCCGCCGGCCCAGAACAGCGCGCCGCACAGAATCGCCAGACTGCCGCCGGCCGAACCGGGCGAGCTGTCGCCGTGGCTCAGGATCATGATGCCGACGAGCCCGAGGCCGACCGCGAACCACTCGCCGCGCGCGATATGCCGGCCGGCCACCGCGGCGATCACGGTGGCGAACAGCGGCACGGTGGCGACCATCACCGCCGCGGTGCCGGTGCCGACGGTACGCATGCCGTACGCGAGCATGCCGCTCGACAGGCCGACCAGCATCGTGCCGACCAGCGCCGCATTGCGCACCTGCTCGCCGGTCGGCATCGGTGGTCGGCGGCGCACCGCGAACACGAACAGGCCGAGGCCCGCGAAAAAGTTGCGCAGGCCCGACATCAACAGCGGCGGAAACGAGCCGAGCGCGACGTGCACGCACAGATAGGTCGAGCCCCACACCAGATAGACGACAGCCAGCGCGAGCGCGATGCGGCCGCCGGCGGACTGCGGCATACGGAGTGGAAAACCCCGTGGGTACCCGCGCGGCAAACCGCGTGGCAAGCGCCGCGGCAGATACTGCGCGAGACGCTCGACGAGCGACGCGAAATTCAGCTGCATTGCCCGGCCCCGCCGCAGCCCGCCGATGCGCCGGGCACGCTCGTCGCGGCCGGTGACGGAACGGCTAGCGCCGCGACGCGAACGGGCGCGGCGGCGGCGAGGCAAGCGAGGCTGAGGCACATGGCAGTCGAGCGGTAGAACGGCAGGCGGGAATTCCAGCAGATGCGCCGGCAGCCGGCGCAGCCGCAATTATGCAGTAACTGTCACGCGCACCGGACGAAACAATCGTAACGACGCGTGAATCTGTCGCGCTGCCGACACAGCGCTTACGGCAACGCCAGCGGCGCGACCTGCGCATCGGCGAGGCCGGCGAGCGCGGCGGTCGCCAGCAGCAGTTTGGTGCGTCGATAGCCGGCGCCCATCACGACGAACTGCCGGTCCATCACGGCCTGATCGATCAGAATCCGCATGCCGGCCGGCAGGCCGAACGCGGTGATGCCGCCGAATTCCATGCCGGTCAGTTCGGTCGCGACTTCGCGCTTCGCAAACGACAGCCGCCGGGCACCCAGCGCTTCTTTCACCGCGCCGTTGACGTCGAGCCGCCGCGAACCGAGCGCGACGACCGCCGCGTAGTGGTCGGCGCCCTCTTTCGTGTATTTGAGCACCAGCGTGTTCGCGCAGTCTTCGAGGCTGAAGCCGTATCGTTCGCTGAAATTCGCGGTATCGGAGTGCGCGTCGGCGACCGGAAACACGATCACGTCCTGCTCGGGAAGGTGCGCGGCAACCGCGGCCGGCAAATGATCGCTGCGCTCGGCAGACGGAATCGCGTCGAAGCGGAACTGCTTCGCGAATTCATGGAGTGACATGGAAATGGCGGTCGGATTGTGCAGTGAAGGTCAGATGCTAACCGAACCCGCACCGCAACAGAATGCCGTTGCGGCATTCCGGTGCTGCAGCCGCGCGCCACGCGGCCATTGCGAAGCAACTACGGCAAAGCAACCGCGGCGCGGGACCGCCGGCTCGCCAGCGGCGGTCCCACACGGCGCCAGGCGCCGCGACGGCTTACTGGCTCATCGCGCCCGAAGCCTCGTGGCTCATCGCGGTATCGCCCTTCTTCATGCTGTCGTGCTTCATCTTGTCGCCCGACTTTGACATCTTGTCGTGCGACATCTTGTCCTTCGACATCTTGTCCTTCGACATCGAATCGTGCGACATCTTGTCTTTCGACATCGAATCTTTCGACATCGAATCGTGCGACATCGCGTCGTTCGACATTGCGCCGCTCGCCTGCGCGAAGGCGGCCGTACCGGTCATCAGGAATGCTGCTGCAGCTGCTGCGATTGCGATCTTCTTCATGTTCGACTCCGTGGATGGGTCAGTAATGTAAAACCGGCTTGAGCCGGGTACTTCCGAGGTCTCTGCTGCATGGAGGTCGGTGTCCGCGGATCGCTGTCCACGCGCCCCCCGTGCATCAGGAACCTCCGAACCAGTTGTAGCCCTGATCGACCCAATAGCCGCCAGGGTAGGTATTCGTCACGAAAATCTCGACGATGTGCTTCGGATTCTTGTAGCCGAGCTTGGTCGGCATGCGCAGCTTCATCGGGTAGCCGTACTTCGCCGGCAGCCGCTCGCCGTCGTAGTCGAAGCTCAACAGCGTCTGCGGGTGCAGCGCGGTCGGCATGTCGATGCTTTCGTAGTAGTCGTCCGCGCATTTGAAGCCGACGTACTTCGCGCTGGTGTCCGCACCGACGCGCCGCAGAAAGTCGCCGAACGGCGTGCCGCCCCACCGGCCGATCGCGCTCCAGCCTTCCACGCAGATATGCCGGGTGATCTGCTCGGCGTGCGGCAAGGCGTACAGTTCGGGCAGCGTCCACGTGCGCTTGCCGGTGACGAGACCGGACAGCTGCAGCCGGTAGTCGGCGCCGTCCACGTGCGGCACGTCGTCGATGCCGTAGTACGCGTTGAACGGAAACGGTCGCGTCATTTGCGCTTCGGTATAGGTCGGCGCCAGCTGTTTCTCGTCGAACAGGAAGGCCTGCGCACTGTCGTTCAGCCGCGATACCGCGGTCAGAAACTTGTTGACCGAGTCGTTGTCGGTGATCGAGCAGCCGGTCAGCATCGCGAGGCCGCCAAGCGACAGCAGCTGCTTGCCGAACAGGCGGCGCGACGGCATCGACAGTTCGCGGCGCGCATCGATCAGGATCGACTCGCGGTCGAGGCCGGCGGGAAAGCGGCTCGCGCGTTTGGCGACGGGCTTGTGGTTGGATTGGCTCATCGTTTTGCTCCTTAGCGTCCGCGCAGCATCGCAAGCAGCGAGCGCGGCACCAGCGCGACCATCGCCAGATGCACGACGATAAACGCTGCCATCAGCGCCATCGCGCAAAAATGCACGATGCGCGCGTTGTCGTAGCCGCCCATCAGGTCGCGCAGCAACGGGAATTGCACCGACTTCCAGATCGCGAGACCCGACAGCACCAGTACGATCAGATCGGCGATCACGAACAGATAGGCGAACTTCTGCACCGCGTTGTAGCGGCTCAGATCTTCGTGCGACAGCTTGCCGGTCAGCGCCGCCACGAAGTCGCGCAGGATGGCGCGCGGCGACAGCGGCAGGAACTTGTGCACGAGCCGCCCGCTCGCCAGATTCAGCGCGAGATAGACGATGCCGTTGAACACCAGCAGCCACATCCCCGCGAAGTGCCATTGCAGCGCGCCGCCGAGCCAGCCGCCCAACGTCAGGTTCGGTGGAATCGTGAAGCCGTGGAATACCGGCGACGCATCGTAGATGCGCCAGCCCGACAGCATCATCACAATCGCCGCGAGTGCGTTGAGCCAGTGCCCGACGCGCACCCACAGCGGATGGATCGGACGCGAGCTGGCGGCGGGCGGCCGGGCGAGCTGCGCAGGTGCATGAGGAGTCGACATTGAAAGCTCCGGTTCAGAATGGTTGCCTGTAATGCGTTTGCAAGCGACGCCTCGGGCGGCGCCCGCCTTCGCATTGCAAGCTGCGCAATGGCGATCTGCGTGTTTGTCGAACGGTATGCGCCGTTATGACAGCCGCCGCGAAAATTTTTTGCGGCGGGCGCGCGGGCTGCGGACGAACGCGGGCCTCGGCTGACGCCTGCAACCTCCGATGGTAGCGGTACTGGCACCGTGGTGCAGTCGTCCATTGGGATATTCATTTACACCTATGGGTTGCCAAGCGCCGCCTCGCCAGGGTATCTTGTGCGCTGCTAACGCGGGGGTCCTGCGTTGCGCATCGTTGTCGGGCCGGGTTGCCATGCAGCCTCGCCATCAATATCGCGCAGCGTGGGTGAGAAATACCCTTTGAACCTGATCTGGATAATGCCAGCGCAGGGAAGCGTTCGGGTCTCGCAGCCAGCAGTGACGTCGCAACCGAACCGGCAAACGCGAACCCGTCCCACTTCCTCTCGTCTCCCGTGTAGCTCAAACCAGAGTGGTCCCGCTACAGGAGAACGTATGAACGCCAATCCGAAGTTCATTTCCGCCGATGCACACGTCGATGCAGCCGCGGTCGCGCCGCTGCCAAACTCGCGCAAGATCTACGTGACCGGCTCGCAACCCGACATCCGCGTGCCGATGCGTGAAATCACCCAGGCGGATACGCCTACCGGCTTCGGCGGCGAGAAGAACCCGCCGGTCTACGTGTACGACACGTCCGGCCCGTATACCGACCCCGACGCGCGCATCGACATCCGCGCCGGCCTGCCGGCGCTGCGCCAGCGCTGGATCGAGGCGCGCGGCGACACCGAGTCGCTGCCCGGCCTGTCGAGCGAATTCGGCCGCGAGCGCGCCGCCGACGCGGCCACCGCGCAGCTGCGCTTTCCGGGCCTGCACCGCACGCCGCGCCGCGCGGTGGCCGGCGCAAACGTGTCGCAGATGCACTACGCGCGCAAGGGCATCATCACGCCGGAAATGGAGTACATCGCGATCCGCGAAAACCAGCGGCGCGCCGAGTACATCGAAAGCCTGCGCGTGAGCGGCCCGAACGGCGCGAAGCTCGCCGAGATGATGGGCCGCCAGCACCCGGGCCAGGCGTTCGGTGCCGCCGCGTTCGGCGCCAATGCGCTGAAGGAAATTACGCCCGAGTTCGTGCGTGAAGAAGTGGCGCGCGGCCGCGCGATCATTCCGGCCAACATCAATCACCCGGAAAGCGAGCCGATGATCATCGGCCGCAACTTCCTCGTGAAGGTCAATGCGAATATCGGCAACTCGGCGGTGACGTCGTCGATCGGCGAGGAAGTCGACAAGATGACGTGGGCGATCCGCTGGGGCGGCGACACGGTGATGGACCTGTCGACCGGCAAGCACATTCACGAAACGCGCGAATGGATCATCCGCAATAGCCCGGTGCCGATCGGCACGGTGCCGATCTATCAGGCGCTCGAGAAGGTCAACGGCAAGGCCGAAGATCTGACCTGGGAAATGTTCCGCGACACGCTGATCGAACAGGCCGAACAAGGCGTCGACTACTTCACGATTCACGCCGGCGTGCGTCTGCAGTATGTGCCGCTGACGGCCAAGCGGATGACCGGCATCGTCTCGCGCGGCGGTTCGATCATGGCCAAGTGGTGTCTCGCGCATCATCGCGAAAGCTTCCTGTACGAGCATTTCGAAGAGATCTGCGAAATCATGAAGGCCTACGACGTGAGCTTCTCGCTCGGCGACGGTCTGCGCCCCGGCTCGATCTACGATGCCAACGACGAAGCGCAGCTCGGCGAACTCAAGACGCTCGGCGAGCTCACGCAGATCGCGTGGAAGCACGACGTGCAGACGATGATCGAAGGCCCGGGCCACGTGCCGATGCAGCTGATCAAGGAGAACATGGACCTGCAGCTGCAATGGTGCGACGAAGCGCCGTTCTACACGCTCGGACCGCTGACCACCGACATCGCGCCGGGCTACGATCACATCACGTCGGGCATCGGCGCGGCGATGATCGGCTGGTTCGGCACCGCGATGCTGTGCTACGTGACGCCGAAGGAGCACCTCGGCCTGCCGAACAAGGACGACGTGAAGGAAGGCATCATCACGTACAAGCTCGCGGCGCACGCGGCCGATCTGGCCAAGGGCCATCCGGGCGCGCAGGTGCGCGACAACGCGCTGTCGAAGGCGCGCTTCGAGTTCCGCTGGGAAGACCAGTTCAACCTCGGTCTCGATCCGGACAAGGCGCGCGAGTTCCACGACGAAACGCTGCCAAAGGATTCGGCAAAGGTCGCGCACTTCTGCTCGATGTGCGGACCGCACTTCTGCTCGATGAAGATCACGCAGGACGTACGCGATTTCGCTGCGCAGCAGGGTGTCAGCGACAGCGATGCGCTGCAGAAAGGGATGGAAGTGAAGGCCGTGGAATTCATCAAGAGCGGCGCGGAAATCTATCAGCGGCAATAAGCGCGCAATGCATTGAAGAGCCGGTAAAAGCAGCCCGCACGTTACGCGACGTGCGGGCTTTTTTTGCATCTTTTTCAGGTGTGACAAGCAATCTTTGCTGACGCTTTTTTGGGCTCGCGCGCGCTGCGAAACAATTGATTACCGAACCCACATTTCGCTGACAACGCCATACATCCAGATACCGGCTCGCGCCGTACCATCGATCGTAAGGGCGGTTGCGCGACCGCAATCAGGCACGCGCTTTGCCCACGTGAAAAATAAACGAGTAGAAGGAGCGCAATCGTGAATACGTTCAAGCGAATCGGAGTGTGGGCCGCCATCGCAGCAGCCGTAGCAAGCCTCGGTGCGTGCGGAGACATGTCGCGCAGCACGCGCGATACGGCGATCGGCGCAGGTGTCGGCGGTGCCGCGGGCGCGGCGATCGGCGGCAGTGCGCTGTCGACGGTGGGCGGTGCTGCGGCGGGTGGTCTGATTGGCCACGAGGTCGGCAAATAGGCGATTCACTGCGGCGATTCACTGCGGTGGTCAATGCAGTCATTGGCGTGCTGTTGAACGCAGTGGCAAGCGCGGCGAGATTCGCGTGACGCCCGGTTGTTCGACTGATCTTTTGCAACGCTGTGAAATATGCGGTTACCAGTTTGCAACCCGGGTGTCGAGGCACTGACGTAAGCTCGACGGACTAGTGTGCGCCATGGCGGAAGCGGCGCCGCGACGACCACCTGGGAGCACGTCATGAATCCGTTTTCGGCAGCGGCGCGCGCAAGCGGCGTCGCTGTTTTGTTCAGCTTGTCCGGCTGCTATTACGTGCCCGGCTACTATCCGTCGGGCTACTACAGCGCTTATCCCACCACGCCCGCCATCGCGACGCAACGCGAAGCACCCGTAGCGCCGAACGGCGCACCCGCTGCTGCAGCACCAGGCGCTGCGCCGGACGACGATGCGTCCGGCGCGCCACAGAACCTTCCTGCCGATCCGAATGCTTACGCGCAAGGCCAGCCCGGCGCACCGGGTGCGGACGCCGCTGCGCCGCAAGCCTACGCAGTTGTACCTCCTCCGCCGCCGTACTATGCCGCGCCTGCCTATCCTGCGTACTATCCGGCCTATCCCGCGTACCCCGCGTACTACGGCGGACCTGGCTGGTGGGGTCCGTCGGTGTCGTTGCGCTTCGGTTATTGGGGCGGCTGGCATGGTGGCTGGCACGGCCATCATTGAGCGCCCATCAGTCAACGTGCGGTCGTTCTACGTGCGCACTGCCGCGCATCACCGGCGTGCGCATGCGTCTGCACGAACGATGCGTAAGCATTTTGCATTGGCCAATCATTCAATTGCATTACATAAAAAATACGGTAAGCACACAGCCGGGCAAGTTGAACAACGCGCCCATTTATTTCGCGGTAGTTTCCCTATTGACTGCAAGCATGCGATCTCTATGCTTGCGGTAGCTTGTGCAACGCCTGTTTAAATGACTGCCCGGCGCTGAAGGAGACCAGCGGCGCCGATGGTGATCTGCTCTGTCCTCCCCGAGACTTGCCGTGTGATGCGCGGTCTGCGCAGAACCACGTCGAAGCGAAACCTATAAGAAGGAGACGTGATGTTTCATCAGTTGTTGACGCCTATCGGTAATTCGTTGTTGCCGTCGTTTATCGTTGCCGCGCTACCTATCATCGTCGTGCTCGTGCTGCTCGGCTGGGCGCGCCGCCCGGCGTGGCAAGCCTCGCTCGCCGGGCTGGTGGTCGGTCTGATCATCGCGATCTTCGGCTGGCAGTTTCCTGCCAGCCTCGCGATCAACTCGGTCGTCGCGGGTGCGGTGTTCGCCTGCTGGCCGGTGATGTGGATCGTCGTCGCCGCGATCCTGCTGTACAACATCGCGGTGCGTTCGGGGCGCTTCGACGCGTTCCGCATGTGGATGATGGACAACCTGCCCAACGATCGCCGCATCGTGCTGGTGGTGATCGGCTTCTCGTTCGGCGCGCTGCTCGAAGGGATTTCCGGCTTCGGCACGCCAATCGCGATCACCAGTTCGCTGCTGATCATGCTCGGCTTCCCGACGCTCGAAGCCCTGACCTTCACGCTGATCTTCAACACCGCGCCGGTTGCATTCGGCGCGCTCGGCGTGCCGATCACGGTGCTCGGCGCGGTGACCCACCTGCCGGCCGACAAGCTCGGCATGATGGTCGGCCGCCAGTTGCCGTTCTTCGCGTTCCTGCTGCCGTTCTACGTGATGACCGTGTATGCGGGCTTCCGCAACATGCTGCGCGTGTGGCCGGTGCTGTTCGTGTCCGGCGCGAGCTTCGCGCTCACGCAGTTCGTCACGTCGAACTACATCAACTACAGCCTGACCGACGTGCTGTCGTCGCTGGTATCGCTGGTCGTCACGATCCTGTTCCTGCGCGTATGGCGCCCCGCGGCCGATCCGAAGTTCGCGATCAACGTCGACCGCGCCAACGAACAGCGCGGCAAGATCAGCGGCGTTCAGGGCTGGTATCCGTGGCTGATCGTGTCGGCGGTGGTGATCGTGTGGACGGTCGCGAAGGTGTTCCTGATCGGCGACGTGAAGGTGCCGTGGCCGGGCCTGCACAACGCCGTGTTCATCACGCTGTATAACCAGCAGTACGGCGCGATCTGGGACTTCCAGCCGCTCGCAACCGGCACCGCGATTCTGGTCGCGGCGATCATCACGTCGTTCGTGGTCGGACTGAAGCCGGCCGAGTTCGGCCGCGCGATCGTCGATACGTGGGTGCAGACGCGCATCGCGATCTTCACGGTCGCGACCATCGTCGGGCTCGCGTACCTGATGAACTACTCGGGGCTCAACTACACGCTGGGTCTCGGCGTTGCGTCGGTCGGCGCATTCTTCCCGCTGGTGTCGGCATTCCTCGGCTGGGTGGCAGTGTTCCTGTCCGGCAGCGATACGTCGGGCAATGCGCTGTTCGGCAACCTGCAGGTGGTGGCGGCCAACCAGCTGAACCTGAATCCGATCCTGATGGCTGCGACCAACTCGTCGGGCGGCGTGATGGGCAAGATGATCTCGCCGCAGAACATCTCGACCGGCGTCGCCACCACCGAGCTCAAGGGCAAGGAAGGCGTGGTGTTCGCGAAGACCTTCAAGCACTCGATCTTCCTGACGATCGTGCTGGGCATTCTGGTGTGGCTGCAGCAGAACTTCCTGCAGGGGATGATTCCGCACTGATGCGCCGGCGGGCTGCGGGCGCCGCTGCGTGCCGCGCGGTAGGTAACCGGCAGACGGTTAACGACGGGCGACATCGAGACGGTGTCGCCCTTTGTGTTTGTGCGGTCGCGAGTGCTGTTGCTGTTTGTCATGCGGCTGCTGGTTGTTCTGCCGCCTGTCGTGCCGCCGCGTGTCGCGCTGCGGCGTGTCGTGCCGCCGCCTGTCGTGCCACCGCGTGTCGTACCGCCGCCTGTCGTGCCACCGCGTGTCGTGCCACCGCGTGTCGTGCCGCCGCCTGTCGTGCCACCGCGTGTCGTGCCGCCGCGTGTCGCGCTGCCGTCCGTCGCGCTGCTGACGTTTGTCGTGCGGCTGCGGCGCTTGCCCGCTCGCGCGGCCGCGCCCGCTTTTTCTCCCGCTTCTTGCCGTTTCACTCCGCATTGAACTATCGGCCCGCATGCCGGTGCTACCATGCGTGCGCGTCGTGACTCAACCGCGCGCGACGCCCGCTCAATGACTCCGCAAAACATCGCACAACTGCTGATTCTCGCCGCACTGTGGGGCGCCTCGTTCCTGTTCATTCGCATCGGCGTGGCCGAATTCGGCGTCGCACCGCTGATGGCGCTGCGCGTCGGCATCGGCGCGCTGTTCCTGCTGGCCGTGCTGGCCGTGCGCAGACCGTTCGCCGCTGCGCTCGTCACGATGCGCAAGCGCGCGTGGCCGCTTGCCGTGGTCGGCGTGCTGAATTCGGCGGCGCCGTTCTGCCTGTTCGCCTATGCCGAGCTGACGCTGTCGGCGGGCGTCACTTCGGTGATCAACGCGGCGACGCCGCTGTTCGGCGCGCTGGTCGCATGGTTATGGCTGAAGGATCGGCTCACCGCGTTGCGCACGGTTGGGCTCGCGGTCGGCTTTGCCGGCGTGCTGATGCTGGTGTGGGACCAGATCGCCGCGCCGGCCGGCAGTAGCGCAACGCCCTCCACTACCGCGCTCGCAGCCGCCGCCGCGCTCGGCGCGACGCTGCTGTACGGCATCGCCGCGAGCTACACGAAGCGCCATCTGACGGGCGTGGATGCCTTGACGGTCGCCACCGGCACGATGCTCGGCGCGACCATCGTGCTGCTGCCGCTGGCGCTCGCGCAGTGGCCGGCCGCACCGGTCTCGGCGCAGACGTGGGCGGCGGTGTTCGGCCTCGGCGTGGGCTGCACCGGCATCGCCTACATGCTGTTCTTCCATCTGATCGCCGTGGCGGGACCGGCGCGCGCGATCACCGTCACATTCGTGATCCCGGTGTTCGGCATCCTGTGGGGCGCGCTGTTTCTCGGCGAGCGCGTGTCGATCGGCATGCTCGAGGGCTGCGCGGTGATTCTGGCCGGCACCGCGCTCGCGACCGGCGTGATCAGGCGGATTCCCGGCTTCGGCCCGCGTGGCGGTGAAACGCGGGCGACGGGTACGGCGGCCGACAAGCGCTGATGCGCGGCGTGGTGCGTGGCGCGCATGCTTGGCTCGTGGCTCGTGGCTCGTGGCTCACGGTGCGCCGTGCGCCGTGCGCTAATCACTGGTTGCGGCGAAAATCCCGAGCTTGCAAAAAAACAGCCCGCACCCCTCCGGGGTGCGGGCAAAACCATCGCCCTACGAGGAATAGGCGATGGGGCCATCGTGGCGCGCGCTCGCGCGGCGCCGTTGAGCCGGACTGCATATCCGCCGTCTGCTGCTGTTCCCAATCGCTCCCTGAATGCCTGTACTTTTTTCGACTGGGTTGCGTGAAATACCGATGCTGACTGGATGCGCTGTCGCGCTTGCCACGCGACGTTACGGCAGTGTTACGGGTTACGCGCGACGTGACGTTGCATGTCCTCGCGCATGTCGCGGTTCGCGGCGCGCCGCACCGCGCGGGCTGCCCGCACCTGTCGCGCCATACGCAGTTCGTGGGTCGCCAGCGCCGCGCCATAAGCCACAGCAAGCGCCAGCAGGCTGGCTGCCCAGGTCCAGTAGGGGATCATGTCGTTCATATGTCTGCGTCCTTTCGGGTAACCCGATGCAATAAAAGCAAGACGCGTGCAAGCCGTGCATCGTTGCGCCGTACCGCCGTCGCGGCCAAACAAAAAGCCGCGTGACGTTTCCGTCACGCGGCTTTTTTAGCGATGCGGGCGCGCAACCGGCGCCGCGGCTTCAGTGCAGCTGATCGACCATCAGCGACATGATCTGCTTCGCCTGCGACGACGAATCGATCGTGCCCTTGTCGTCCACCACGGCCACACGCGTCTGGTTCGGCGTGATCGCGCGCACGTTCACCAGGTACTGCTTCGCGACCTTTTCCTTGCGGCCGTGGAAAATCTGGCTCCAGAAGCCCTGCTCGGCCGAACTCATGTCCTTCGGATCGACGTAGCGGACAAAGTACAGGCCACGGTTACGGTCGCGATCGTCGACGGTGAAGTTGCTGCGATCGAGCGCAAGACCGACGCGCAGCCAGGCGCGATCGTAAGGCTCGCCGAGCATCAGCTCGTCCGACGTCATTTGCGCCGACACGTCGGAGTTGCCGGACGCCGCAGCGATCGCCGCTTGCGACGGCGGCGTTTGCGCGGCCAGCGCGACGTTCTGCGCGGCGGTGGCCGCGGCAGCCGAATTCGCCTTCGAATTGGCCACTGCCGCGCTGTTCGGCGCGGTTTGCGCGCCGGCCGGCGTCAGCGACGCGTTCTGGATCTCGCCCGCCTTGGCGCGCGACTGCGTGAGCGAAATCGACGCCATCAGGCGCTTCAGATATTCCGCCTCGAGCGCCGGATCGTTCGGTTTCGCGACCCACGTGCTGCTGTCGTTGTTCGCGCCGGTCAGTTGCTCGCGCAGGCCCTTCTGGCTGACGAACACATAGGTGCCGCCGTTCGGCGCCGCCTCGAGGCGGGTGCGGTACTTGTTGCGCTCGGCCGTCACGTACGAGTTGCCCATTGCTTTCGACAGCGTGTTGCGGATAAAGCCGTCGTTGATCGCCGGATGGGTTTCGTTCCAGTCGGTTTCCATCACGCCCTTGTCGCGCTGATCGACCACCAGCAGGAAGCCCTGCTCCTGCCAGAAGCGGCGGATTTGCGGCCAGACCTGGTCGGGCGATTCGTTGTCGACCACCAGCCAGCTCTCGGTGCCGTCGCGCTGGATATGCAGGCCGGACACGGTGGGTACCACCGCCGTTTCCGGCGGCGCGGTGCTTTGCACCTGCTGCAGCGTGGACAGCGAGGTCTGGCCGCCCTGCGGCGGCAGCGAGCGCTGATCGGGCGTCTCGTCGATCAGGTTCGGCGGCACGGCAAGCGACGTTTCCTTCGATTTCTGGTCGCTTTTGTAATCGATTTTGGTCGGCGACGACGTGCCGCAGCCGGCCACCAACCCGCCTGCCATCAGCAATGCTGCGAACCGCTTGGTAAGACGAAGATCAGTCATGTTCTGGGAATCCTTGCGCAACGCCACGGCCGTATCCGTGGATCAACCCGCTATTTTACCGGTCTGGCGCGGCCCGGTGCAAAAACTGGCCTTTCAGGCATGTTTCGACGACCGGCCGAGCGCTTTGCCGGGCACAAATTTAACAATCGGCAAGCTTGTCGCCGCGCCGGGGTGTGGGCCGGGTCGCGCGCGCAACCTCCTTGTTTTCTCGAAATAATCGCGGCTCGCCACGACGCCCTTTGCGCGCCTCGCGCGGTACCGGTCGGCGCCTCGCTCGATTGATCCGACAAACCCGGTGCTATCTTGAATTAACGATCTCAAAAAGTTAGGACAGCCTCCGAAGGAGCCGCGATGACTTCTGACTTTCTGTACCGCAATGCTGCGCGAGCGCTACGCGCAGCCCGCTCGCTGGCTCTGGCGACACTGCTGCCGGCCTTCGCTGCCACCGCCCATGCGCAGCTCGGCGGCTCGATGCCAGCGGCACCGCCGGCGGGCAGCGCGGCGCTCGCCAATCAGCTGCTCGACGCCAGCGTACGCGTGCGCAGCTGGACCGACGAAGGCGGTACGACGATTCACGAGTACGCGTCGGCAGACGGGCTGATCTTCGCATACACGTGGCAGGGTCCGACCATGCCCGATCTGCACGGACTGCTCGGCAACTACCTTGCGTCGTATCGCGACAAGGCCGACGCGCAGCACGACGAGCGCAGCAGTCTGCATGCATCGCGCGTCGTGCTGCCGGACGTGGTGGTCGATTCGGGCGGACAGATGCGCAGCTACGTCGGCCGGGCATGGCTGCCGGCGGCGCTGCCGCCGGGGGTGTCGCCGGCTGATCTGCGCTAACGGGAGCTGCGATGCGTCAATGGGCTGCTTTGATTGAGCGCCGACCGGGCGCTTTGCGCATCGGCGGTGCTGGCGGTGCTGGCGGTGCTGGCGGTGCTGGCGGTGCTGGGACTGCTGGGACTGCCGGGACTGCCGGGACTGCCGGGACTGCCGGGACTGCTGGGACTGCCGGGACTGCTGGGACTGCTGGGACTGCTGGGACTGCTGGTGCTGCTGCTCGTGCTGCTCGTGCTCCCGGTGCTGCCGGCACTGCCCGTGCCGCCTGGACTGCGAGCACTACCGGCACCACGCGCGCACTGCGCGCGATGGC